>JAJZET010000144.1 GCA_021805685.1 Pseudomonadota bacterium
CCTTGCGCGCCGGGTTCGAAGCGCTGCAGGCCGCGCGCGATCGCGTGCTCGATGCCGCGGTAATAGCACAGCTCGAAATGCAGGCCAGGCACGTCGATGCGGCTGCCCCAGTAGCGCCCGTACAGCACGCGGTTGCCTTCGAGAAACAGCGCCATCGCGGCGATACCGTCGGCGTCGCGGGCCAGCGCCAGTTGCGCCAGGCCGCCGAGCCGGCGGAAGAACGCGGGCGTCAGCGCGGCGTGGTTGCCCTTGGCGTCGAAGGTGGCGAGGTAGAGCGCATGCACCTCGTCCCATTCGGCTGCCGTGAGCGTGCCGCCGTCGCGCCACTCGATGCGCAGGCCAGCCGCCGCGACGCGGGCGCGTTCATGGCGGATGTTCGCGCGCTTCTTGTGGCTGAGCGCGGCGAGGAAGCCGTCGAAGTCGCGCCAGTCGCGGTTGTGCCAGTGGAACTGCACGTCGGAGCGCGCCAGCCAGTCCGTGTCGAAGGCGTCGGCTTCATCGGCGGGCAGGAAGTTGGCGTGCACCGACGAGAGTTGCAGGCGTTCCGCTTCGCGGCGCATCGCCCCGGCCAGCGCGCGCTGCAGGTCGGCATCGCCGCCGGCCAGCAGGCGCGGGCCGGTGATGGGCGAGTAGGGCACGCCGCAGAGCAGCTTGGGGTAGTAGTCGCCGCCGGCGCGTTCCCATGCGGCGGCCCAGCTCCAGTCGAATACGAACTCGCCGTGCGAGTTGCCCTTGAGGTACAGCGGCGCGGCGGCGCATAGCCGGCCGTGGTCATACAGGCCAAGGTGGTGCGCCTGCCAGCCCCATTCGGGCCGGATGCAGCCGCTGTCCTCCAGCGCCAGCAGGAAGGCGTGCGAAACGAAGGGATTGCGGTCGGGGCGCAAGGCATCCCAGTCGGCGGCCTGGATGTCGGCGATGCGCGGGTGGAAGCGTGCTTCGGTCACGCGCAAAGGCTAGTGCAGCGCCGGCAGCTGCGCAGCGAGCATCTGCACGAAAGCTTCGGTGCGACCGTAGTAGTGGTGATGCGGCAGCAGCGCGCGGCGCCCGTCGGCTTCCAGCAGCAGGGTGGGAAAGCCGTGGCCGCCCGCCTCGTCCAGCAGGCGGCGGCTGGCCTGCACGTGTTCGAACACGGCATGGCCTTCGGCGCGCGCCAGCGCTTGTGCGAACGGCACGCCTGCCAGGCCGGTTTCCTCGGCCAGTTCGGCCAGCACGGCCGGCTCCGCCACGCGCAGGCCGCGCTGGTAGTGCGCGTTCTGGATCGCCGCCAGCATCGGGTAGGCCTTTGTCGCGTCCAGCGACTCGGCGGCCAGCACCGCGGCAATCGGCGGCAGCGAATACAGCACGGTGCCATCCTCCGCCAGCAGGCCCTGCCTGTAGGCCTCGCCGAAGGGTTGGCCGCTGAGCTGGGCGATGCGTTCGTCGGACTGCACGATGTGCTGCGCCAGCGTTGCGTCGACGCCACGTGGTTCGCCGAACAGGCCGCCACCGTGCAGGTGCAGCGCGAGACGGCCGCCCAGTTGCGCCAGCGCCGCGCCCACCAGCGGCTGCGCGGCATAGCACCAGCCGCACAGCGGATCGTGGATGTAGTGCAGCGTGGCGACGCTCATCGAGGTTCGATCCAAGATTTCTGACTTGTTGGGTCGCTGGCTTCGCTTGTGATCCCGGCCCGTGCCGGGATCACAAGCAAAGAGCCCGATCAACCGGCCGGAGTCTGCTGCTCCAGCCAGCGCTCGGCGTCCAGCGCGGCCATGCAGCCGAAGCCGGCCGAGGTGATCGCCTGGCGGTAGACGTGGTCGGCCACGTCGCCGGCGGCGAACACGCCGGGCACCGAGGTCATGGTGGCCATGCCGTTCTGGCCGCTCTTGATCCGGAGGTAGCCGTCGTGCATTTCCAGCTGGCCGGCGAAGATGCCGGTGTTGGGTGTGTGGCCGATGGCGACGAAGAAGCCGGTGGCGGCAATGTCGCGGGTGGCGCCGGAATTGACGTCCTTCACGCGCACGCCGGTGACGCCGGAGTCGTCGCCCAGCACCTCGTCCACGGTGTGGTTCCAGACCAGCTCGATCTTGCCGGCGGCGGCCTTCTCGAACAGCTTGTCCTGCATGATCTTCTCGGCGCGCAGCTTGTCGCGGCGATGCACCAGGTAGACCTTGCTGGCGATGTTGGAGAGGTACAGCGCCTCTTCCACGGCGGTGTTGCCGCCGCCGATCACCACCACTTCCTGCTCGCGGAAGAAGAAGCCGTCGCAGGTGGCGCAGGCTGACACGCCCTTGCCCTTGAACTTCTCCTCGCTGGCGATGCCGAGGTACTTGGCGGTGGCGCCGGTGGCGATGATCAGCGCATCGGCGGTGTATTCGCCGGAGTCGCCGGTGAGGCGGAACGGGCGCTTGGCGAGATCCACGCTGTGGATGTGGTCGAAGATCATCTCGGTGTGGAACCGCTCGGCATGCTCGGCCATGCGCTGCATCAGCGCCGGACCCTGCAGGCCTTCCACGTCGCCGGGCCAGTTGTCCACCTCGGTGGTGGTCATCAACTGGCCGCCCTGCTGCAGGCCGGTGATCAGCGTCGGCTTGAGGTTGGCGCGCGCGGCATAGACCGCGGCGGTGTAGCCGGCGGGGCCGGAGCCGAGGATCAGCAGGCGGGTGTGTTTGGGCGTGGCGGTCATGCGCGGGTTCCTCAGCAGTGGTTGGCCTGGCGTGGTATTCGCCGCAAGGGCCGTTCGGGTTGCATCGCCATGGCGAGCCGATCCGCAAGAATGGGGAAGGCGGCGCGCCGATTCAAGCTCCCGGCTATGGAAGCCTCCGCCGCCTGTGTAGACTTGCCCGGACTGTCGAAACGGAAGCACGTCCCGGTGGCGCCAAGCGCAAACGTCAAGCAAAAGAAGGAGTCGGCTGGCCTGAGCGACGAGTTGAAGCGCCGCCTGCGCGAGGCAGGTGCCCTGGTGTTGCTACCGCTGGCGCTGTACCTGCTGGTGTGCCTGTTCAGCTACGACGTCAGGGATCCCGGCTGGTCGAGCACCAGTGGGTCCGCGCACATCCACAACCTCGGCGGCGCGGTGGGCGCCTGGGTCGCCGACCTGTTGCGTTTCCTGTTTGGCGGTGTGGCGTATTTCTTCCCGTTGCTGCTGCTGTGGCTGGGC
>JAJZET010000138.1 GCA_021805685.1 Pseudomonadota bacterium
GCCGACGTGCGTCTGCGCCAGGCACGCAGCGCGCTGGCGCTCGCGGTGCGCCAGGTACGCGGACAAACCGACACGGCCAACAGCGCCGATGCCGCGGTTGCCGCGCGCAGGATCGAGCTGTCCAAGGCCGAGGCCGACCTCAAGCGCCACCTGCCGCTGGTGGCAGCGCAGGCCGAGTCGCCCGAGGTCGTGCAACACCTGCGTGACGCCGTGGCCGCAGCGCAGGCCGCGCTGGATGCGGCGCAGGCGCAGGCGCAGGCCGCGCACGCCGCCATCGCCGGCACCGACATCGCCGACAACCCGGCCGTGCAGCAGGCCCGCGCCAACTTCCGCGCCGCCTGGATCGCCGCACAGCGCAACACCATCGTGGCACCGGTATCCGGCTACGTGGCCCAGCGCAGCGTGCAGCTCGGCAACAGCGTGGCGCCGGGACAGCCGTTGATGAGCGTGGTGCCGCTGCACCACCTGTGGGTGGATGCCAATTTCAAGGAAAACCAGCTGCGCCATATCCGCATCGGCCAGCCGGCGACGCTCACCACCGACCTGTACGGCGACAAGGTGAAATACCACGGCAAGGTGATCGGCCTCGGCGCCGGCACCGGCAGCGTGTTCTCGCTGCTGCCCGCGCAGAACGCCACCGGCAACTGGATCAAGGTGGTTCAGCGCGTGCCGGTGCGGATCGCGCTGGACGACAAGGAGCTCGACCGGCACCCATTGCGCGTGGGCCTGTCGGCCGACGTCACCGTGGATATCCGCGACGACCATGGCCAGACGCTGGCCAGTGGCCCCGCGCAGCCGGCTGCGGTGACCAGCGTGTACGACGGGATTGCCAGCCAGGCCGACGCCGAAGCCGACAAGGTGATCCGCGCCAATCTTGGCGCAACCGGCCAGTCGCGCTGAGCGTGACCGGACCGGTTCGTCTCGGTGCGATACCCGCGCGAGCGGGCCTCCACCGGGAACCAGCCCGATTCCCGCCCAGGCGGGAACCGCAGACCCCGAGGCCCTCCAGCCCCTTCACTTGCGCGAGCCCCGCATGGCCACCACGCCCGAGAACGACGCCCCGCTGAAGCCGCTGCACGGCGGCCCGCTGGCGCTGCTCACCATCGCCGTCGCGTTCAGCACCTTCATGGAAGTGCTGGACATGACCATCGTCAACGTGGCGGTGCCGCACATCTCCGGCAGCCTGGGCGTGAGCCCCAACGAGGGCACCTGGACGATCAGCTCCTATGCGCTGGCCAGCGCGATCATGCAGCCGCTGACCGGCTGGCTGGCGCGGCGCTTCGGCGAGGTACGCACCTTCGTGGTGTCGGTGCTGCTGTTCGTGGTGTTCTCGATGCTGTGCGGACTCGCTACCAGCATGCCGATGCTGGTGGTATGCCGCCTGATGCAGGGCGCCGGCTCCGGCCCGATGGTGGCGCTGTCGCTGACCCTGCTGCTGAACAGCTACCCGAAGGAGAAGCAGGGCATCGCACTGGCGTTGTGGGCGATGACCGTGGTGGTGGCGCCGATCTTCGGCCCGATCCTGGGCGGCTGGCTCACCGACAACTTCTCGTGGCCGTGGATCTTCTACATCAACCTGCCGGTGGGCGTGGCCGCGGCGATCATCACCTGGACGATCCTGCACAAGCGCGAGACCAAGACCCTCAAGGCGCCGATCGACGCGGTGGGCCTGGTGTTGCTGGTGGTGGGCGTGGGCTGCCTGCAGTTCATGCTGGACAACGGCAACGACCACGACTGGTTCGCCTCGCCGCTGATCCTCACTCTGGGCATCGTGGCCCTGGTCTGCCTCACCTTCCTGGTGGTGTGGGAGATCCACGCCAAGCATCCGGTGGTGGATCTTTCCCTGTTCAGGCAGCGCAACTTCACCGTGGGCGTGGTGGCGTTGACGCTGGGCATGTTCGCGTTCTTCGGTATCAACGTGGTGTTCCCGCTCTGGCTGCAGCTCGACCTGGGCTATACGGCGACCTGGGCAGGCCTGGCCACCGCACCGGTGGGCATACTGGCCTTCCTGCTCTCGCCGGTGCTGGGCAAGAACATGCACCGGCTCGATCTGCGCGCGGTGGTGACGTTCGCCTTCGTCATCTTCGCGCTCACCGCGTACTGGTTCGCCAGCTTCGATTCCAACGCCTCGTTCGACACGCTGGTGCTGCCGCGCTTCGTGATGGGCCTGGCCATCCCCTGCTTCTTCATTCCGCTCAACCAGATCTACCTCTCCGGCCTGCCCGCCTCGGAGATCGCCAGCGCCTCAGGCCTGTCCAACTTCTGCCGCACCATGGGCTCCAGCATGTCCACCGCGATCACGGTGACGCTGTGGCAGCACCGCAGCGAGCTGCACCACGCCAACCTCACCGAAAGCGTCAACAGTGCCAATCCGGCGGCCACGCAATTCCTGCAGGACCTGTCCCGCCGCGGCATGCCGCACATGCAGAGCCTGGGGCTGGTCGATCAACTGGTGAACCGCGAGGCGCTCACGCTGGCAGTGAACGACGTGTTCTGGGGCTGTGCGGTGCTGTTCATGCTGCTGATCCCCATCCTGTGGCTCGCCAAGCCACCGTTCGGCAGCGCAGGCGGCGCGGTCGGGCACTGATCCGCCGCTTTTGCTGCAGACCACCGCGGCGCACATCGCCGCGCCACGGCCTTGGTGGAGCAGACCAATTTCGGGGGATGCATGCCATTGGTCTACTGGTGCGGCGCAATATCTCCTGCTAGATTCGCCGCATGGCACAAAACAAACGCACCATCAAGAAGTACCCGAACCGTCGGCTCTACGACACCGAGATCTCCAGCTACATCACGCTGGAAGAGGTGCGCCAGCTGGTGCTGGACAACGAGGACTTCGAGGTCCGCGATGCCAAGACCGGCGAGGACCTGACCCGTTCGGTGCTGCTGCAGATCATCTCCGAGCACGAGGAGAAGGGGCAGCCGATGCTGTCGCCCCAGCTGCTCAGCCAGATCATCCGCTTCTATGGCGATTCGCTGCAGGGTTTCATGGGCCCGTACCTAGAGCGCAGCCTGCAGGTGTTCCTCGACCAGCAGCAGCAGTTCCGCACCCAGCTCAATAGCCTGATGGGCCAGACCCCGTGGGCGATGGTGAACGAACTGACCGAGCGCAACATGGACGCGTGGAAG
>JAJZET010000248.1 GCA_021805685.1 Pseudomonadota bacterium
CCAGCCTGCAGGACAAGCTGGCGCAGTGGCGGCACCGGCCGCCACACCGCCTCGATTTCGTCGGGGACCTCGAGATGTTCCTGGTGTCGAGCTGGCAATACATGCTCTACGGCATGGAGTTCGAGACCAATCTCGAACCCCTGCGCAGCGCCTATCCGCGCGGCGTCGAAGCCAGCCGCGAATTCGCCATGATCCGGCAGGCGGCGATGCAGGCCCTGGATGACCTGCCAGACCACCGCGCCCTGGTCGAGCAACGCTGCGACGAATACCGCAGGCGCACGCACGCACGCAGTGCGAATACGGCCATCGCCTGAGCCACGCAGACGCGCCGAACGTGCGCGAGGCATAGTTGTCCGTTCGCGCACCCACGAACGCTACACGCATGCCATAAATGGCGCGATTTGCGGTGGTATGTTCGCGCCAGAGAGGGGAGGCACGATCATGCGCGAATTGTCTGCAGTCCCGTCATTTCCCTGGATAAGCCGGCCGCTGCCCGCACCAGGGACGTCGCAAATCACTGGCAATCGTCTCCGGCGTGCCCTGCGCGAGGTGATGCCGTGGCTTCTGGCTGCCTGCCTTTGCTCCGTATGTGGCGGGGTGGCCGCAGCCCAGAGGACCAACACCACATCGGATGCGGCGATCGACCAGAAAGTACTGGCCGAACTGACGACACTGTACGGTTCAACCTCCACCATCCTCGCGCATATCGATCTCACGACTCCTTTCGCAACGAAATCGCCCTGGGCCGTGGTCGTAGCTAAGGCGACGCAACCGGATGCCGCGCTACTGCGCTGGGACCCGGGCGATACGAGCGGCAATGGAGGCCCCGTTTCCATTTGTTTCGTAAAGGATCTCACGCCTGACTGCTCCGAGCAGGCATATCGCACGCATGGCTTCAAATGGTTCCAAGGTAGTCAGGGCATCAGGCCCTTCTACCGGTTCTTTGCGGCCCGGGTGGTGAGCGCAGCCGCCGACAAGTCCAAGCCACTGCTTTTGCTCAGCGTCTGTACCCTGCACGGGATAAATGGGAACTGCGGCGTCAGCATGCTTCTCTACCGCTACAACCGTTCGGCAGATCGCTTCGATATCGCATTTCTCGACAGCGTGGCGCGCAACACCAACGGGATCATCCGTTTTGTGGAAAACGGACCTTTGCAAGGCTCCGTCCTCGTGGCCTATCCCACGAACCGCGCGCCCTTCACCTACTGGGTGGAGGTCTACAAACAAGACGCGGCGGGCAATTACAAGCTGGCTCTGCGCTACCGCGGCAAGACCGGCTACGGCGATGGCAACCCTCTGAGCGTCGCCGACTCGGAGATGCCCACGATCCTGCACCGTTTCGGCTACTGGAAACCGGGCGATCCCCCGCCAGTCCCCGAGGAGATGCCTGCGTCATGCAAGCGAGTCTTTATGCGTGGCGAACTGGAGTGGTGCGAATAACCGTCGCGCTCTGATGGCACGCCACGTAATACAGAACACATTCATCCAGGGGCCAACAACGCGTCCAGGTCGTCCTGGTCGAAGCTCAGCCGCTCGCGACTGCCGCCGCCGTCGAGCACGGCTTCGGCGAGCTCGGCCGTGCGCGCCTTCAGCTCCTCGATGCGTTCCTCCACCGTACCCGCGGTGATCAGGCGGAACACGAACACCGGCTTGTCCTGGCCGATGCGGTGGGCGCGGTCGCTGGCCTGCGCCTCGGCGGCGGGGTTCCACCACGGGTCGTAGTGGATCACGGTGTCGGCAGCGGTGAGGTTGAGTCCCACGCCGCCGGCCTTGAGCGAGAGCAGGAACAGCGGCACCTCGCCCTGCTGGAACTGCTGCACCGGCGTGGCGCGGTCGCGCGTCTCGCCGGTGAGGGTGACGTAGGGGATGCGACGGCGATCCAGCTCGCTCGCGATCAGCTTGAGCATGCCGGTGAACTGCGAGAACAACAGCACCTTGCGGCCTTCGTCGAGCAGCGGCGGCAACATGTCCATCAGCAGCTCGAACTTGGCCGAGCCCTGCACGCCACGCGCGGCTTCGAGCTTCACCAGCCGCGGATCGCAGCAGACCTGGCGCAGCTTGAGCAGCGCGTCGAGCACCACGATGCCCGAGTGCTGGATGCCGCGCTGGGCGATCACCTCGCGCAGCTCCTCGGCCAGCGACAGGCGCAGGCCTTCGTAGAGCTCGCGCTGGCGGCCTTCCAGCACCACGCGGCGGGTGATCTCGGTCTTGGGCGGCAGCTCCGAGGCCACCTGCGCCTTGGTGCGGCGGAGGATGAAGGGGGCGAGCCGGCGGTTGAGGCGCTGCTGGCACTCCTCGTCGCGCTGCTTTTCGATCGGCACGCGGTAGAAGCGACGGAAGGCGTTTTCGTCGCCGAGCAGGCCGGGCACGGCGAGGTCCACCTGCGACCACAGCTCACCCAGGTGATTTTCCAGTGGCGTGCCGGTGAGGCACACGTGGCGGCGCGTGCGCAGGCTGAGCAGGGCGCGCCGCGCCTGCGTGCGCGGGTTCTTCACCTGTTGCGCCTCGTCCAGCACGGTGAGCGCGAACGGCTGCTTGCGCAGCGGCACCACGTCGCGCGGCAGCAGCGCGTAGCTGGTGAGCACGATGTCCTGCGCGCCAAGCTGGACGAACGCGTCGGCGCGCTGCGGGCCATGCAGGGTGAGCACCTTGAGCGTGGGTGCGAAGCGCGCGATCTCGGCCTGCCAGTTGGGGATCAGGCTGGTGGGCACCACCACCAGCGCGGGCTGGTTGAGCGCACCGCTTTCCTTCAGCGCCAGCAGGTGGGTGATCAGCTGCAGCGTCTTGCCCAGGCCCATGTCGTCGGCGAGCACGCCGCCCACGCCAGCCTCGGCCAGCGCGTTCAGCCAGCGCAGGCCCTCGCGCTGGTACGGGCGCAACTCGACGGTGAGTCCTGCGGGTAAGGCGTCGCTGGCGCGCTCGGCGGCGTCGCGCAGGCGCGTGGTGAAGCCGCGCAGCGTCTCCGGCGCCTCCAGCGCACCGTCGCTGGGCAGGGCCTGGGCCAGCTCGTCCAGCCGCCCCGCCTGCACGCGCGGCAAGTGCAGCTTGGTGCGCGGCTTTTCCAGGTATTCGGCCAGCGGCGCCAGCAGGCCGCGCAGTTCCTTGAGCCGC
>JAJZET010000270.1 GCA_021805685.1 Pseudomonadota bacterium
CGGGTTTGCGCGCCCTGCGCTCGCCGTCGTGCAACTGGTCCACGCGCAGCAGCATCAGCGAAGCCAGCACGCCGGCAAAGGTGGCCGCGTTGATCAGGAACACCCAGCCGCAGCCCACGGCGGCGATCAGCAGGCCGGCCACGGCCGGGCCGATCATCCGCGCGGCGTTGAACGAGGTGGAGTTGAGCGCCACCGCGTTGGCCAGGTGCTCGTCGCCCACCAGCTCGTTGACAAATACCTGCCGTACCGGCGCGTCGAACGCGGACACGCAGCCGAGCAGCAGGGCGAACACGTACACCTGCCACAGCGTGACCACGCCGGTGACCGTCACCAGCCCCAGGCCCAGCGCCAGCAGGCCCAGCGCGGCCTGGGTAGCGATCAGCAGCTTGCGGCGGTCGAAGCGGTCGGCGGCGTAGCCGCTCCACGGCAACAGCAGCAACTGCGGGCCGAACTGCAGCGCCATCACCACGCCCACTGCGCTGGCGTTGTGGTGGGTGAGCGCGGTGAGCAAGATCCAGTCCTGCGCCACCCGCTGCATCCAGGTGCCGACGTTGGACACCAGCGCGCCGCCGGCCCAGACGCGGTAGTTGCGGATGCGCAGGGAGCCGAACACGGCGGCTCAGGCGCGCGCGAGCAGGCGGACGACGTCGGCCACGCTGCCGGTCTCGCCCAGCCGCGGGAAGATGCGCGCCACGCTGTTCTCGTGCGCGTCGGCGTTCATGTCGGTCATCGCATCGGTGGCGAGGGTGACGTTGTAGCCGAGCTCGTAGGCCTGGCGCGCGGTGGACTCCACGCCGATGCTGGTGGCCACGCCCACGATCACCACCTGGGTCACGCCGAGCTGCTGCAGGTGCTCGTGCAGGTCGGTGTGCGTGAAGGCGCCCCAGGTGCGCTTGGTGACGCGGTGGTCGCCCGCCTGCGCATCCAGCGCGGGAACCAGTTCGGCCCAGTCCGGCGGCAGGTCGCCCATCCGCCTCGGCTGCTCGTTGCGGCCGGGCGCGCCGCCGGCCACGTTCACCAGCACCACCGGCGCGCCGTGCCGGCGGAACGCCTGCGTGATTTCCACCACGCGATCGATCACGCCGGCCATGGGGTGCGCGCAGGGCAACTGGACGATGCCCTTCTGGATGTCGATGACGATCAGGGCGGTCTTGGGGTCGAGCGTGGTCAGTGCCATGGGCAGGCCTTATAGCGAGGGGAGGGGAGGCGGCTCAGTCGCTGGCGAGCCGCTTGAGCAGTTCGACGCCGCGGGCGAGGGCGTCCTGTTCGCCGGCGTTGAAGCGCTCGCGGATGGCGTGGAACAGCCAGTCCTCGCGCGCCGCGCGGATGCTGCGGATCTTTTCGTGCGCCAGCGACGTCAGCGAGAGCAGGGTGCGCCGCCCGTCGCCCGGATCGGGCGTGCCCTCGACCAGCGCCAGCGCCTGCATGCCCGCCACCGTGGCGCCCATCGACTGCGGCCGGACGTTCTCGGCGCGGGCCAGTTCGCTGACCGTGGCGCTGCCATGGCGATCCAGGTGGATCAGCACCGCGATCTGCGACAGGGTGAGCCCCTCGACGCCGACCTTCTCGCGCAATTGGCGTTTCAGCTTGCCGATCAGGCCGCGCAGCTCGCGCGCGGTGGCTTGGGCCTGGGCGACGCGCGGATCGGGGCGGGCGGTGTTCATGGCGGCGCATGCTACGCCATGTACAGTTAAACTGCAAAGGTAAACTTCCTATTCTGATGATCGGCCGGGGCCGTGCGGGTCGTGCCTCCGGGTCGAATCGCTTGATTTCAAAACTTCTTGGTTTAGTATTTCCGGTTCTTGGCTGCCGCACGGCGGCCGGCGAGACGCGGGAGGCAGGCATGAATGCGGTGGCTCGAACGGCAGGCGACGACATCCTCGTCGTGCGCGGGGTGGACAAGGCCTACCCCGGCGGGTTCCAGGCGCTGAAGCGCATCGATCTGGAGATCCGCCGCGGCGAGATCTTCGCCTTGCTCGGCCCCAACGGCGCGGGCAAGACCACCCTGATCAGCATCATCTGCGGCATCGTCAACCTCGGCGCCGGCAGCATCACGGTGGACGGCCACGACATCGTGCGCGACTGGCGCGCCACCCGCTCCGTGATCGGCCTGGTGCCGCAGGAGCTGAAGGCCGACGCGTTCGAGACGGTGTGGAACACGGTGCGCTTCAGCCGTGGCCTGTTCGGCAAGGCGCCGGACGACGCCTACATCGAGCGGCTGCTGAAGGAGCTGTCGCTGTGGGACAAGCGCGACAACCGGATGCTGATGCTCTCCGGCGGCATGAAGCGGCGCGTAATGATCGCCAAGGCTCTGTCGCACGAGCCGCAGTTGCTGTTCCTCGACGAGCCCACCGCCGGCGTGGACGTGGAGCTGCGCCGCGACATGTGGGCGATGGTGCGGCGCCTGCGCGAGAGCGGCGTGACCATCGTGCTCACCACGCACTACATCGAGGAGGCCGAGGAGATGGCCGACCGCGTGGGCGTGATCAACAAGGGCGAGCTGATCGTGGTGGAGGAGAAGGCCGCGCTGATGCACAAGCTCGGCCGCAAGCAGCTGCGGCTGCAACTGCACGATCCGCTGGATGCGGTGCCGGCGACGCTGGCGCAGCACAGGCTGGAGCTGGCCGCCGGCGGCAACGAGCTGGTCTACAACTACGACACCCAGGGCGAACGCACCGGCATCACCGCGCTGCTGGCCGACCTGGCCGCCGCCGGCATCCGCTTCCGCGACCTCAGCACGCGGCAGGACACGCTGGAGCAGATCTTTTTGCAGCTCGTGAAGGAGGGCGCATGAACTGGTACGGCATCCGCGCGATCTACCGTTTCGAAATGGCCCGCACCGGCCGCACGCTGATGCAGAGCGTGGCCTCGCCGGTGGTCTCCACCTCGCTGTACTTCGTGGTGTTCGGCTCGGCCATCGGCTCGCGCATCACCAGCGTGGAAGGGGTCAGCTACGGAGCCTTCATCATCCCCGGCCTGGTGATGCTGTCGCTGCTGATGCAGAGCGTCTCCAACGCCTCCTTCGGCATCTATTTCCCGAAGTTCGTCGGCACCATCTACGAGGTGCACTCGGCGCCGCTGTCGTTCCTGGAGATCGTGCTGG
>JAJZET010000259.1 GCA_021805685.1 Pseudomonadota bacterium
CGAAGATTAGATAGGCGATGGGTATGCCGACGAGGCTGCCGAACACGCCGCCGGCAATCAGAAACATCGGGCTCTGAAACTTGGCCGTCGCCTGCATCTGCGCGGGCGTCAAGTGCTGATGCTGCGCCGCCATCTGTTGCGCGAACATGGCCTTGGCATCGGCATGGCTGAAGAAGATCACGCTCATCGCGATCGACGCCACGACCATCAGGATCAGCGGCCACCACAGCCAACGGTTGTGGCCGCGGATGTCGTCGTAGGCCTTGGCCGGATCGACGAAGATGTTGCCCAGGGTGGCGAATGGCGATGCGTTGCTGCTGCTCATGACGACTCCTTGTGGTGGTGGTTGCGACAAACCGGTGCAGGCACCGCAGCGCCCATTGCGGGCGCATCCGGCCATGCCGGAACGCAGTGCGACGATGCAGGCAAGCTGTTTGAATGGCGCTCTCTCCCTGTGCCTTCACCCTGGTGGCGATCATGCGCACGCCGTGCGCATCGCGCCCACTACACAGGCAGACCGCGCCGCGCGGCAAAGATTCCCTTGCATTGGCCTTGCGGCGAAAGTGACAGGTGTCATGCAACGGCCCTCAACGCTGCACGAAGGGATGCGGCAACTGGTGCAAACGGCGCCAAGCGCGCAGCGCCCAAGATATCAACGCCGCCAAACTCGTCCCCCAGACCGCGGTGAAAAGCCAGACATCCAAAGCTGGCGTTGACGCGTCGGAACTGCTGGTGAGCAAGGCAACGCTGGATGAGATCAGAACGATCAGCGCCAATAGCCATGCAATGGCCAGCGCGATTCTGCGCCATAGCGCCATCAGGCACGGATTCCACACCATGGGCTGCGAGAGCATGAGCAGTAAACTCGCCAGACCGGCGCAGATGGCAAGTGCGCTCCATGCTGCCAGCAGCGCCAGCAGGCTGGCCGGCGCGCCGGCAATGGCGCAGGCCATGATCGCGATCGATGCAACTGCGGTCGCGCGTTGCAGCGTCGGCCACAGCACCACCCGCAGCAGGGTGTGGCGCATGTGCACGGCATCACCGAATCCGGGCGAGAGCGCCAGTTCGGCCTGATCGCCGCCGCTGCGCGTCAACACGCGCGCCAGGGGCCGGGTACCGCGTAGGGCGCTGATGAGCACGGCAAACGTCAAAGGCACGAGTGCCAGCGATGCAGCGGCTGCCGCCCAATGCAGGAGGGCGGCCAACGTGATCAACGCCGCGAACAGCGCCAGCCACCAGGCCCACGCCAAGCCATGCAGCCACAACGGCTGTGGGGTAAAGGGGTCGCCCAATAAAAAGGCCATCGTCTGCGTTGGCGACCGTGTTTGCACAGCTCGCGCGCGCGTGCGCAGCCAGCGCCAGCCGAGCATGAGCAGGCTGCTCTCTGCGCCACGATGTGGGTGCATGCCGGAGCCTATCGCGGTCCACAACGCGGCATCCCAAGGAGATATGGCCCCTTGGGCGGGAGGCTCGCGGCGCAGCAGGACGCGCCAGCGCCAAACGCCCGCGATGGCATAGACAACCACGCCGGCCCACACCAGAGAATTCGTGATCACGGAACTCACCGGCTGAAAAACAACGAGTAGTTCGGTTGCAGGCAGGAGCGCGAAAACCCCCAGCGCGCGCGGAACCATCGAAAAGATTGCGGCCGCGATGACCGCAAGCAAGGCGGCCCCGACCACCAGACCCAGTGAGGCAAGTGGTCTGCTCGAAAAAATGGTCACAGGGCCGATCATGCCCAAGCCGAAAATCAGCGACGAGACCACGGCACGCCTGCGCCAGCGCGGCATGCGCAGGTGATGCAGCGCGTGCCATGTGACGAGCACTCTGGGTACGGCGAATTGCGAATACAGTAGCTCGGCGAGGATGAAGACTTGCCAGGCTGCCCGATGAAACAAATGGAGAGGCCATGCGCGCATCAGCAGTGCCAGGCCCAGAAAGGCCAGCGCGGCTATCCAGAACCAGCGGCCGATACTGCATTCGAGCAGCCGCCAGGATGTGCGCAGCAGACCCTCATGCGAACGCGATACTCGGCCATGTACCACTGCATTCATGGTCTCGTCCTCAGCGCTGCACGAACGGATGCGGCCGGCGCTGGAAGCGGCGCCAGTCCAGCGTGAGGCGCGTCAGCAACGCGGGGATCGCGAGCGCCCAGCCGCTGCCCAGCACCAGGATGATCGCGCGGTTGAGGCTGATGCCCGCGCCGGCGTGATAGCCAATGACAAACAGCGCGGTGAATACAACCAACGCGATCAGCGCGAACCAGCCAAACGGCAGCAACGTGCGCCGCAGGAGTGATGGGTCAGGGCGCATCGCCCAGGTATCGAGGATGGCGGCGATGTTGCCGACAAATGCCAGCATGGTGAGGGCCAGCATCAGCACCAGCAGCGTTGGTGGTGCGCTCAGCGCAATGGCCAACAGCATCGCGGCGAGTGCCATCAGCGTGTAGCGGCGTTGGCCGCGCCCCAGCATGGCATGCAGCACGTGGCGGCGTGCCTCCGCGGCGCTGCCCAGGCCCGGCAGCAGCGCCAGCTCGGTCAAGAAATCGGGATAGGCCTTCAGGCGCAGGCTCAGCATGCCGGTGGTGAACGGCAGCGGCAGCAGCATCAGCGCCATGCCGCCCAGCGCCAGCACCATGCCGGACGCGCTCCAGTGCAGCAGCCACCCGCCGAGCACGCCACCCAGTCCGAACAGCAGGTACGCCGCAACGGTCGTGTGCAACTCGCGCCGGCTGACGAAGGCATAGGGCCGGCCCAGACAGCAGCGGATCACGGTGGCGGGCTTGCGGCAATCCAGCGGCAGCATGCGGCGCCCTTCCGCACTGCGGCCATCGCGTCCTTGCAGCCTGCGTCGGACGGCGACGGCGGAGACCAGACCTTCGAATCCGGGCTGGTCGCCCTGGCGCATCACCCAGGGCACCGAAAGCATGCGGTAATCGGCCGGATCGCGGTCCAGCCATGCGCGCCACAGCCAGATCAGATAGCCCGTCAGCGCCAGCGCCAGCAGCAGCAGCGCCGGCCCCTGGGTGTCGCGTGGAAGGCGCAGCCACGCCAGCGTCGGCAGCGACGACACCAGCATCACGGCGTAGAACGTGAACATGA
>JAJZET010000096.1 GCA_021805685.1 Pseudomonadota bacterium
CACTTCGCCGAACTGCCGCAGGTGACGCAGGTCCTGGACCGGCTCGCGCTCGACCGGCCGCTGCCGCTCTACCTCGGCGGCATCGCGGCGTCGCAGCTGATCAGCAACGTGCCGGCCACGGTACTGCTGCTCGATCGCACCCATGACGCCATGGCACTGGCGGTGGCGGTGAACGTGGGCGGCTTCGGTCTGGCGATAGGTTCGCTGGCCAACCTGATCGCCCTGCGGCTGGCAAGGCAGCCGCAGGGGCTAAGGCTGTTCCACCGCGTGTCGATACCGTTTTTGCTGGTATGTACGCCGCTGGCGTATCTGGCGTGGCGGTGGCTGGGGTAGGCCTTGGATTCTGCTGGCACTTGCCAGCTTGTGGGCGTCTACAGAGTTGTTTCTCTGGGTCTTCGCATGAGTGCTCAGCCGTTCAGCGGCAAGTAGCAGTGCGGTTTCGGTCGCCTTCCGGTGCACGAAACCGCTTTGTCGCTTGCAGCAAGCGTACAAATCCGCCCTGCTCCCTGCGGCAAGAGTACGAAACTACTCCTGCCAGACAGAACACGAAAAAGCGCAGCTCAGTCGTCGTCCCGCGGCACGCTGACCTTGCCCTTCACGCCACTCTGGCTGACGTCGCCGCTGCCCTTGGCACCGAGGCTGAGGTCACCGCCGACATCGTGCACGCCGAGGTCGCCCGAGCCCAGCGTGTCGGCATGCACACTGCCGCCCACATTGCGCAAGGTGACGTCTCCGGAACCGATGCTGCCGACCTTGGCGTCGCCCTTGATGCCGCTCACCTTCAGGTCGCCCGAACCCACCGAACCAGCATGCAGGCTACCCACGTTGCTGGCGTCCACGTCGCCCGAACCCACGCTGGTGGCGAAGGCGCCGGCGATGTTGGACACATGCAGGTCGCCGGAGCCCACCGTGCTCTGCACCTGCTGCATGCCCTCGACATCGGCATCACCAGAACCCACCCGCACGGTCACCGGCATCTCGGGCGGCAGTTGCACGTGGGCCTCGAGATCCGCGGAATAGCTGCCGAACAGGTGGAACGAAAACCCACCCTGGCCGCCCAGTTCGACGATGAGCTGGTCGCCCTCGCGGTGCTGGGTGATCTGCAGCTTGTCCAGCATCGACGGGTCGGAGGCGCAGGCGCGGCCGTTCACCACCCCTTGCTTCGCGCCCGGCGTGCCTTTCACGTGCAGGTCGTAGCTGTTGACGTCGATCTGGACGCCGCGCACGCCGGCGAGGTCGAGCTGCAGGTTGCGCGGGGCGTGGTATTTGCAATCGCCGGAGGCGAAAGCCGCAAGCGGGGCGAGCAGTAGCAGGGCGAAGACGGTGCGGCGCATGGCGGAACTCCGGGTCGGGTATCGCCTGCTGTGATGCCGCCGCGCGACAAAAGGTTGCAAGCCGCCCCGTGCAACCGGACGGCAGGGGTCTGCAGGCCCGCGAAGCCGGGGGCCAGGGTCACCCTAGGTTCGATTTCGCGACCGGGGACGATCACGGGAACTCAACCTTCGTCCCGCTTGGCACGCTGCCACAGCGCTTCCTGCGCAGCGAGATCGTGCGCGGCCAGCGTGCCACCCTCGTCAGCCGCCAACTGCTCCATGCGGCGGAAGCGGCGCTCGAACTTGGCGTTGGCGTGACGCAACGCGCGGGAGAAATCCACGCCGGCATGGCGGGCTAGGTTGGCTGCCACGAACAGCACGTCGCCGATCTCGTCCTCCAGCCGTGCCGGATCGGCGCCGGCATCGAACTCGACGCGCACTTCCTCGATTTCCTCGGCCAGCTTGTCCAGTACCGGGCGATGGTCGGGCCAGTCGAAACCCACCGTGGCGGCGCGTTGCTGCAGCTTGGTCGCACGCTTCCATTCCGGCAGGCCGCGCGAGACGCCGGCCAGCGCGCTGGCGTCGTGCGCCTCGCCCCTGGCGGCGCGCTCGGCGGCCTTGAGCTCTTCCCACGCCTGCTTCTGCGCGTCGGGATCCGCGTACCGCGCCTCGCCGAACACGTGCGGGTGGCGGCGGATCATCTTGGCGCTGATCGCCTGCGCCACGTCCTCGAAATCGAAGCGCCCCTGCTCGGCCGCCATCTGCGCGTGGAACACCACCTGCAGCAGCAGGTCGCCCAGCTCCTCGCGCAGGTCGTCGAAGTCGCCGCGGTCGATCGCGTCGGCCACCTCATAGGCCTCCTCGATGGTGTAGGGGGCGATGCTGGCGAAGTCCTGCTGCAGGTCCCACGGGCAGCCGCGCGCCGGATCGCGCAGGCGAGCCATGATCGCCAGCAGCTCGTCGATGCCGCGTCGCGATGCTTCGCTCATGGCAGGCCGGCGTCGCACAGCTTGGCACGCCAGTCGAGGCCGGCGTCGCCTACCGCGATGAACTCGGGGTTGAGCAGCGACTCGCCGCGGTCGTAGCGCAGCGGCACGCCATGCAGGTCGAGCACGGCGCCACCGGCCTCCTCCAGCACGCATTGCGCGGCGGCGGTATCCCATTCGCTGGTGGGGCCGCGGCGCAGGTAGACGTCCGCACCGCCGCGCGCGAGCAGGCAGAACTTCAGCGAGGAACCCAGCGGTTGCAAGGTGTAGTCCGCCCCAAGCAGGCGGCGCAGGGTGTCCTCCTGCGAGCCGCCGTGCGAACGGCTGCCGGCGGCAATGGCCGGTCGCAGCAGCTCGCGGGTGCTGATGCGCTCCCAGTCGCCGCCCTCTTCCGCCTGCCACCAGGCGCCGGTGCCGCGTGCGGCGGCATAGAGATCACCGGTGACCGGCGCCAGGACCACGCCAAGCACGGGTTCATGGTTGTGGATCAAGGCAATGTTGACGGTGAATTCGCCGTTGCGCTTCACGAACTCGCGCGTGCCGTCCAGCGGATCGACCAGCCAGTGCCGCGTCCAGGTGCGGCGCTGCTCCCACGGCACCTGGCTGGCCTCTTCGGAAACCAGCGGCAGCGCGGGCTCGATGCGTGCCAGCCCCTCGGCGATCACCGTCTGCGCGGCAAGGTCGGCGGCAGTGAGCGGCGAGCGGTCGTCCTTGAGTTCGACGTCGAAGTCCTGGCGGTAGATATCCAGGATGGCTTCGCCCGCGCGACGCGCCAGGCTGGCGATGTCGAGCAGCAGGGCGTGGTCGAATGGCGCACTCACTTCGGCTGCATCCTTCCGGCAAGGTATTCGCGCGCCATGAACAGCGCGGCGATGGAACGGCCTTCGGTGACGTCGTCGCGTTCCATCAGGGTATGCAGGTCGTCGAGCTTCCACGGCACCACGTCCAGCGGTTCGGGCTCGTCGCCCTCGAGGCGTTCGGGGTAGAGATCCTGCGCCAGCACCACGTGCGCGACATGGCTCATGTACGACGGCGACAGCGACAGCGTGCGCAGCGGAATCAAGAGGCGCGCACCGAAGCCGACCTCCTCCTTCAGTTCGCGGTCGGCACCCTGCTCCACCGTTTCGCCGGGATCCAGCCGCCCCTTGGGCAGGCCCAGCTCGTAGCGCTCCAGCCCCACGCCGTACTCGCGCACCAGCAGCACGGTTTCCGCATCCAGCATCGGCACGATGATGACCGCACCGAGGCCGCCCGGCTTCATGCGCTCGTAGGTACGGCGTTCGCCGTTGGAAAACTCCAGGTCGACCTGCTCGAAGCGCAGGAAACGGCTGTCGGCGACATGGCGCGTGGCGTGGATGATCGGCGGCTTGGGCATCCGTCGATTGTAGCCTCAGCGGGTCAGGCGCCGCAGCGCTTCGGCATGGATCGCCGGCGTGCCGGCCAGCACGCTGCGTGTCTCCAGCATAGGCGTTTGGCCGTCCAGATCGGTGAACACGCCGCCGGCCTCGCGCACGATCACGGCCAGTGCGGCGATGTCGAGGATGTTGACGTCGGACTCGACCACCAGGTCCAGCGAGCCCCGCGCGAGCAGGTGGTAGTGGCAGAAGTCACCGTAGCCGCGGATACGGTTGCTGTCGCGGATCATCGTGCCCAGCGCGGCCCAGCGGGCGTCGCCGGTGAGCGTCTTTACGTTGCCGATGGAGAGCGAGGCCTGCGCGAAGTCGGCGGTGTCGGCGACGCGCACGCGCTCGCCCTCGAACCAGGCGCCATGCTCCGCACTGGCCCACATCGTCTCGCCGTAGACCGGCGCGCTGGACACGCCCAGCACCAGCTCGCCGCGATCCATCAGCGCGATCTGGGTGGAGAAGAACGGCGTGCGGCGCACGAAGCTCTTGGTGCCGTCCAGCGGATCGACCAGCCACAGCAGGCCGTCGCGCGCGCCGTCGAGGCCATACTCCTCGCCGTAGATCGCCGCCTCCGGCAATGCCGCACGCAGCACCTTGCGGATCGCCTGCTCGGCCTCGCGGTCGGCCACCGTCACCGGGGTGGCGTCGCCCTTGATCTCCACCTCCACGCCGCGCCTCCAGTAATGCAGGATCACCTCGGCGGCGGCGGCGGCGGCTTCGCGTGCGGCGGCAAGGGCCTGCGCGGCGGTTTCGGCGTTCATGGTGCGGCTTTTCCCCTGATGGCGGCGGCCAAGCCGCCGCTGCGTGCTATGTGGATGGCGCCATCGGCGTCTGGCTTGCCCAAGGCATCGGCCCAACGCTGCAGCGCCGGATCATCCCCGCGCGGCTGCAGCTTGGCATCGAGTCGCCAGCCCAGCAGGCTCAGGTCGAGATGGCCGGTGGTGCGCAGCGGGCCCTGACCGTCGTCCTGCCACTGCGCATGGATCACGCCGCCTTGCGCCGCCAGCCTGCCATGCAGATCGCCCAGCGCAACATCGCCATTCTTCATATGCATCACGGCCTGCCGCCACTGCCAGTCGGCATCCAGCGCGAGCGGCCAGCCGCCTTGCAGCAAGGCATGCGGGGCATCGAGCACGAATTCACCGCGCGGCTGGCCCATCGGCCCGTGCAGGCCCGGATCGGCCAGCGCGGACAATGGCCCGCGGGCGTGCAGATCGCGCACGTCCACCTGCCCTCCAGGCAGCTTGCGCATGCGCGCACTGATGCCGAACTGCGGGCCGGCAACAGCGAGCCGCACGTCGATCCGGCCGAACAAGGCGCGGCGCGAAAGTTGCCACTGCACGTGGCCCAGCACGCGGCCCTGCGGCGAAACCAACCGTCCCGCGCGCCCGTCCCACAGCGTACCGCCGACCTCCTGCAGCTGCAGGCCATGCAGCGACGGCTGCAGCAGCGGCATCGCCCAACGCGCCGGCAGCCAGCACAGCAGGAGCGCGCCGGCCAGCAGCAAGGCGGCCGTGGCCGCGAGAATTTTCTTGAGGATTTTCAAGCAGGCTATCCGCAAATTTCGTCGACGCACTTGAGCCTGCGTCGGCACGCGTCGATCATAACCGGATGACCGACCCCGCCAATCGTAACGCCGCGCTCGCCGCACGCGACCTGAAGCACATCTGGCACCCCTGCACCCAGATGCACGACCACGAGACCGTCCCGCTGTTGCCGATCGTACGCGGCGAGGGCGCATGGCTGATCGACGCCGAAGGCAAGCGCTACCTCGACGGCATCAGTTCCTGGTGGACCAACCTGTTCGGCCACGCCAACGCACGCATTGCCGCCGCACTGTCGGAGCAGGCGCGCGCGCTCGAACACGTGATCTTCGCCGGCTTCACCCATCCGCCCGCGATCGAACTGGCCGAGCAGCTGGTAAGCATCACGCCGCCCGGCCTGGACAAGGTGTTCTTCGCCGACAACGGCTCGGCGGCGATCGAAGTGGCGCTGAAGATGAGCTTCCACTACTGGCTCAACCAGGGCCACGGCGAGAAGACCCGCTTCATCGCGCTCACCGGCAGCTACCACGGCGAAACGCTGGGCGCGCTGTCGGTAAGCGACGTGGCGCTGTACCGCAAGACCTACGCGCCGCTGCTGCTCACGCCCATCCTGGCGCCCTCGCCCGATGCCTACGAAGGCGAACCCGGCGAAACGCCGGCGCAGGTCGCGGCACGACGGCTGACCGAGCTGCGCGCGCTGCTCGAGCGCCACGCACACGAGACCTGCGCGGTGATCGTGGAGCCGCTGGTGCAATGCGCGGGCGGCATGCGCATGTACCACCCGGACTACCTCGCCGGCCTGCGCCGGCTGTGCGACGAATTCGCCGTGCACTTCATCGCCGACGAGATCGCGGTGGGTTTCGGCCGTACCGGCACCCTGTTCGCCTGCGAGCAGGCCGCTGTCTCGCCCGATTTCATGTGCCTGTCGAAAGGACTCACCGGCGGCACGCTGCCGCTGGCGACCGTGCTCACCACCCGGCACGTGTACGACGCGTTCTACGCCGAATACAGTGCCGGCAAGGCCTTCCTGCATTCGCACAGCTACACCGGCAACCCGCTGGCGTGCAGCACGGCGCTGGCCACGCTGGCGATCTTCCGCGACGAGCCGGTGCTCGAACGCAATCGCGCGCTGGCCGCGCATCTCGCACGGCGCCTCGACCCGCTGCGCACGCATCCTCATGTGGCCGAGGTGCGCCAGACCGGCATGATCGCCGCGGTGGAACTGGTGGCGGACAAGGCCTCGCGCCAACCCTTCGCTGCCGGGGACCGCCGCGGCCTGCGCGTGTACCTGCACGGGCTGGAACACGGGGCGCTGCTGCGCCCGCTGGGCAACGTGATCTACTTCATGCCGCCTTACGTGGTGAGCGAGGCGGAGATCGACCATCTGGTCACGGTGGCCGTGGCCGGCATCGACCGGGCGGTTGCGTGACCGTGGACGGATCCTGACATGCGCACCATCCGCATCCATGTCGAGTCACCGCTGGCCATCGGTACCGAAGTGGCCCTGCCGGCGCAGGCCGGCGAGCACGTGGTACGCGTGCTGCGCCTGTCCGCGGGCGATCCACTGGTGCTGTTCAACGGCGACGGCCACGATTGCAACGCCACGATAGCTGCCATCGGCAAACGCGAAGTCACGGTGCGGGTGCTGGACCGGCAGGCCGTGGATCGCGAGTCGCCGTTGCGGCTCACCCTGGCGCAAGGCGTGGCGCGCGGCGAGAAAATGGACCTGATCGTGCAGAAGGCCACCGAGCTCGGGGTGGCCCGCATCGTACCGCTGCTGACCGAACGCGCCGAGGTCAAGCTGGACGCCGCTCGTGCCGACAAGCGCCTGGCGCACTGGCGGGCAGTGGCCGCCAGTGCCTGCGAACAGTGCGGCCGCACGCGACTGCCCGAGATCCTTCCCAGCCAGGCCTTGTCCGCCTGGCTGGCCACGCTGGCCGGCGACACGGCACTGCGGCTGGCATTGTTGCCGGAGGCCGCCACTTCCGCGCGCACGTTGCGCCTGACCGAGGCCGGCGCCTTGCTGGTGGTCGGCCCGGAAGGCGGGCTGGGCGAACGCGACGTGGTCCTGCTGGCGGAGGCCGGGTTTACCAACCTGCGGCTGGGGCCACGCATTCTGCGCACGGAAACGGCGGGACTCACTGCACTGGCCGCCCTGCAGGCCCTGCATGGGGACCTGTGACCCCGCCAACGGCTCGGCCTAGCCGCGATTGCGCAACCAGCCAGCCGCCGCGATGCCCACAAACATGACCGCCACGCCGTAAAACGCCGGTTGCCTACCGACGATCGCGGCAAGCGCGAACATCGCGCCGGCCAGCGCAAACAGCAGGCTGCCACGCATGGCTTGCCGGCTCCCGGTCACGCCGCGCCGTCGAATTCCTGCGGGGCGTCGTTGATGCCGTCGTCATCGTGCGCTTCCGGCTCCTGATCCGGCGCCAGCAGTCGAACCAGTTCCGCCTCGATGCCCTCGAGGTCGGGGATCACGGCGACGTCGTCGCGCACCAGCACCTGGGCGCGCACGCCGGCAGGCAGGGCATTGCCGTCGTGGGTGGGAATGATCAGTTCCGAGTTCAGCGTTGTCAGTCGCGGGAAGCCCTGGGTAAGCACGGCGATGAACGGCATCGTCGGATGGCTGCCAAGCGCCTTCAGCACGGCCACGCGCACGGTGAGCTCGGCATCGCCGTCGTCGGCGCCGGCAAGCCGCGAGAACGACACCAGCGGCACGCGCCAACCGCGCCAGGCGAAACGGCCGAGCAGCCACTCGGGAGCGTTCGCCACCGCCTCGTGGGCAGGCAGGGTGATCACTTCAGCCACGGTGGCGTTGGGCAGCAGCAGGCGCAGGCTGCCGGCCGGCACCAGCACGCAACGGATTTCGCGGGGCAACTCGACGCTCATGGATAGACCTCGATCAGATGCGCCGCCAGTTCGTGCAGCGTTCCGGAATAACTCACCAGCCGCTCGGCGAAGAGGCTGCCGACCATGTCGTCGTAGTGCTCTCCATCGACAGCCTCCACCCAGATCTGGCCGCCACGGTCGTGGATCGCCTGCGCACCGGCCACCGCATCGGTGGAGCGGCCGGCGAACACGATGCCCAACGCATCGCGCGCGAACGCACTCGCCGCCATGCTGAAACTGGCATCGATGGACGGCTCCTGCCCGGCATGCAATTCGACCTTGCCGTCGCGGCGCAACTGCACCTGGCTGTCCGCCGGCGCCAGCAGCACCTCGCCTCCGCGCGCGCGGCTACCGTGCGTGGCCAGACGCACCGGCAGGATGGAATGGGTAGACAGGCGCTCCAGCACGGCCTCGACAGGCTGCGCGCCGAAGTGCTGGGTGAGCAGGATGGTGTGCCGCGCATTGGCCGGCAGCCTGGCGAGGAATTCGCAGACCGAGGCCAGGCCATCGGCGGAAGCCCCCAGCAGCACCACCCGGCTGAGCGCACCGTCGAGGTCGTCCAGCAGCATCTCGGCGGGCTCCCAGGACTGTGGCGCCACGGCCTCTTCCATCGACACCAGCTCCAGGCTCAGGGTCGGCACGAAGTCGTCCGCCGCGGGTTCGACGTCGGGCGCGAGAAAATCCGCGGCGCTGAGCTTCTGGATGCCGAAGTCGGCGGCCTTCGCCGGGGTGGCGGCGACTTCGTCATGATCGACCAGCGCCCAGTTGTCCGACACTGAAGTCGCCTTCGCCGTCGGTGCCGGTGCGGCGACCGGCTCGGCATGGGCTGGCCCGTCGGCATGCGCCGCCAAGCTGAAGTCGCCATCGTGCAGCGGCAATTCCCGGCGCGGCGCGGTGGAGGCTGTGGCATCTTCCGCCGGCAATAGCGCATCGCCAGCGAGCAGCGCAGCCAGTTCAGCCTCGAGGTCATCCGATTCGGCAAGGTCCTGCCCCTGCTTCCCGCCTTCATGGAGTGGCACGGCCGGCGTGGCAGCGACAAACCGCTGCAGTTCATCCGGCGCCTCGGGCGCCGATGTCGCAGGCTCGGCGAGCAGCGCCGCCAGTTCCGCCTCCAGGTCGTCGGAGGTCGGGGCTTCGGATGCCTCAGGCTCCACGCCTGCGGTATCAGGCTCTGCCGCAGCCTGCGCGAATGCGCCTTCTGTCTCCTGCGCCAGCGGTTCCGGGGGGCCGGCAACGGCGGGTGCCGGGGCCACCGCTTGGGCACCGGCCGGCCGCGGCGGATCGACGTCGCCGCCGGCCAGCACCTTCACGGCAAAGTGGCGCGCCCAGCGCGCCCGATCCCAGCCACTCAGCGCGCGGCTGGCACGGGCGTCGTTGAGAACCAGGCGCGGGCGATCGCCATCGACCATGCCGAACAGGCGGTCGAAGGCATCGTCATCGTCGTCGTCCAGGTTCACCACCAGCACATCAGGATCGTGCTGGTGCAACGTGGCGGCATCAAAGCCCGCGACGGCACCTTCGTGCACGATGCGGGCGCCGCATTCCTGCAGGACCTGGCGCAGATGTGCGCCCAGCTCGGCGTCGTCGAACAGCAACGCCACCGAAGGCTGTGTTTCAACCATGGTGCGGCTCCTGCGCAAGCTGCTCGACGGCGCGACGCTCCAGCGCCTCGGCGCGCTGGTCCAGCACCTCGGCGATCTGCGACAGCAGCTCGGCCTCCTGGTACGGCTTGCCGAGGTAACGGTCCACGCCGATGTCGAACGCACGCTGGCGGTGCTTCTCGCCGGTACGCGAGGTGATCATGATGATCGGCACGTCGCGCAGGCGCGGATCCGCCTTCATGTGGGTAGCCAGCTCGTAGCCGTCCATGCGCGGCATCTCGATGTCCAGCAGCATCAGGTCGGGCACGCGCTCGTGCAGCTTTTCCAGCGCGTCCACGCCATCCTTTGCGGTACCCACCTCGTACTCGTGGCGCTCCAGCACGCGACCGGTGACCTTGCGCATGGTGATCGAGTCGTCGACCACCATGACCAGGGGGCGGGCACGCTGCTCTTCGATCTTCGGCAGCTCGACCGCGGCAAGGCCTTCGGACAGGCGCTGCTCGCGGCGCGCGACGCCGCTGCGGACCAGCGGCGCCAGGTCGAGAATCACCAGCACCGAGCCATCGCCCATGATGGTGGCGCCGAGCACGCCAGGCACCGAACTGACCTGTGGGCCGACCGACTTGACCACGATTTCGCGCGAGCCCAGCACCGCATCGACACGGATCGCGGCGCGCAGGTCGCCGGCACGGGCAAGCAGTAGCGGCGGCTGTTCGCCTTCCGGCACCACGCCGGGTGGCAGGCCCAGCAACTCGGCCAGGTCGTGGATGCCGAACTGCTCGTCGCCATGGCCGAATACGGGTTCGTGTTCGGCCATGCGCGCGGCCAGCTCGTCGGCGTTGACGCGCGCCACGCCCTGCACCGAGGTCATCGGGATGGCGAAGGTGCTCTCGCCGATGCGCACCAGGATCGCCTGCGTCACCGCGAGGGTGAACGGCAGGCGCAGCACGAACGTGGTGCCCCGGCCAGGCTGCGACTCGATCGCCAGCGAACCGCCGAGCTGCTTGATCTCGTTCGCCACCACGTCCATGCCCACGCCGCGACCGGCGAGCTGGGTGATCGTGCTGGCGGTGGAGAAGCCGGGCTGGGTGATGAGCGCGAGCACCTGGTCGTCGTTGAGGCGTGCATCGGCACCGATCAGGCCACGCTCCACGCCGCGCTTGCGGATGGCGTCGCGGTCGAGGCCACGGCCGTCGTCGCTGACGCGAACCACCACCTCGGTGGCCTCGCGCGTCACGCGGATGCGCACCGCACCCTCGGCCGGCTTGCCCGCCTTGCGGCGCTCGTCCGGCGACTCCAGGCCATGCGCCACGGCATTGCGCAACATGTGCTCGAACGGCGCCTTGATGCGGTCGAGCAGGTTGCGATCCATTTCGCCGTGCGCGCCATCGACGTACAACTGCGCGCTCTTGCCTTCCTCCTGCGCGGCCTGCCGCAGGGTACGGCGCAGGTTCGGCACCATGGTGTCGAACGGCAGCATGCGCGTACGCAGCAGGCCTTCCTGCAGCTCGGTGCTGACGCGCGACTGCTGCACCAGCAGGTTTTCGGCCTGGCGGGTGAGCTCGTCCAGCGTGCCCTGGATCGACACCAGGTCGGACACCGACTCGGCCAGCGCACGCGAGTACTGCTGCAGCTGCGAGAAGCGGTCGAGCTCGAGCGGGTCGAATGCGGCGATGCTGCCCGCTTCGCGGTGCTCGCGCTGGAAGCGCGCGATGATCTGCGCCTCGGTCTCGATTTCCAGCATGCGCAGCTGGCTGCGCAGGCGTTGCACGGTCTGGTCCAGTTCGACCAGGTTGTTGCGGTAGCCGCTGACCTGCTGCTCCAGGCGCGAGCGGTAGATGGCCACCTCGCCGGCATGATTCACCAGGTTGTCGAGCAGCTCGGCGCGGACGCGGATCTGCTCCTGCGACGAAGGCGCCTCGACGGCCTGCTCGGTCATCAGATCCGGCAACGGCTCGATCGTGGCCGCCGGCACCGCCGGCTCCGCGGCAGCTTGCGCAGGCGATCCTGCGCGGGTGGCCAGCGCGTCGTCGTCGGCGAACTGCTGCTGACCGGCCAACGCCAGCAGATGGTCGATGACGGCCTTCGGATAGCCCGGCACCTGTCCCTGCGATACCTGCTGCACCATGGTGTGCAACTGGTCGAAGCTGGTTTCCAGCACGGCGATCAACGGCATCGCCT
This sequence comes from Pseudomonadota bacterium, assembly GCA_021805685.1. GTDB lineage: Bacteria > Pseudomonadota > Gammaproteobacteria > Xanthomonadales > Rhodanobacteraceae > Rhodanobacter_A. The sequence goes on from JAJZET010000096.1 coordinate 11,927, forward strand.
GGGCGACGTCGGCGACCGGCTTCTCCAGCAGCGTTTCGATAGCGTGAGCCAGATCGCCCACCGACATCATGCCCGCAATGCGCGCACCACCCTTGAGCGTATGCAGGTCGCGCTGCAGCTCGCCCAGATAGGCGCTCGCCGCCGGCTCGGCATGCCACTGCGCCAGCACGCCGTCGGCGTGGTCGAGGATCTCGCGTGCCTCCTCGATGAAAATTTCCAGCAGGTCGGCGTCGATGGGCAGGCCATCGTTCGCGGCAGGCGCGTCGGCGACCGGTGCGGCGCGCACGGCTTCGGCCGCGGCCTTGCGAGCCGCCTCAGCCGCGCGTGCAGCCTCGGCCCGGGCCTGTTCCGCCGCTGCGGCTTCCGCCGCACGCTGCTCGGCCGCGGCCTTCTCTGCCGCTGCGCGAATCTGTGCCTCGGCGGCTTCGCGTGCGGCACGCTCCTGCGCCTGGCGCGCCAGTTCGGCGCGCTCCTGTTCCAGGCGTTCCTGTTCCAAACGCTCTTGCTCGAGTCGCTCCTGTTCCAGGCGCTCCTGCTCGGCGTGTTCGCGCGCGGCCTGCTCTTGTGCCGCCTGCTCGGCCGCGGCACGTTCGTCCGCCTCCGGTACGGCGGCTTCGCGGGCATCCTGTTCCGTCTCGGCGGGCACCGCTTCGACCGGAGTGCCCGGCTCGAACGCCCCCAGTGCGGCCATCAACTCGTTGGCATAGTGGTCGTGCGTGCCGTCCTCGGACGACATCGACGGTGCCGCCGGTGCCTCGGCCAGTTCGTCTTCGTGGATCTCATCCAGATCGGGCGCAGCCTCGACCGACGGCGCCGCCGGCTCGACCGGCGGCTGCACCGCCTCCGCATGGTGTTCGGCGATGACGTGGGCGCCCTGCACCTCCGGATAGCGGTCGCGCATCTCGGCCAGCTGGATCGCCAGCTGGTCGACGTTCGGCAGTTGCGGCATGGCCACGTCGAACTGGGCCATCGTCTGGTCGACCACGTCGGCCGAACGATCCATCAGGCGCACGCCTTCGGCCGACAGCGGCTGGCCCGCGTGGCGCAGGCGCTTGAGCAGGCTTTCCAGCGGCGACAGCAGCTGGATGAGCAACGGGATGTCCACCATCGCGATGGCCCCGTGCAGCGTGTGCACGGCGCGCAGCAGGTCTTCACCGACCGGCAGGTCGCCGCTGCT
>JAJZET010000155.1:0-400 GCA_021805685.1 Pseudomonadota bacterium
GCCGGCGTAGTCGAAGGAGAGCCGCGCCCACGCCAGCGGCGGCGTGCCGGCGGCGAGGCGCGCATGGCGGGTCAGCGCATGCAGGGTCAGCACCGGCTTGGGCGCCAGTTCCGCACGATGCAGTTCGTCGAACACCTGCGGCGGCGGGATGCGCGCGGCCAAGCGGCTGTTCGGCAAGGCCTCGGCGAAACTGTGGCCGTAGTCGTGCTTGAGTGGCGGCAGGTCCAGCCACGCCGTTTCCTCCGGCGCGGCTTCCAGGTGGCCCAGCGTGGCGTGCTCGGCGTCGAGGTACCACAGGCCGTCGATGCGCAGCAGCCGCTGGCTGTGCGGCAACTGCGGCAACAGGCGCTGGCTGCCGTCCGGCTCCAGTTGCCAGTGCCAGTTGAGCGGATGCGCGCGC
>JAJZET010000155.1:410-3090 GCA_021805685.1 Pseudomonadota bacterium
GAAGCAGGGTGCGGTATCCAGCAGTTCGACCAGCAGGCCGTCGCCGACGTGGCCGCCCAGCCGCGCGTAGTTGCGACTCTTGCGCTGGCTCTGCGGCAGGCCGAGCACAGCGGCGGCGAGCCGTTGCTCGTGCGGCGGCAACGGTGCCTGTACCAGCAAATGGCCATCCAAAGGCGTGGGCCGCACATAGCGGCCGTGTTCGCCCACCGCCAGCAGCACCGGCGCCACGTCGAGGTGCGCCGCGGCGGCGCCTTCGTCCGGCATCACCTCGAGGAAGAAGCCCAGCACGACGGGCTCGTCGCCGGCCGGCGCCCTGGGCGCGTCCAGCAGGCGGCGCCAGGTCGGCGGCAGGCCGCCGACCGACGTGGCGCGTGGTTTCCCGTCCGGCTGCTGCATGCGCATGCGCCCCGTGGCGACGACCAAAACCCCGAGCTTAGCAGGCTCGCGCCGGAGTTCGCGTGCCGCCGCGGGCGAACTTTCGTCGCCTCAGGCGTTGCCGAACAGGCCGTGCGGGTACTCGGGCTTCTGCTCGCGGGCCATCAGCATCTTCAGGCCCTCGGCGGGGGTGACTTCGCCGTGCAGCACGGCGCGCACACTGGCGCTGATCGGCAGGTCCAGCGCGTGCTGGTCGGCCAGCCGCGCCACCTCGTCGGCGGCCAGCACGCTCTCCACCACCTGGCCGATCTGCCGCACCGCCTCGTCGATGGCGACGCCCTTGCCCAGCGCGAGGCCCAGGCGGCGGTTGCGCGACAAGTCGCCGGTGCAGGTCAGCACCAGGTCGCCCAGGCCCGACAGGCCGATCAGCGTTTCCGGCCGCGCGCCCAGCGCCACGCCGAGGCGCAGCATTTCGTTCATGCCACGGGTGATCAGGCCGGCGCGGGCGTTGAGGCCCAGCGCCATGCCGTCGGCGATGCCGGTGGCCACCGCCAGCACGTTCTTCATCGCGCCGCCGAGTTCCGCGCCCAGCATGTCGCCGCCGGTATAGGCGCGCAGGTTGGGCGCGTGCAGCAGGTTGGCCACTCGCTGCGCGCAGGCGGCGTCCTCCGAATGCACGGTGACCGCGCTGGGCAGGCCGGCGGCGACTTCCTTGGCGAACGAGGGACCGGTGATGACCGCGGCCGGATGGCCCGGCAGGCGCTGCGCCACCAGCTCGTGCAGGAAGCGTCCGGTACCCGGCTCGAAACCCTTGGTGGCCCAGGCCAGCGTGGCGCCGGGCGCCAGCAGTGGCGCCACGTCGTCCAGCATCGCGGCGAAGGCATGGCTGGGCACCACCAGCAGCACCACCTCCGCGTCGCGCACGGCGGCGGCCAGGTCCGGCTGGTAAGCCAGCGCTTCCGGCAACGCGATGCCTGGCAGGTAACGCTGGTTGCAGCGCGCCGCGGCGATCGTCGCGAGCGCTTCCGGGTCGCGCCCCCACAGCCGCGTGGGCACGCCGTTGCGCGCCGTCAGCGCGGCCAGCGCGGTACCCCAGGAACCGGCACCGAGTACCGCCAGGGTGGGATGTTGCGTCATGCGCGGGCTCAGCTGTTGAGCTGGGCCGGTGCGTCGCCGCCTGCAGCCATGCGGCGCATCTGTTCGGCGTACAGGGCGTCGAAGTTGATCGGCTGCAGCAGGAACGGCGGGAAGCCGCCCTCCAGCACCATCGAGGAGATCACCTGGCGCGCATACGGGAACAGCAGGTTCGGGCAGTAGCTGCCGATCACGCCGGCCAGCTCGTCCGCGCCGAAGCCGGCGATGCCGAACAGGCCGGCCTGCTCCACCTCGGCAAGGTAGGCGGTGCGCTCGCCCAGCGTGCAGGTCAGGGTGACGCTGAGCACGACTTCGTAGAGGTCGTTGCCCAGGTCCATGGCCTTGTGGCCCAGGTTCAGCTGCACCTGCGGCGCGGCCTGGTCGGACTCGCCGCTGAATTCCTGGAAGATCTGCGGTGCACCCGGCACCTCGAAGGAGACGTCCTTCACGTAGATCTTCTGCAACACCAGCTGCGGCGGGTTGCCCTGCGCGCTGGCCTGGCCGTTGGTGGCGACTTCTGCCATGGGAATCCTCGATCGGTCTGGCGTCAAAAGAGGCCGATTGTTTCATACCTGCCGGCCGCATGCACCCGCAGCCCGCCCGGCGGATTGCGCACGGGCCTGTTTTTGCTGGATAATGCACGGCTCGTTACCACCGACCCGACTGGTTCGGGGAGTCCGCCACGCGATGCGGACCTCGCGGCAAAGCAAGCGCAACACCCTCCAGCATCGCGTGGCGCTCGGCGCCGCTGGGCCGATGTCGCCCTGGCCAACGGGCGGTCAACTGAATATTACGGAGCCCATCATGGCCCGCATTTGCCAAGTCACCAAGAAGGGTGTGCAGACCGGCAACAACGTGTCGCACGCGAACAACAAGACCCGCCGCCGCTGGCTGCCGAACCTGCACGAGCGTCGCTTCTGGGTCGCCAGCGAGAACCGCTGGGTCAAGCTGCGCGTTTCCAACCACGCGCTGCGCACCATCGACAAGAAGGGCATCGAGGCCGTGATCGCCGAGCTGCGTGCCCGCGGTGAGAAGGTCTAAGGAGAACAGTCATGGCTAAGGGTGCAAACGACAAGATCCGCCTGATTTCTTCGGCCGGTACCGGCCACTTCTACACCACGCAGAAGAACAAGAAGAACACGCCGGAAAAGTTCGAGTTCAAGAAGTACGA
>JAJZET010000260.1:0-2683 GCA_021805685.1 Pseudomonadota bacterium
TGTTCCAGGTGGTCGGCCCGATCTGCGAGAGCGGCGACGTGCTCGGCAGCGACCGCCGCCTGCCCGAGCCGCAGGAGGGCGACGTGGTCCTGATCGCCCAGACCGGCGCCTACGGCAAGGTGATGTCTTCGCCGTATAACCTGCGCGGCGAGACGGAAGAGGTCGTGATCGACGCCTGACGCAGCTTCTCTCCCTCTCCCCACTGGGACGCGGGGAAGGGCCATGGATGGCCCTGCTTTGAGGAGCGAGGAAGAGGACTGGGGTGAGGGGCGGGTGCTCGCGGTGGATTGACCAACAAGGCGAGGTTTCAAGGATGAAACGCATGAATGTGGATAGAGCACGGCGCTGCCGAACAGAAACTCTGGCGCCTCCTGCGCAACCGCCAGATGCAAGGCTGGAAATTCCGCCGCCAGCATGAGATCGACCGCTATGTCGCTGATTTCGCCTGTCCGGATGCGGGCTCGATCGTGGAACTGGACGGTAGCCAGCATGGCGAACAGGTGATTTATGACGAGACACGTACGCGCAAGCTGGAAACCATGGGGTACCGCGTGCTGCGTTTCTGGGACAATGACGTACTGACGAATATCGAGGGTGTGCTCGAGGTGATCCTGGCGGCCTTGGCAAGTCCGGCCCCTCACCCCAGCCCTCTCCCCGAAGGGGGAGAGGGGGCGCGCCGCGGAGACTGACAAGTGACCACCAGCACCAACCCCCGCCTGACCCAGGTGTTCCGCTTCCTGCATGCGCGCTACGCCGACGGCGTGGCCGAGCTGGCCTATGCCTTCGACGACGGCGAACCGATGGTGGAGCGCATCCGCTTCCCGCACGCACCCGCGCTGCCGGTCGAGCGCAAGGCCGCCTTCGACGCCGCGCTGAAGCTGCTGCACCTGGTCGCCGGCGTCAGCTACTACAAGGCCGGCGTGCCGCCGAAGATCGAGCTGGCCGATGGCCCGCTGGACGACGCTACCGCCGACCTGCTCGACGCGCTCTACCTGCACGGCCTCGCCGAGTTTGCCTATCGCAACGGGCTCGACCTGCGTGGGCGCATCAGCTTTCCGAGGGGCGCTGCCAGCCAGTCCGAGGCGAGGGCATTGGGCTTGCCGCACCGTACCCTGGTGCCCATCGGCGGCGGCAAGGATTCCCTCGTCGCAGTGGAGGCCATCAAGTCCGCCGGCGGCGAAGCCACCGCGGTGTGGGTGGGCGGCTCCGCGCTGATCGCCGCCTGCGCCGAGCGCACCGGCCTGCCCACGCTGAACCTCCAGCGCGAGCTGGCGCCCGCCCTGTTCGAGCTCAACCAGCGCGGCGCGTGGAACGGGCATATCCCGGTGACCGCGGTGAACTCCGCGATCCTCGTCGTCGCGGCGATCCTGTACGGCTTCGACTCCATCGCCTTCGCCAACGAACGCTCCGCCTCCGCCGCCACGCTGGAATACGACGGCCAGCAGGTGAACCACCAGTGGAGCAAGGGCTATGCGTTCGAGCAGCTGCTCGGCGAGTGGCTGCACACGCACGTCGCCGCCGACCTCGACTACTGCTCGCTGTTGCGCCCGTATTCCGAGCTGGCGATCACCCGCGCGTTTGCCCGGCTCACGCCGTATTTCGACGCGTTCTCCAGCTGCAACCGCAACTTCCGGATTCTCGGTCCCAAGCCGGCGGATCGCTGGTGCGGACAGTGCCCGAAATGCCATTTCGTGTTCCTCGCGCTGGCGCCGTTCCTGCCCAAGCCCCGCTTGCTCACGATCTTCGGCCGCAACCTGCTGGACGACGAATCGCAGGCCGCCGGCTTCGACGCGTTGCTGGAATACCAGGACCACAAGCCGTTCGAATGCGTGGGCGAGGGCGCCGAGGCGCGCGCCGCGATGTACGCGCTGAGCCAGCGGCCCGAGTGGCAGGAGGACGCGCTGGTGGCGCGCTTCCGCGATGAGATCCTGCCGCAGCTCGACGTGGCGCAGCTCGCGCTGGAGCCGTGGCTTGAACCTTCCGCCGAGCATCGCGTGCCGGCCCGCCTGCAGGCGGCGCTGAAGGCCATCGCCTGATGCGCATCGCCGACCTGGCGGGCAGGCGCGTCGCGGTGTGGGGCTTCGGCCGCGAAGGCCGTGCCGCGATCCGTGCCATCCATGCGCAGCTGCCGCAGTTGCCGCTGGCCCTGTATTGCGGCGAAGACGAAGCCGAGGCCGCGCGTGCGTTCGACGCCACGCTCACCGTCTACGGCCAGGAGCCGGGCTCGGTGGCGCTGTGCGCCTACGACGTGGTGGTGAAGTCGCCCGGCATCTCCGCCTACAAGGCCGCGGTGACCACCGCGCAGGCGCAGGGCACGACCTTCACCTCGGGTACCGCGCTGTGGTTTGCGGACAACCCTGGGGCGCGCGTGATCGCGGTCACCGGCACCAAGGGCAAGAGCACCACCACCGCCTTCGTCGCGCACCTCGCGCGCGCGCTGGGCGTGCGCACCGCGCTGGCCGGCAACATCGGCCTGCCGCTGCTGGAGCTGCAGGGCCAGTCCGCGGAGCTGTGGGCGATCGAGCTCTCCAGCTTCCAGACCGGCGAGGCGGGCGCGCTGGAACTGGGCGTGGTCACCAGCCTGTACGAGGAGCACCTCGACTGGCACGGCTCGCGCGAGCGCTACGTGGCCGACAAGCTCAAGCTGGCAGACGTGTCGCGCGCCCTGCTGGTCAACGGCCAG
>JAJZET010000260.1:2693-3038 GCA_021805685.1 Pseudomonadota bacterium
GCATTTGCTGGAGCGCACCGCCGTTCACCCGTATCGTCTCGAATTCGGCACGCCGGCAGGCTGGCACGTGGCCGACGGCGCGATCCGCCGCGGCGAGCAGGCGGTGTTCGACCTCCATGCGATGGCCGCGCCCGGCCTGCACAACGCGCTCAACGCCTGCGCCGCGCTGGCGGCGCTGGAAACGCTGGGTTACGACGCGGTCAAGGCCGCGCCCGCGCTGGCGGATTTCCGCCCGCTGCCGCATCGCCTGCAACCGCTGGGCCTGCACGACGGCTTCGCCTGGATCAACGACTCGATCAGCACCACCCCGCAGGCCACGCTGGCCGCGCTGGACAGCCTCGCCGG
>JAJZET010000105.1 GCA_021805685.1 Pseudomonadota bacterium
TTCTGCTCCAGCGTGGCCAGCGCGCCGTCGATGGCGGTCAACTGGTCGGTGGTCAACACCAGCGAAATCAGGTTCTGCGACATGCGGCAATCTCCGTTTGCAGGAAAGGAGGTGGCCCGGCCGCGCGAAGCCCAGGGGGGAGGAGCCGCGCGGCCGGGCCGGGATACCCCGGCGCGACTAGGGGGCATCGGCCGGGGTGCGGCAACGATGGCAGAGCGAGGCTCGCCGGGCAGTCGGCGGGAGGGCTGCTGGACTGTAGTCGTTGGCCGACGCGGTAAAGTCGCTACCTCGCACCCCACCGCGAGCGATTCGCCCCGAAGGCTAGAATCACTGAACCGGGCGCACCCCGGCCTCGATGGGTTGCTGCATTCCAACGGAAGGAGAGACGCATGGCAAAGCGCAAGAACGGCGGTTTCGAACGACTGGCAGCGATGCCCTGGCCGGTTCCTCTGGTGCTTGGCGTTATCGGCTTTGTGGTCGTTCGATACGGCATCGGCTGGGCGATGGGCACCAGCCAGAACGCCATCCTCGCCGGCCTGGGCCGGCAGTTATCTAGCAACGCCTACGCGCCTTTGGCCTGGGCCGTGCTCGGCATCTGCTGGGTGGCGGCCCTCGCCTCCTACATCGGCGCCCAACGGCGTCGTCGCCTGCTGGAAACCCAGACCGGCCTGGACAGCATCCGCGCGCTGAGCTGGCGCCAATTCGAGCTGTTGGTGGGCGAAGCGTTCCGGCGCCAGGGCTACGCCGTGCAGGAAACCGGGCTCGGCGGCGCGGACGGCGGCATCGACCTGCTGCTGCGCAAGGAGGGCAAGCTGACTCTGGTGCAGTGCAAGCTCTGGAAAAGCCAACGCGTCGACGTGAAGGTGGTCCGCGAGATGTTCGGGCTGCTCGCCCACCACCAGGCTTCGGCGGTGAAGATCGTCGCGGTAGGCGCCTACACCCCGGATGCGCAGCGCTTCGCCGAAGGGAAGCCTATTGAACTAATTACGGGTGCCGCGCTGCTCGATCTGGTTCGTAGTGCCCAGACGGCAGCCGTGGAACCAGCACCCCAGCCGCAGGTGTCCGCCCCTGCCGAAGCGTCACCCGCTTGCCCGAAGTGCGGCAAGGCGATGATGCAACGTACCAACAGACGAACCAACGCCCGCTTCTGGGGTTGCACGGCCTACCCGAGTTGTCGTGGTACGCGCCAGCTCGAAGAAAGCGGGCTCTCTCGCGTCTGGTGTGGTTGACGTGACGTAGATCTTGCGGGAGGCGCCGTACCGAGGGCACGCTGTGGTGATGGAAACGCTCTTCACCCAAGCACTCGGACTCGTCGAACCGTGGCGCGTCGTCAACGTGGACTTTCAGCCGGCGGCCGGCCGGATTGTGTTCAAGGTCGAAAATGCGGCGAGCCGACTGGCATGCCCGGCGTGCGGAGCGGCGGACCAGCCCGTGCATGACCGTCTGCCACGTCGCTGGCAGCATCTGAACTTCTTCCAGTTCAAGGCAATCATCGAGGCACAGGTGCCGCGGGTGGGCTGTCGCTCGTGCGAGAAGACCACGCAGGTGGCGGTGCCGTGGGCCCGGCCGGGTTCGGGCTTCACTCAGACACTGGAAGCGTTCGTGGTGGCGCTGTGTTCGCAGATGCCGGTGGCGGCGGTAGCCAAGCTGCTGGGCGTGTCCGACGACCGCGTGTGGCGGGTGCTGGACCATCACGTCGCGGCGGCACGGGCGCGCGAGGACTATGCCCAGGTGCGCCGCATCAGCGCCGACGAACGCAGTGCGCGCAAGGGGCAGCGCTTCCTGACGCTGTTCTGCGACCTGGATGCCCGCCGCTTGCTGTTTGCCACGCGGGGACGGGATGCGTCCACCTTCGAGGCCTTCGCGGCGGACCTGGCGGCCCACGGCGGCGAGGCTGAGGCGATCACCGACGTCAGCCTGGACATGGGGGCCGCCTTCCATGCCGGCGCGCGCACGCATTGCCCGAACGCCACGGTCAGTGTCGATCCCTTCCATGTGGTGGCCTTGGCCAACGAGGCGCTGGATCAGGTTCGCCGCGCCGAGGCCAAGCAGGTGGGCGACCTGAAAGGCATCCGCTGGGGCACGCTCAAGGATGCGGCGGACTGGACGCGCACGCAGATCGCGCAGATGCACTGGCTGCAACGCACGAACCTGAAGACGGCGCGTGCTTGGCGGCTCAAGCAGGCCTTGCGGGCGGTGTTCGCTGGCGGCGCCGGCATCATGCAGGCCACGGTGCGGCTGGACGCCTGGCTGAGCTGGGCACGGCGCTGCCGCCTTGCGCCCTTCAAGCGACTGGCGGCCACGCTGAAGAAGCATCGGGACGGCATCCTCGAACACTTCCGCTCCGGCTTGAGCAATGGCTTCGCCGAGGCCATCAACGGCCGCATCCAGGCCGCCAAGGCACGCGCTAAGGGCTACGGCACCGATGATCACCTCATCACCATCAGTTACCTCATCTGCGCCAACCTTAAGCATCTACCGAAGAACCCTTGGCTCGACCCCGCTCCGCAGGCGGTGGCGTGAAGGTCAACCACACGGATCGAGAGAGAGCCCCTTTGCGTTGTGCAGAAACCTGCCATGGAGCCATGGTTGAGCTTGACCTACGCCCGGTGAGCCTTCCTGAAAGCCGTCGCTCGAGACCGACCGCTCCTGGCCGAAGTCTGCCAGTCGACCCCCGCTGACAGACCGGCGTTGCGAGTTTCCCCCTTGTGGCCGTGAAGCTCGGCGTCAGGAATGAGCTCTGCAATGGCGTTAATCACAGTGTGGCCGCCGGCCCTGGTCAATTTCGCTGACGAAGCTGGTTAGTTGCCGTGGCGGACGTGGGTAGGTGCCTGGGGTTTTCCACTAAGGCGCAGCTCTCCAGCACGCGATATGGGTTACCGCTCGGAATGCCCCGGCTCGTCGTAGTCGCGGTGCGTCAGCAAACCGGGCCGTATCAGGTCGACGAAGGCACGCGCCTCGGCGCTGAGGAACTTGCCCTTGCGCATCACCACGCCGTAGCTGCGCTGTGGGAACCAGCGCGACATGTTGCGCACGACCAGGCGTTCGCGATCGGCGTCCGTGATGCAGATGCCGGTGACCACCGAGATGCCGAGGCCCATCGCCACGTACTCCTTGATGACGTCCCAGCCACCCACCTCGATGGCGACCTGGTAGGGCACCTGGTTCTGCTGGAACACCAGGTCCACCAGGCGGTAGGTGGACAACCGCTGCGGCGGCAGGATCAGTCCGTAGGGTGAGAGGTCCGCCAGCGCCACTTCCGCTTTCGCCGCCAGCGGATGGCCGGGCGGCAGGATCAGCATCGGGTCGTAATGGCGCACCGGTGCCCAGGCAATGTCGTGCGGCACGTCCAGCATCGAGCCCACGGCGAAATCGGCCTTGTCCTCGCGCAACATCGCCATGCCGTCCTTGCCGGTGACGTTGGCAAGCTGCAGGTGCACGGCCGGGTAGCGCTCGCGGTAGCGGCGCACCAGTCCCGGCAACAGGTACTGGATGGTGGAGGTCCCGGCGGCGATGGTGAGCTTGCCGGCCTGCAGCCCCTGCACCTTGGCCTGAAAGTCGCGGTCGAGGTTGTCCCAGCCCTCCACCAGCGGGCGCGCCAGTTCGTACAGCGCCTCGCCCGCGTCGGTCAGGTTGATGCGGCGGCGGCGGCGCTCCAGCAGGGCCACGCCCAGCTCGCGCTCCAGCGCCTGCAGCTGCAGGCTCACCGACGGCTGGGACAGGTACAGCGCCTCGGCGGCGCGGCTCAGCGTGCCCAGTTTCACTGTCGCCACGAAGGCACGCAGCTGCTTGTGGCGGTTGCCTTTGTAGTAAAAGCGGGCCGCTTCGGCCGACGAACCATGCGCCGTCGTATGCTTTTTTGCTGCACCGCGGCGCGACTTTGCTGACGATTTAGGCGTTTTCGACGGAGCTTTTTGGAATGCCATACCAATGACTTACAATGATCATTGACATAGACAATAGCAAAAATTGAAACATTTGCTTTGTCAAACTCTAAATCCATGACCTAGCTTCGAGTCGTCCAACGACCGGAGCCCCTCATGGCCTTGCCCCGCGAACGCCTCGTCACCGATGCCGTGCAGTTGCACGCCTCGGCCAGCCCATCCCAGAGGGAAATCCTCAGCCCGCAGGCGCTGGCGTTCCTCGCCGACCTGCATCGCCGCTTCGATAGCCGCCGACGTGAGCTGCTCGCCGAACGCCACGAACGGCAGGCGCGCTGGGATGCCGGCGAGCTGCCGGATTTCCGCGCCGACACCGCCGCGATCCGCGAGTCGGAATGGACGGTGGGCCCGATCCCGCCCGCGCTGCGCGATCGCCGCGTGGAGATCACCGGTCCGGTGGAACGCAAGATGATCATCAACGCGCTGAACTCGGGCGCGAAGATCTTCATGGCCGACTTCGAGGATTCCTCCGCACCCAGCTTCGCCAACCAACTGGATGGCCAGGTCAACCTGCGCGACGCGGTGGCCGGCAAGCTCGACTACACCTCGCCCGAGGGCAGGCTCTACCGCGTGAACGCCCACCCCGCGGTGCTGGTGGTACGCCCGCGCGGCTGGCACCTGCCGGAGCGCCATATCACGGTGGACGGCGAGACCCTGGCCGGCGCACTGGTGGACTTCGGCCTGTTCGCCTTCCACAACGCGCGCACGCTGCATCGCCGCGATCTCGGCCCCTACTTCTACCTGCCCAAGCTGGAGTGCATGGAGGAAGCTGCGCTGTGGGACGCGGTGATGGCGCACGCGGAAGCCGAGCTGGACCTCCCGCCCGGAAGCATGAAGGTCACCGTGCTGATCGAGACGCTGCCCGCCGCGTTCCAGATGCACGAGATCCTGCACGCGCTGCAGTCACGTGCCGTCGGCCTCAACTGCGGGCGCTGGGACTACATCTTTTCCTACCTGAAGACCCTGCGCGGCCATCGCGATCGCCTGCTACCCGAGCGCGGCCAGGTGCAGATGACGGTGCCGTTCCTCAAGGCTTATTCGGAACTGCTGATCCAGACCTGTCACCGGCGCGGTGCGTTCGCGATGGGCGGCATGGCGGCGCAGATCCCGATCAAGGGCGACGCGGCCGCCAACGAGGCCGCGCTGGCCAAGGTGCGCGCCGACAAGCTGCGCGAGGTGAAGGCCGGCCACGACGGCACCTGGGTGGCGCACCCCGCGCTGGTGTCCGTGGCGCAGGCGGTGTTCGACGAACACATGCCCGAGCCGAACCAGCGCGACGTGGAGCGTGACGACGTGCGCGTGGGTCGCGAACAGCTGCTGGCGCCGTGCGCGGGCACCATCACCCGCGCCGGCTTCGACAACAACGTCGAAGTGTGCCTGCGCTACACCGCCGCGTGGCTGGACGGCCAGGGCTGCGTGCCGATCCATCACCTGATGGAGGACGCTGCCACCGCCGAGATCGCCCGCGCGCAGCTGTGGCAGTGGCTGCATCACGGCGGCGTGACGTTCTCCGACCACGCACCGATCGACTTCGCGCTGTTCGACCAGGCCCTGGCCCGCCACGCCCACCGCCTGCAGGGCAGCGACGTGCCCGGTGCCACACGCATGGAGGCGGCGGCGAAGCTGATCTCCACGCTGATCCACGCCGACACGCTGGCCGATTTCCTCACCCTGCCCGCCTACGAACAACTTGCCTGACCGCCCCTGCATGCGCAGGGCGCGCTCCCGCAGAAACCCTTACCGGAGCCACGCCATGAAAACCTCTCTGCCCACCGCCGAACAGCTCGAACTGGACTGGAACAACAACCCCCGCTGGGCCGGCATCCGCCGCAACTACAGCGCCGCCGACGTGGTGCGCCTGCGCGGCACCGTCGCCATCGAGCATTCACTGGCCCGCCACGGCGCCGAGCGGCTTTGGAAAAGCCTGCATGAAGAGGACTTCGTCAACGCGCTGGGCGCGCTCACCGGCAACCAGGCGATGCAGCAGGTGAAGGCCGGCCTGAAGGCGATCTATCTCTCGGGCTGGCAGGTCGCCGCCGATGCCAACCTTGCCGGCGAGATGTATCCCGACCAGTCGCTGTATCCCGCAAACTCGGTGCCGCAGGTGGTCAAGCGCATCAACAACACCCTGCTGCGCGCCGACCAGCTGCACCACGCCGAAGGCCAGGACGGCATCGACTGGCTGGCGCCCATCGTGGCCGATGCCGAGGCTGGCTTCGGCGGCGTGCTCAACGCCTTCGAACTGATGAAGGCGATGATCGAGGCTGGTGCAGCCGGCGTGCATTTCGAGGACCAGCTGGCCAGCGTGAAGAAGTGCGGCCACATGGGCGGCAAGGTGCTGGTGCCGACGCGCGAGGCCGTGGACAAGCTCACCGCCGCACGGCTTGCCGCCGACGTGGCCGGCGTGCCTACGCTGATCGTGGCACGCACCGATGCGGACGCCGCCGACCTGCTCACCTCCGACATCGACGACAACGACAAGCCCTTCGTCACCGGCGAGCGCACCGTGGAAGGGTTCTTTCGCGTGCGTCCCGGGCTGGCCCAGGCGATCAGCCGCGGCCTGGCCTATGCGCCCTACGCCGATCTGGTGTGGTGCGAAACCAGCAAGCCGAACCTGGAGGAAGCGCGCCAGTTCGCCGAGGCAATCCACCAACGATTCCCCGGCAAGCTGCTGGCGTACAACTGCTCGCCCAGCTTCAATTGGAGGAAGAACCTGGACGACAGCACCATCGGCAAGTTCCAGCGCGAACTGGGCACGATGGGCTACAAGTTCCAGTTCATCACGCTGGCCGGCTTCCACAGCCTCAACTACGGCATGTTCGACCTCGCCCACGGCTATGCGCGCCGCCAGATGAGCGCCTTCGTCGAACTGCAGGAAAAGGAATTCGCTGCCGCCGAACGCGGCTTCACCGCGGTGAAGCACCAGCGCGAGGTGGGCACCGGCTACTTCGATGCGGTGACGCAGGCGATCCAGCAGGGACAGTCCTCCACCACGGCGCTCAAGGGCTCGACGGAAGAAGCGCAGTTCGCGCGCCACGCCGCGGCCTAGCAGTTCACCCATCCCACGGTCTCCCGGCACGGGCCGGGAGACCGTGGCAAGGACGATGGATTCCCGCCTTCGCCGGGACGGCGGGTAGGCTAGCCGGCCGCGCCCTCGAAACCGAGTTGCCGCCACGCCTCGTACACTGCCACCGCCACGGTGTTGGAAAGATTGAGGCTACGGCTGTCAGGCCGCATCGGCAGGCGCAGGCGGCGTGCCTCCGGGATGGTGTCCAGCACATCGCCCGGCAGGCCGGCGGTTTCGCAACCGAACAGCAGCGCGTCGCCGCTGGCGTAGCGGACATCGACGTGGCGCACGTGGCCGCGCGTGGTGAACGCAAAGACGCGCGGCCGGCCGATCGTGGCAAGGCATGCGTCGAGGCTGTCGTGCACCGCCACGCGGGCGTGCTCGTGGTAGTCCAGTCCCGCGCGACGCAGGCGGGCGTCGTCGAGCTCGAAGCCGAGCGGGCGGATCAGGTGCAACGCGGTGCCGGTGTTGGCGCACAGACGAATGGCATTGCCGGTATTCGGCGGGATCTCGGGACGGAACAGGATGACGTTCAGCATCCGCCGATTATCGCGTGCGCGGTGCTGTGCAGGCGAGATGGCACCACGCTCAACCGCGCGACAACGGACAACCGGTGCCCGTGGCCGTCGTGGCGCAGGCGCTGATCGTGGCGGCCAACGCGTGCGGTGCGGCGGGACGCATGGTGAACATCGAGCCCAACACCAGCGCGCAGACCAGCAGGCAAGCGGCAAATAGGCCGCCCAGCATCACGGTTTCGCTCTTCATGGCATGTCTCCGGAAAAAGGTTCCGGTAGGAGTCCGGCGCACCGGGAAAAATCCGGAGCGGGCGCACCGGCGTTCAGTCGCGGGTTCGACTGGCCGCTCAGCCGCGCCGCGGGCAGATCACGCCGTCCGCCGGCAACGCGCATTGCGCCGGGCTGGCCAGCAGGGCACTGGCGATACCGGCCGTGGCGAGCTGCGGTGACGACGGCGTCTTCAGCATCGTGCCCAGCACCAGGATGCAAACCAGCAGGCAGGCGACGAACAGGCCGCTCAACATCAGGTTCTCGTATTTCATGACTGTCTCCGACTTGGGGTAAGAAGTTCCTGCACGAGGTAGTCAGCAATCCACATGCCAAGTCGAAAAACAAACTCAAATCATTGAAATTGAAACAAATAAGAAATCACCGCAGGCGGGCCGTTGCTTGTCCGCGGACAGCCGGGCAACCGGATCGGACACCCTGTCCGGACGCATGCCTTTGGTCATCTGGGAGGAAGTGTGAGTCCGCCAAGGCTCAACCGAGACCCGCCACGAAAGGAGCATCACGATGGGAAGCGAGCCTTCGATCCTGCCAATCGCCCGCTTGTTGGGCGCCTGGGAGAGCCCCCCTCCAAACAAGGCGATGGCCCCTTAACGGCGCCCCAGGAACCCTTTGTGAAACTCCTGCAGCAGCGTCAAGGCGCGCACGGGATCGACGCGGTCCATCTCGGCTGCCAGTCGAAGAGTGCCGGCCGGATCGACCTGCGGCTCCAGGATGTCCGTGATGGTGCTGATGGGCTGTTCGTTACGGGACTGCTCAAGCACAGACCTGGCATCTGCACCCAACAACCACGCACCGGTGCAGTCGTAGTCGAAAGTGTCGTCCAACAGGTAGGCGGCATCGCCATCGAGGCGTTGGCTGTTGACGGCTTCGAGGTAGTTTCTCAGCATCAGGTAAAGATCATAGGCATTCTTTCCCGGCGCATCGCGGCCACGCTCGGACCAAGCGATCAACTTCACCAGCATCAAGGCTGGTAGCGAGATGACGCCGATAACCGATTCCCCAGGTAGCCGGACAAGCTCGGCACACTGGAGCGCCTCGCGATAGCCAAGCACATTCATGGCGACATCGTGCTAAACGCCAACCCACTGGACACCAAACACCAAACCTGCTGGACAGCAGCGCCAGACCGACTGGACACGGACGCCAGCCTGGACGCCCCATCTCGGGCGGAAGGTTGTTGTTGATCTTGAGAGGCCGTCATCAGATGCCAGGCCCATGCCGCCACCATTACGCCGAAAAAGTCCCAAGCCAGTAGGTTCGGATTTTCGTTTACCTCCGGATGTGCAGGTTTCGCGCCATCCCCTGGAGGGTGGTATCGCGTACACTTTTCGGCATGCGCAGCTCGGCGAACTTGGCCGCATCGTAGTGAAAGGCACTCCCAGCGACGAGACGAGCGTCGTGACCGAGGTCGCTGGCAACGTCGACGATCCCATAACACAACGCCGCCGCGAGGTGCTGGAGCCGCTGAGTCTCGCTGTAATAGACGTTATTGGCCCGGGTCGTACTACGCCGCTGCCTCCAGCCCGGCCCGGCGTTCCAGCCGGTCAAGTCGCGGGCGAGGAAGTCCACTGCGAGACCTGTGGCGCGCGCGTAGCCTTCCTGGTGTTCGCCGAGAACGCTGTCGATCCGGCCAGCTTTGAAGATTACGCGCGCCTGATGTTCGTCCATTACGCGAAGTTCAACGTGCCAAACACCTATCTACATCATTGGCCCAGCCCTTGGTGGCGGGCCGATGATGATGCGCCCTGCGGACATCCTGGAGGTCTGGCCGGAACGCCGGCCTGTCGAGCGCTTGCGACCCGACGAGTTCAACCCGCGCATTGAAGCGCTTGCCACTCAACACTGCCGCTGAGGTCTCCGTGTATATCACCGACGCCACCCACTTCCTGGACGAGACCGGCGCGATAGGCCCGCAAAGCGGCCCAGGCCGCAAGATGGCTGACTTCCTTGGAACCGTCATTGTCGCGGCCACGTTGTCGGGCACCTCCGCGACAACGCCCCTCTGTTTCAAGTGCTCCGGCTCCGTGACTGCTCACGCACCCGCGGGCGAGGTCATCGAATGGCAGTGCTCGGGCTGCGGGGAGTCCGGGCGGATCACGAACTGGGCGGGAACGCTGTGGGACATGAAGGCTTCTCGAAACCAGCCGGTCGTGAGCCACTGATACACCGCGCGGAGCGACCTCGGGCCGGCCTGGTTGGTCAATCGCCAAGCTTTTCATTGCTTGAACAGCCTGCCAAATAGCGCTATTTTGTGACTCGATAGCGCTATTGAGGGCACATGAAATGCCGCAGCCAATCAAGCCCGAATCGTTCCGCGAGTTGGTCACGTCCGGCGCGGTGAAGTCCGCCACGATCTTAGGCCAGAAGGGCGGCTATGCCCTATTGGCCAGCATCGGGATGCAACAGCGACCGCTAGGCACCCGTACCGGCGCGGTGCGGATGTTCAGCACCGCCGACACCGCGCTCAAGTTGCTGCGCGAGCTGGGCGTGTACCACGTGAATGTCGATGTGACGCACTACGAGGCCGGGAGCTTGCGACCGCCGCGGCCGGATACGGCGCAGAAGAACCGCGCCGCGAACGCGGCGCTAGAGCACGACAAGTGGTTCCGCGCCCAGGTACGCGAGGTGAGGGATGGCCTCAAGGATGGCACGGTGGATCTGGTCGACAGCGAAACGATGTGGGGCCGCCTGCGGGCGCGAGCACGCGAGCTTGATGCGGGCCAAGCCAGGCCCACCAGCAAGCCGCGCCGGAAGGCGTAGGCGCGTGGGAATCGCGTACAGCGGGAAAGCCGAATCCGACCTGTTGGACATTCTCGAATACGGTCACACGGCGTGGCCAGGCACCGCCGATGACTTCATGTTGCAGCTGCAACAGCGTATCGAGTCCACGCTGGCCAGCCATCCCAATGCCGGCCGTAAGGGCCGTGAAAAAGGCACGCGTGAGTGGGTGCTGACGGGCACGCCCTATATCGTCGTGTACGTCCATAGCTCGGCGGGCGACATCGAGGTGTGGCGCGTGCTGCATGGTGCGCAGCAGTGGCCGCCAGATCCCTAGCGACGTCCAGGCTGGCGTCCGTGTCCAGTCAGTCTGGCGCTGCTGTCCAGTTGCTTGGTTTTTTGCATGTTCAGGCGGCCATTCGATATGCCGATTGGCCCTTTCAACGCCGTCGAAGGGAATGGTGTCCACCGGCATGACGTTCTTGTACAGCAGCCTGTGCGTACTGCCCCGCATCGCGGTGAATTCGCCGGTCTCGATGAGGCTCGCTCGTACGCTCTCGAATACCAGCCAGTTCTGCGTCGCCAGCGCGAAGTCGATGTCGGCCGTAGCGCGGGCGATCGCGATGCCGTGCGCATACGTCAACAAGATGTCCCTCGCTGTCGCCCCGACGAGGAGGATGTGCGTGTCACCTATCTGTCCCTGGACGGATCGCACGACGTCCGCTAGCGGCCCCCAGGCGGTGATCGTTACTTAAGTCGATCAAGGACAGGCCCGTGGAGTAGTGTCGCGGCCTCTAGACATCGCGCATCACCAATCGCCAAAAGGTCCGCATACACGAGGAGTGTGGGCACGAGGCCCGGCTGGTCATCCGTGAATGCCCAGAATCGACGAAGCACCTCGACATTACCTGCCGCATCTGGCCGCAGTCGCCGCTCTAAGAGTAGACGCGGCTCGATACGATGGCCGTAGAACGTCGCGGTACCGGGCCTCAGGTGCTGCGTGAGCTGGGCGGCCGCAGGCTCCCCACCCAAAGCCAAGTCGTAGCGCAGCGCGTTATCCCCAGTGGCCCACTCCAGTGTCTCAGCTCGGTAACGACCAAGCACCATTTTTGGCCTCAGTGTGCGCGCATATCCCTCTGCCCACTGCGCAAGGAGGGTCTGGACATTGACCAAACGACGGCCATGGCGCGGGACGGTTGCCAAGAACCCCAAGCGCGGCAGCTCGGCCATGACCCAGCCGACCGTGCCATGAGCGACACCTGCCAACTTCGCGATGTCTCGATAAGGAAGCGCGGCGCGCTCCGGTGCGCACAGCAGAGCAAACAGCACCTGCAGCCCCGTGGCTGTGAAAGCGCGACCTGTGCCTGTTGCCGTCTCAGGTGCGACACGCCGGCGCTCACCTTTTACCCAGACCATAAAGTCTGGCGTCTCCAGGTAAGCGTTACCCGCCGCATCCAGGAAGTGCACGTGCCGGTTGCGTAGTTCGTCGGCGAGGTTCGGGGTTACGTAATCCGTCACCAGCATCTTGTTCCGCCCCAGATGGCGAAGCTGATGGACGACAGCACCCAGCGTCCCAGGGCGAAGTCCCTGCTTGGTCTCCACCTCGTACCGCGCTTTGTGCTCGCCGAACCGAATTTCCATGACGGCGTCGACATGCCGCCCTCCCTCGGCAGCCTCAGCGTTGACTAGGCGCAGCTCCAGACCATGCCTTTCCGCTGCCTGCATCGCTGCAAGAAGGATGGGGCCTCCGGGTTGGCGGGCAATCTTGTCCATTTACATGGATTGTCCACGAAGCGTGGACAGAGGTCTATATTGGACAACATGTCCACCAAAACATTCTGTCCACGCTCCGTGGACAAGCCACATCATTGGACATCGCGCCTTGGGGCTGAACTGCCGAACGAACGCCTGAAATGTGTGGCGGGCATTTCCCCAAGGTAGGGGTAGGAGGCCTTGCCTAGAGATCCCAGGTGTTTCCGGGAGTGGCGGACCGACCCACATCGCCGTCACCGAGGGTGACCAGGTGCAAGAGGTTCCTGACGCGAGCTGATCCGTGTTCCACTCGGCTTGCTTGACAGCATCGGGCCGGGATTTGGCCAATATCCAAGAACGCGCCTGTAGCACGTCGCGGCGCACCACCAAACGCCCACTTCGGGTCGATCCCTGGTCTTGCTGCCTTGACGCGGCAGCACCCGGCCATGGTCGGCCGGTAGACATCCACCGAAGCGGATCGTGAAGGGGGATCGGATTGAACGATCGTACAGGCGCGATCCAGCATCGCGCGCTAGCATGGAGGCCGGACGGTTTGCCGTCCGGCCCCTTTCCTTCCGACATCGGAGCCGCCCCATGCGCAAGACCGTGTTGCTGATCGTTCCCACCCTGCTGCTCGGCGCCTGCACCTGGGGTATCAATCCCACGCCGGCCTCGCGGAACGTACGCACG
The DNA here is from genome assembly GCA_021805685.1 of Pseudomonadota bacterium. Lineage (GTDB taxonomy): Bacteria > Pseudomonadota > Gammaproteobacteria > Xanthomonadales > Rhodanobacteraceae > Rhodanobacter_A. Next base: position 12,972 of record JAJZET010000105.1, read on the forward strand.
GCATGGAACGGCGACGTCTCCGGCTGCCGCGATCTGGGCAAGATCACGGTCTCGGTGATGGACCACGTCGGCCCGGTGGACCGCAACGACATCAAGGTGCGCGACGAACTGCAGGTGATGGCACGCAACGAAGCGGCCACCATGAACGCCGACACCATCAAGCCCTTGGCCGATCCCAGCGACGGCTCGCAGCCTTGGGGTGCCTACCAGTGCGGCACGCGCCCGATTCCCTCCGCCACGCCGGCGGGCCAGGCGCAACCTGCCAACGGCAGTGGCGTGCAGACCTTCCCGGTCAAGGGCGACTGAGCGGGTGCTCTCCGCGGCGGGAAGGACGAAGGGTGCCGATGGGCGCCCTTCGTGGTCTTGAGGAGTGCGGCCATGGGGGATAGCCCCGTTTGATTCTCACGATCAAGGGGGGTCGCGGGGAGCAGACTCCGGACTCGTCTGCGGCACGGGTCTACGCATCGACGCATCACGGACACCCGGTGTGCCGTTGGTCCGCCAGGCGCGGCTGCGGGTAAACCTGACGGATCGCTTCTGTCACTGCGGCAGTAAGGGCAACGGCGCCGCCAGATCGCGACCTTGACGGCGCGCCGCCATAGACTCGCGGCGGATGGCTGGCCGCGGTTTGCAGTGGCGTATCCGACCGCTTTCGCCGGCGTTCTTTGCGTATCCTGATGGCATGAACAAGCTGATCAACGCGCCGCGCCGAATCGCCCGCCGCCTCGTCTCGCCGCTACGCCCGCCGCCGCGGGCCAGCCTGGCGACGTTGCCGGCCTTTGCCGTACCGACCGACGCCATCGAAGCGCTGCACGGCCCGCAAGCGCTGCATCACGCGCTGCTGGCCGAGATCGCACAGGCCACGCGGCGCATCGTGATCGTCGCGCTCTACCTGCAGGACGACGAGGCGGGGCGCGAGGTGATGGATGCGCTCTACGCAGCGCATGCGCGACAGCCTGGGCTACAGATCGACGTCTTCGTGGACTGGCACCGCGCACAGCGCGGCCTGATCGGTAAGCAGAAGAGCCCGGGCAACGCGGCGATGTATCGCGACCAGGCGCAGCGCCTGGGTGCGGGCGTGCGCGTCTGGGGCGTGCCGGTCCAGAACCGCGAACTGTTGGGCGTGCTGCACCTCAAGGGCTTCGTGTTCGACGACACCGTGCTGTACAGCGGCGCCAGCCTCAACGATGTCTACCTGGGCAAGCACGGGCGCTACCGGCTGGACCGCTGCCATCGCATCCACGACGCCGCACTGGCCGAGAGCATGGCGGCTTTCGCGCAGCGGCACTTCCGCGACAGCGAAGCGGTACGCCGGCTGGATCTGCCGGACCTGCCGTCGACGCGCTCCTTGCTCCCTGCCATCCGGGCGTTCCGCCAGCAGTTGCAGCAGGCCGCCTACGACGTTCCAAGGGCGGCTTTGCCGGAGGGCGCCGTGGCCGTGACGCCGCTGAAAGGTTTCGGCCGCACCGACAATGCACTCAACGACGCCATGCTTGCCCTGCTGCGCGGCGCGCAGCAACGCATCGTGCTGCTCACGCCGTATTTCAACCTGCCGGGGCCGGTGCGCGCGGCGCTGGGCCAGGCGCTGCGTCGCGGCTGCCGCGTCGAGATCATGGTGGGCGACAAGACCGCTAACGATTTCTACATCCCGCCGACGCAGCCCTTCCGAACCATCGGCCTGCTGCCCTACCTCTACGAGAACAACCTGCGCCGCTTTGCGCGCGCGCATGCCCGGCAGATCGCCAGTGGCCAGCTGGTCCTGTGGCTGTGGCGCGACGGCGACAACAGCTACCACCTGAAGGGCTTGTTCGCGGACGACGACGGCGCCCTGCTCACCGGCCACAACCTCAATCCGCGTGCCTGGGCGCTGGATCTGGAAAACGGCCTGTTGCTGCGCGATCCCTCGCACCGCCTGCACGCGATGCACGAGGCGGAGTGGGCGGCGCTGCGCGTGCATGCCACGCGCGTGGCCAGCCATCACGCGCTGCAGAGTCCACGGAGTTACCCGCCGGAAGTACGGCGCCTGCTGCGGCGCCTGAGCCGGGTGCGGCTGGACCGGCTGGTGAACCGCCTGCTCTGAGGGCCGGCTAGGTCGATCCGGAACTGTCCTGCGCCGGCCGCCAGAAGTCGTGGAAGTTGAACCAGTTGTACGGCGCCTCTCGCACGTAATGTTCCAGCCGCGCCGCGTAGCGCGCGAGCAACGCGTCCAGTGTGGCGACGCGCCGGTCACGCGGGATCGTCACGCAGTCGGCGAAGGGTTCGAACACCAGCCGGTAGCGATTGCCGCCGCGATAGAGGCCGAAGCACAGCAGCACCGGCACCTGCAACGCTGCGGCGAGCAGCCACGGTCCCACCGGCAACAGGGCGGGCGCACCGAGGAAATCCACGGCACGCTGCGCCTCGAGCGGGCCCGCGCGATCGGCCAGCAGCGCCACCATCCCGCCCTGCGCGCAGGCTTCCGCGGCGGCCAGTACCACGGTGGCACCGCCGTGCGAGGCGTCGATCACCGCCCTGCCCACGTCCGGCGCCAGGGCCTCCAGCAGCTGCGTCATCGCAGGCGTCCTGCCCTTGTCCAGCACCACGCGCAACGGCACGTCGGGACAACGCGCGCCAAGCACGCGCAGCGCCTCGAAGCTGCCCTGGTGCGAACCGACGAGCAACACGCCGCGTCCCTCGCCCAGGCATCGTTCCAGTTCGGCCAGGCCCTCGACTTCGATGTGGAAGCCACGTTCGCCGCGTGCCAGCAGAAAGATCCGGTCCAGCGTGGTGGCGGCGTAGCCGTGGAACTGGCGCAGCATCGACCACACGCCGGGCGGATGCCCGAGCGCGCGGGCGAGGTATTGCCGCGAGGCCCGGCGCTCGGCGCCGCGGCGCAGGAAGAAATACAGCGTGATCGGATACAGCAGCAGCCGCGCGAAACGGCGGCCTCCGTGCAGAGCCAGCGCGCGGATCAGCCAGAGCGCGAAACGTCCGCCACCCTCGCGTTGCGCGCGCCAGTGGGTGGCGTCGCCCATGACGCGGCGGCCCTCAACCTTGGGCGCGGTGCGCTTCGACAAACGCGCTCAGTTCGCGCAGGCTGGCGAAGATGCGCTGGTTGTCGGGGTGGTCGGAACGCAGCTGGAAGCCGTAGCGCTTGGTCACCGCCAGGGCGATCTCCAGCGCATCGATGGAATCCAGCCCCAGCTCGCCGCCGAACAGAGGCTCATCCGGGTCGATCTTCGCGGGATCGACCGCTTCGAGGTTCAGGCTTTCCACGATCAAGGTGGCCAGCTCGTGCTGGGCGGCGGTCAGTTCGGCCATGGGGCGGAAACCCTGGAAACGTCGTCGAATCAGTGAAATGCAGCCGTAAAGTGTAACATGGCGCTCTTGTCATTCCCGGTTGCAAGCATGGTTGAGGGTCGTGAAAGCAAGTGGGCCGAGACCGGCCCGGCCTCTGCGCCGCGTATTTCCTATCGCCTGGACGCCGCCGCCGCCCTGTTGGCCGAGCCCGGCGCACTGGCCGTCTTCGGATTTGGCGTCCCGGGCACCGGCAGCGATCCACGCCTGCTGCACGTGCCGCTTGAAGCCTTCGAGGCGCCCACGCCCTGCGAGCTCTGGCAGGTGGATGGCCCGGTACGGCATGGCCGCCACGGGGCGCTGCGCTGGTCGGCCGGTGGCGGCTGGCTGTTTGCCGCGCTGGAGCTCGACGAACGCGACCACGGCGGCCCTGCCGGCGCGGCCCGCGCCGCCTACACGCAGCTGCGTGACTTCGTCCGTAGCCGCGACGAACAGCAGGTGCTGCGTATCTGGAATTACCAGGGCGCGATCAACCAGGGCGAGGGCGACGCCGAACGCTACAAGCTGTTCTGCGACGGTCGCGCCGAGGGCTGCGGCGACTGGTTTGCCGACGGCTACCCGGCCGCCACCGCGATCGGCCACCACGGCGACCCGCACCTGCTGCAGGTGTACCTGCTCGCCAGCGCGCACGCCGGCACCGCCGTGGAGAATCCACGCCAGGTCAGCGCCTGGCGTTATCCGCGCCAGTACGGCCGCACCGCGCCCGGCTTCGCCCGTGCGATGCGCCTGCCCGCACAGGATGCGCTGGCGATCTCCGGCACCGCGGCTGTGGTCGGCCACGCCTCAGCCCACGAGGGTGATGCCGCGGCGCAACTCGGCGAGATCCTGGTCAACCTCGAGGCCCTGCTGGCCCGCGCCGGCATGCCCGCCGGTTTCGATACCCATGCACCGCTCAAGGCTTACGTGCGCCACGCCACCGACGCGCCACGCGTGCGCGAGCTGCTCAAGCAACGCCTGCCCGGCGTACCGGTGCTGCTGCTGCACGGCGACGTCTGCCGCAGCGAGCTGCTGGTGGAGCTGGACGGCTGGCGTTACGCCTAGACTTTCCTGGTCGGACGCTTCCAGCCCGCCAGCGTGAGCTGCCGCCCCCGCGCCACCGTGAGCTCGCCCGCCGGCGCGTCCTTGGTGACGACCGAACCGGCGCCGATGGTGGCCTGCGCACCGATCGTCACCGGCGCCACCAGCGCGGCGTTGGAGCCGATGAAGGCACCGTCCTCGATGCGGGTGACGAACTTGTTCACGCCGTCGTAGTTGCAGGTGATGGTGCCGGCACCGACGTTGACGCCGCGTCCGATCACGGTATCGCCGAGGTAGCTGAGGTGGTTGGCCTTGCTACCTTCGCCGATGCGGGTCTTCTTGGTCTCGACGAAGTTGCCCACGTGCACGCCGGCGTCGAGCTCGGTGCCGGGGCGTAGCCGTGCGAACGGCCCGATGGTGCAGGGGCCATGGGTGACCACGCCTTCCAGGTCGCAATGCGCCAGCACTACGGTGCCGGCGGCGAGTTGCACATCCTTGAGCCGAACGAACGGGCCGACGCGTACTTCGTCGCCAAGCTGCACCTCGCCTTCGAGGATCACGTCGATATCCAGCTCCACGTCGCGGCCATGGCTCACTTCGCCGCGCACGTCGATGCGCGCGGGATCGGCCAGGCGCACGCCGGCCAGCATCAATGCCTGCGCCGCGCGGCTCCGGTACTCGGCTTCCAGGCCGGCGAGTTGCAGCGCATCGTTGGCACCCGCCGCTTCCACCGGGTCGGGGCATTCGACGCCCAGCGCCGGGCGGCCTTCTTCGTTCGCCATGCCGAAGATATCGGTGAGGTAGTACTCGCCCTGTGCGTTGTCGCAGTCGAGGCCGGCCAGCCAGACGCGCAAGGCGGCCGCGGGCGCGGCGAGGATGCCGGTGTTGACCACGTCGATGGCGCGCTGCTCGTCGGTGGCGTCCTTTTCCTCGATCACGCTGCGCACGCGGCCGTTACCGTCGCGCAGCACACGGCCGTAGCCACGCGGATCGGCAACACGGATTGCCAGCAGGCCAAAGCCGCCTTCCACCTGCGTGAGCATGCGCAAGGTGTCGGCACGGATCAGCGGCACGTCGCCATAGAGCACCAGCACCTGCGCCGCGTCGGGCACCTCGGGCAGTGCCTGCTCCACCGCATGGCCGGTGCCAAGGCGCTCGGCCTGCAGTACCCAGTGCAGGTCCTTGTCGCCTGCGAAGGCGGCCTGCACCTGCTCGCCGCCGTGGCCGTACACCACGTGGATCGCGGTCGGCTGCAGGGCGCGCGCGGCGGCCAGCACGTGGGCCAGCAACGGTCGCCCGGCAAGCGGCATCAGCACCTTGGGGCGCGTGGACTTCATCCGCGTGCCGGCGCCGGCCGCGAGGACGATGACGTGGAGCGGAGCCTGGTTCATGCGTGTCGCCTCAAGGTGGCCTGGCCGGAAAGTCTATCAGCCGGCTCGTGGCTGACTGCGGCCTGTCGCGTGGTCGCGGACTGGCCGTGCAAGCTCAATGGGCTGGCGGAACAGAGGACACCGTCGCCCTGCCCACATGGCATTCGAAGCGGAACGCGTAGACCAGGCTGAACGGCTTGGTATCGCTGCCCACCGCGTGGGTGTTGCCGTCCGCGTCCGCGGCCCAGTGGCTGATCTGTAACGGAGCGAACTGCCACTGCATCACCGCCGCGCGTACCGCGTCGAAGAACGCAGGCGGGATGGGCGCGGCCGGGTCGCCCGCCACCGGATAGTGCCGCACGTCACTCGCCCTGCCCGTCGTGCCCACGATGACCTGCACCTGCACGGCCACGACCGGCAGGCAGGCCGCAAGCTGCGTCGACGGATAGGCTGGCAACACGCGCTGAATCGTCCCGCCACCCGTTGCGACATCGCCCAGCGCGAGCTGGTAGCGCGCTATCTGGCCATCGTCGACCAAGTGGTAGCTCGTCGAACCCTCGTTGGGTGCCTTGGCGAGTGGCTTCACGACGGTGGCGCAACCCGCCATTCCCAGCGCGAACAGGCCCGCAAGCAGCGACTTCATGCGCGTCATCACGATGCATTTCCATGCAGTGGCTGCGAGCGACGCTATCAGACTACACTTGTAATTTAAAGTGCTTCCCAACGCGCCGTGATGGCAGCCGAACACAAAAAAAGCCGGCGTGAGCCGGCGTTCTTTGCTACACGGAGTCTATCGAAGCGACCGCTTCATCCCTGAGTGCAGCGATGGATGGCCGCTTTTTGACTTTAGCTCTGCGCTCAAGGATGAGCGCACACCTTCAATGCTTGAGGTTCTTGCGCAGGCGCTCCAGCGCCTGCAGCTGGGCGATTGCCTGGGCCAGCTTGGCCTGCGCCTCGGCCACTTCCAGCGCCTCGGTACGGTTGGCCAGCGCGTCCTCGGCCTCCTTCTTGGCGCGCTGCGCGGCGGCCTCGTCGAGATCGGCGGCGCGGATCGCGGTATCCGTCAGCACGGTGACCACCTGCGGCTGTACCTCGAGGATGCCGCCGGACACATAGAACTGCTGGCGCTCGCCCGAGGCCAGCACCACGTCGACGTGGCCCGGCTTGAGGCGGGTGATCAACGGCGCGTGGCGTGGCGTGATGCCCAGCTCGCCCAGTTCGCCGGTGGCGACGAGCATCGTGGCCTCGCCGGAGAAGATCTCGGCTTCGGCGCTGACAATGTCGACACGAAGGGTATGGGTCATGACTCAGTTTCCGATGGCGTGGGGCGTGGCAGGCGCGATGGCCCGCCCGGATCTCAGGCGGCCTTCTTGGCGCCCATCTCCTCGCCCTTCTTGATCGCCTCGTCGATGCCGCCGACCATGTAGAACGCCTGCTCCGGCAAGTGGTCGACGTCGCCTTCGACGATCATCTTGAAGCCGCGGATGGTTTCCTTCAGCGTCACGTACTTGCCCGGCGCGCCGGTGAACACCTCGGCCACGTGGAACGGCTGGCTGAAGAAGCGCTCGCACTTGCGGGCACGCGCCACCACCTGCTTGTCTTCCTCGGACAGCTCGTCCATGCCGAGGATCGCGATGATGTCCTTCAGCTCCTTGTAGCGCTGCAGCATGCCCTGCACGCGGCGGGCCACGTCGTAGTGCTCCTGACCGACGACCTGCGGGTCGAGCTGGCGGCTGGTAGAGTCCAGCGGATCCACCGCCGGGTAGATGCCCAACGAAGCGATCTGGCGCGACAGCGTGACGGTCGAGTCCAGATGCGCGAAGGTGGTGGCCGGCGACGGGTCAGTCAGGTCGTCCGCGGGCACGTACACCGCCTGGATCGAGGTGATCGAGCCGGTCTTGGTGGAGGTGATGCGCTCCTGCAGCACACCCATTTCGTCGGCCAGCGTCGGCTGGTAGCCCACGGCGGACGGCATACGGCCAAGCAGGGCGGACACTTCGGTACCGGCCAGCGTGTAGCGGTAGATGTTGTCCACGAAGAACAGCACGTCCTTGCCCTTGCCGGACGCGTCCTTCTGGTCGCGGAAGTATTCAGCCATGGTCAGGCCGGTCAGCGCGACCCGCAGGCGGTTGCCCGGCGGCTCGTTCATCTGGCCGTACACCATCGCCACCTTCGACTCCGGCAGGTTGTCCAGCTTCACGACGCCGGCGTCCTGCATCTCGTGGTAGAAGTCGTTGCCTTCGCGGGTACGCTCGCCCACGCCGGCAAACACCGACAGGCCCGAGTGCTGCGTCGCGATGTTGTTGATGAGCTCGAGCATGTTCACGGTCTTGCCCACGCCGGCGCCGCCGAACAGGCCGACCTTGCCGCCCTTGGCGAACGGGCAGACCAAGTCGATCACCTTGATGCCGGTTTCCAGCAGCTCGTTGGCCAGCGCCTGCTCGGCGTAGGACGGCGCCTCGCGGTGGATCACCCACTTGTCTTCCGCGTTGATCGGACCGACCTCGTCGATCGGGTTGCCGAGCACGTCCATGATGCGGCCCAGGGTGGCGTTGCCCACCGGCACCTTGATGCCTTCGCCGGTGTTGCGCGCCACGAGCCCGCGCTTCAGGCCGTCGGTGGAGCCCAGCGCGATGGTGCGCACCACGCCGTCGCCCAGCACCTGCTGCACTTCCAGCGTGATCTCGGTCCCGTCGATCTTCAGCGCGTCGTACACCTGCGGCACCTGATCGCGTGCGAACTCGACGTCGATGACCGCGCCGATGATCTGAACAACTTTGCCCTGGCTCATGGATGTGCTCCGGATGGATCTTTAAGTGTCTGTTGCGGCGCCGCTGCGCGTCGCCAGAATGCTTTTCTGAGAGCTGCTCCGGTTAGACCGCAGCGGCTCCTCCGACGATCTCGCTGATTTCCTGCGTGATCGCTGCCTGGCGGGTCTTGTTGTAGACCAGCGTCAGCGTGTCGATCACCTTGTTCGCGTTGTCCGAGGCGCTCTTCATCGCAACCATGCGTGCGGCGTGCTCGCTGGCGAGGTTCTCCAGCACGCCCTGGTACACCACCGACTCGATGTAGCGGCCCAGCACATGCTCCAGCACGGTCTGCGCGTCGGGCTCGTAGATGTAGTCCCAGTCGTGGGTCTGCTCCAGCTTGATGCCCGCGTACGCGGAGTCGCCGGCTGCCTGATGCGCCTCCATCTCCGCGGCGACCAGCGGCAGCGGCAGCAGCGCGTCGATGGTCGGTTTCTGTGTCATGGTGTTGACGAAGTCGTTGTAGGCCAGGAACACGCGGTCCAGCGCATTGGCGCTGTAGGCGTCCAGCACCACCTTGATCACGCCGATCAGCTGCTCCAGCTTCGGGCGCTCACCCAGGTGGGTGACGCTGCCGGTGAGGTTCACGCCCTTGATGCGGCGGAAAAACTGAAGCGCCTTCTGGCCGATCGCCACCACGTCGACCTGCACGCCCTTGTCCTGCCACTCGCGGATCGCAGGCAACAGGCGGCGGAACATGTTGGAGTTCAGGCCGCCGCACAGGCCACGGTCGGTGGACACCACGATGTAGGCCACGCGCGCCACGTTCTCGCGCTCGACCAGGAACGGATGGTTGAAATCCGTGCTGGCCTGGGCCACGTGCGCGATCACCTTGCGCATCGAGCGCGCATAGGGGCGCGAGGCCTTCATCAGATCCTGCGCCTTGCGGATCTTCGAGGCCGAGACCATTTCGAGCGCGCGCGTCACCTTGCGCATGTTCTGCGTGCTCTTGATCTTGGTTTTGATTTCGCGTCCGCTAGCCACGTCTGCCTCAACCTGTCGGGTCTGTGCAATGCCGGTTCACGACCGGCGCGCCGTTCCGGGGATTACCAGCTGCCGGTCTTCTTGAACTCATCGAGGCCGGACTTGAAGGTGGCCTCGATGTCGTTGTTCCAGTCGCCGGTGGCGACGATCTTCTTCATCAGCTCGCCGTGGTTCTGGTGGAAGAAGTCGTGCATGCCCTTCTCGAACGCGAGCACCTTGTTCACCGGCAGGTCGTCGAGGTAGCCCTTTTCGGCGGCGTACACCGACAGCGCCAGCTCGGCGATCGACAGCGGCGCGTACTGCTTCTGCTTCATCAGCTCGGTCACGCGCTGGCCACGGTCCAGCTGGGCGCGGGTGGCCGGGTCGAGGTCGGAAGCGAACTGCGCGAACGCGGCCAGCTCGCGATACTGCGCCAGCGCCAGCTTCACGCCGCCGGACAGCTTCTTCACGATCTTGGTCTGCGCCGAACCGCCCACGCGCGACACCGAGATGCCGGCGTTCACCGCCGGGCGGATGCCCGCGTTGAACAGGTCGGTTTCGAGGAAGATCTGGCCGTCGGTGATCGAGATCACGTTGGTCGGCACGAACGCGGACACGTCGCCGGCCTGCGTCTCGATGACCGGCAGCGCGGTCAGCGAACCGGTCTTGCCCTTCACTTCGCCGTTGGTGAACTTCTCGACGTACTCCTCCGACACGCGCGAGGCGCGCTCGAGCAGGCGCGAGTGCAGGTAGAACACGTCGCCCGGGTAGGCTTCGCGACCCGGCGGACGCTTCAGCAGCAGCGAGATCTGGCGGTACGCCACGGCCTGCTTGCTGAGGTCGTCGTACACGATCAGCGCGTCCTGGCCGCGGTCACGGAAGTATTCGCCCATGGCGCAGCCGGAGTACGGCGCGATGTACTGCAGCGCGGCCGATTCGGACGCCGAGGCGACCACCACGATGGTGTTGGCCAGCGCGCCGTTTTCTTCCAGCTTGCGCACCACGTTGGCGATCGACGAGCGCTTCTGGCCGATCGCTACGTAGATCGAGAAGATGCCCGAATCCTTCTGGTTGATGATCGCGTCGATCGCCAGCGCGGTCTTGCCGGTCTGGCGGTCGCCGATGATCAGCTCGCGCTGGCCGCGGCCGATCGGAATCATCGAGTCGACCGACTTGTAGCCGGTCTGCACCGGCTGGTCGACCGACTTGCGCCACACCACGCCCGGTGCGACCTTCTCGATCGGCGAGCTGAGCTTGGCGTTGATCGGACCCTTGCCGTCGATCGGGTTACCCAGCGCGTCCACCACGCGGCCAAGCAGCTCGGGGCCGACCGGCACTTCGAGGATGCGGCCGGTGGTCTTGGCCACGTCGCCTTCGCGCAGGTGCTGGTATTCGCCCAGCACCACGGCGCCGACCGAGTCGCGCTCGAGGTTCAGCGCCAGCGCGAACGCGTTGCCCGGCAGTTCGATCATCTCGCCCTGCATCACGTCGGCCAGGCCGTGGATGCGCACGATGCCGTCGGACACGCTGATGATCGTGCCTTCGTTGCGCGCTTCCGCGCCGAGCTTGAACTGCTCGATGCGGTTCTTGATCAGCTCGCTGATCTCGGACGGGTTCAGGGTGGTGCTGGACATGGGTCGATATCCTGAAATTTGAAAGCCTTTTTTAAGAGTCCAGCCGTGGATGGCTGGCTTTTGCTCTTTTGCGAAAAGGACTTCGCATGAAACCGGGTTGGGGTCTGCTTCCCGCGGCACGCGTACCGCGTGGAATCAATTCAAAGCACTGGCAAGGCGCTCCAGGCGCCCACGCGCGGAACCGTCGATCACCTCGCTGCCGGTATCGACCACCACGCCAGCCAACAGCGAGGGATCGACCGATGCCTCTAGTTCGATCTCGCGCTTGAAACGGCGCTTCAGCGACACCTTGAGCTGTTCGGCCTGCGCGGCATCCAGTGCGATCGCACTGGTCACCTTGACCAGCAGCTGCGACTCGGACTCGCGGCGGTACTGCTCGTACAGCGCCGCCACTTCCGGCAGCAGCGCCATGCGGCCGTTCTCGGCCATCTCGCCCAGGAACTGCGCGAACGGCGCATCGGCCGCCATGCCCTCGGGCAGATGCAGTGCCACCAGCTGGGCCGGCAGCACGCGCGGGTCACCGCCGAGCACCGCCACGCGTGCGTCCTGCGCCACCGCCGCGGCGAACGCCAGCGCCTGCGACCAGGCCGACAGCGCGCCGTGGGCATGGGCCAGTTCGAAAGCCGCGCGAGCGTAGGGACGGGCGAGGGTGATTGCCTGGGCCATGGATCAGACCTCGGCGGCGAGCTGGTCGAGCAACGCCTTGTGCGTGGAGGCGTCCACCTCGCGCTGCACGATCTTGGAGGCACCCTGCACGGCCAGCGCACCCACGCGCTCGCGCAGCTGCTCGCGCGCCTGCTGCGCCATCGCGGCGATGTCATCCTGTGCCACCGCCTTCAGTCGATTGATCTCGACGATGGCGTCGGCGCGGGCCTTGTCGAGGATGCCGTTGGCCTGCTGCTGCGCCTTGTCGATGATCTCCGACGCCTGCTGGCGCGCCTTGCGGATCTCGTCCGCCACCTTGGCGTCGGCATCCTTCAGCTCGGCGTGCGCGCGCTCGGCGGCGCTGAGGCCCTCGGCGATCTTGACCTGCCGCTCCTCAATGGCCTTGGTAAGGTGCGGCCAGATGAACTGGACGCAGAACCAGATGAGGATGGCGAAAGCAATCATTTCGCCAATCAGGGTCGCGTTGAAATCCATCGCTGCGTTACCTGTAAATACGTAATGAAACCGGTGCGGACCCGCTCAGGCCCGCACCGAAGGAACGGCGGCGCCCGGCGCCGCCGAGGATGTTCAACCCAGCTTCGACAGCAGCGGGTTCGCCACGGCGAAGTACATCGCCAGCGCCACGCCGATCAGGAACGCTGCGTCGATCAGGCCGGCCAGCAGGAACATGCGGCCCTGCAGCAGCGGCACCAGCTCGGGCTGGCGGGCAGCGGCTTCCAGGAACTTCGAACCCATCACGCCGATGCCGATACAGGCACCCAGCGCGCCAAGGCCAATAATCAGGCCGAGCGCAATGGCGGTGAAGCCCTGCACCTGGGCGATTTGAACGATGTGAGCGGCGACTTGGTCCACGGTGATCTCCTCGAAAAAGGGTTGTTGCGTTGAAGGGTTGAAGCGAAATCAGTGATGGTCCTGCGCCATCGAGATGTACACGATGGTCAGTACCATGAAGATGAAGGCCTGGATCGAGATGATCAGGATGTGGAAGATGCCCCACAGCGTGTAGCCGATGATGCCCGCGCCGTACAGCGCCCAACCGGCCACGCCTGCGCCCGCGCTGAACAGGCCGGCGATCAGCATGAATACCAGCTCACCCGCGTACATGTTGCCAAACAGACGCATCGCCAGGCTCACCGGCTTCGACACGAGCTCGACGATGTTGAGCAGGAAATTGAAGATCCACAAGGCCGGATGATTGCCAAAAGGCGCCGTGAACAGCTCGTGCATGTAACCGCTGAAGCCCTTCGCCTTGAAGCTGTAGACGATGATCAGCAGGAACACCGTGACCGACATCGCGAACGTCATATTGATGTCGGCGGTGGGCACGGCACGGAAATGGCCGATCCCGAACTTCTCGGTGATCCAGGGCAGCAAGTCGACCGGCAAGAGATCCATCGCGTTCATCAGGAACACCCAGACGAACACGGTCAGCGCCAACGGGCCGAGGAAGCTGCGGTCCCCGTGGAACACGTCCTTGACCTGGCCGTCGACAAACTCGAGGACGATCTCGACAAATGCCTGACCCTTGCTGGGCACACCCGACGTGGCCTTGCGCGCCTGCGACCAGAACCACACGCAGAAGAGAATGCCCAGCGCCAGCGAAACCGTGATCGAGTCAAGGTTAAGGTGCACCGCCCAGAAACCACCCTTGCCCACCTGCGGAGCGAGGTGGGTGAGATGGTGCTGGATGTATTCGGTAAGACCGCCCGGCTCGCTTGCCATGCATCAACCCTTGAATCTGAACGCCATCAGATGAACCGCGTAAGCAGACGCCAGCCCCGTCACGGCGGCCAGCGGCGGCAACTTGTACTTGAACAGGATCACACCCAGCCCACCCACGACCACGGCCCATTTCAGCAGCAGGCCGAGCAGCAGGCGGGCGAACGCCGCCGCACCGCCGACCAGTCGCCCGAGAGCCTGCACGGACATCAGCGCGGTACCCAGCGCCACCGTGAGCCCTCCGGCCACCGCCGACACGGCGTCCCGATGCCCCCTGGCCACCAGGAATACCGCGCCGACCATCGCCGCCACCGCAAGTTGCAGCAGGACGATGCGCAGCGCGAGCCGCCGACCGGTATCGAGACTGTTGAGCACGTAACCTCTCCGCACCGGCTCTCACCGATACCAGCCACGAACGCGATTGCAATCCGCAAAAGTATATCAGTGCCTCGCTTGCAGCGACAAGCTGTACACCCCGCGGCAACTTGCCTCCTAGCCAGCCGGCAGGAAGCCGGCAACGGCTGATTCCGCACAAGAAAAGGGCCGGACTTGGGGAGAGTCCGGCCCAGGCTGCCGGGCGGAGGGGAGGCTCCGGCAGATGCTGCTTGGGGTGATGCGGTGAAGGCCTACTTGGCAGCCTTCTTGGCCGCCGGCGCGGCGACCGCGTCATTGGCGGCCTGACGCTGCTCCTGCGCAAGCGCCTGCAGCGACTCCGCTGTCTTCTGCGCCACGGCGATGATTTCCTGCGAAACCGCCACGGCACGCTCGGCCTGCTCACGACCCAGGGTCGCGCCCTTTTCCCACAAGCCGCGCAGCGCGTCGAGGTCGCGGGTCTCCAGCGCCTCGGTCACGAACGTCGCGGAATCACGGGTCTGCTGCTCGAACGCCTTGAGCTGCAGCGTGGCCACGGTCTCCAGGCCCTTCAGTGCCAGCGCCTGCGCCTTGAACGCGCTCTCGGCGGCCTGCTTGGTGTAAGCGAAAAACGGGTTGTTGAACTGCTGCGTCATGTGCGTGCCCTCGATAGGGGTGTGCGGGTAGTGGAGAGCACTCTAGCAAGCTTTTTTGTGCAATGCAATATATTTTTCTTCTCTCGACCAGACCACTCGCAAAATAGTCAGGAAAGGCAGCTGGTTGCAGCACCGCGGTCCGCGTCGCAGCGCGTCAACCCGCCCCGACCGCAGCGCCGAGGTGACCTCACTCGTGTGCGGGCTTCTCCTGGTGCCCACCAAATGCGTGGCGCATCGCCGACATCACCTGGTTGGCGAATTCGTCGTTGCCGCGCGAACTGAAACGACCAAACAGCGCCGCCGTGAGCACCGGGGCAGGCACACCTTCCTCGATGGCAGCCAAGGCCGTCCAACGCCCCTCGCCGGAATCGGAAACCCGCCCCGCGTAGTGCGCCAAGCTGGGATCCCTGCCCATCTCGATCGCCGTAAGGTCAAGCAGCCAGGAACCGACCACACTACCGCGACGCCACAGCTCCACCACCTCACCCAGCGGGAAGTCGTATTGATACCGCTCGGGATGCTCCAGCGGCGTGGTCTCGGCGTCGATCACCTGCGCCTGCTTACCCACGTTCGCGCCGTGCAGGATGTTGAGGCCTTCGGCATAGGCCGCCATCAAGCCGTACTCGATGCCGTTGTGCACCATCTTCACGAAGTGCCCGGCGCCGTTCGGGCCGCAGTAGAGATAGCCCTGCTCCGCCGGCGTGGGATCACCTTCGCGGCCCGGTGAACGCGGCGCAGCGGCCACGCCCGGCGCCAGTGCGGCGAACGCGGGTTCAAGATGTCGGTAAGCCGCCTCGGGGCCACCGATCATCTGACAGTACCCGCGCTCGCGACCCCACACCCCGCCACTCACTCCGACATCCACGTACTGAATGCCTTTCTCGCCCAGCGTCTTGGCACGACGCAGGTCTTCCACGTAATGCGAGTTGCCGCCATCAATCACCATGTCACCCGGCCCGAGCAGGGGTACCAGGGTGTCGAGCACCTTATCCACCGCGGCCGTTGGCAACATCAGCCAGACCGCGCGCGGACCGGCCAGCTTCCCCACCAGCGCCGCCAGCGAGTCGGCCGGCTGCGCACCCGCCTCGGCGGCGGCGGCGCGCGCATCGGCGTTGGTGTCGAAAGCCACGCAATCGATGCCAGCCGCCTGCATGCGGCCCACCATGTTGAGGCCCATGCGTCCCAGGCCGACGAAGCCCAGCTGCAGCCTACCCTTTGCATCGGTTGTCATGCTTGCGCCTCATCGATCAAAAGTTGGCATTCAATCGCAGACAGGCCAGCCGTGCCAGCCGTCGCGTCGCCGCGCACCGGTCATGCCAGCACGCCGTCACTCGCCACGGTAGCTGCACCCCGAGGTGCAGGTCTCGTGTATCACGACCTCGGACAGCAGCGGCAACGCCGGCTTCAGGCGCTCCCATATCCACACGGCTAGGCGTTCACTGGTCGGATTTTCCAGACCGGGTATGTCGTTGAGGTAGTGGTGGTCGAGCTGGTCGTAGAGCGGCTGGAACGCCGCCTTGACGTCGGCGAAGTCCATCACCCAGCCGCTGTCTGCACCGACCTCGCCGCTGAGGTGGATTTCCACGCGGAAGGAATGCCCATGCAGGCGCGCACACTTGTGCCCGGCAGGCACGCTGGGCAGGCGGTGAGCCGCTTCAATCTGGAAAACCTTGAAAATGCGCATGCGTTGGCTCCGGCGGTCCGTCGGCCGCGGATCGCACGGGCGCGGGATGGAGCGCATGGTGGCTGGGGATGGAAGCGGTGCGCTGCGCCAACTTGGCCCCTTGCAGAGCGCGTGCTGAGGCGGCGACAGCCCATTGTAGCAAACCGCCAAAGCAAACCATCCGCCGGTGCTTGCTAGTCCGGTAGACCCGCATCACCCGCGGAGCTGGCCTCCGATGGCGGCCACACTGCGATCCTCGTCAACGCACGGGGTGATCTCGGCCTGGTGCTGGACGATCGCCAGGCAAACATTCATCGCTTACCCGCACGGCGGGCCGGCTGGCGACGATCAGCTGGGGTCACGCAGGAACGGGCCGGCGATTCTCCCGACGCCACCTGCCGCGCCGTGACTCATGGGGCGGCATGACCTCGCCTTCCGGAGGGCCGTGCCCGTCGCACCTGGAAATCGACGTGCCGAGACACGACCCCATCCGCCAACGGCCATCAAGGCGGACGAACTGGGTTGCCGCACTGAACGCTCCCGTCCGGGACGGACGGCGGCAACGATTTGGCCGCACGAAACCCACCGCGCGACCACGCGCCCTTGTCCGGGGAGGACGCTGAAGCGGGAGGGTTGCGCAATCGAGCGCTTGTGGTGAGTTGATGACGATCCGTAGAACGGGAAGCTCGCCATGCACGAACACACCCCCACCCCCGATGTACTGCACACCCACCTCCTCAGGGCACTGGACTGGGTGCAACGCTCCGGCTGGCCCACCCGCGACGACGACACGACGCTCGCGATGCAAGTCTTCGATTTCCGGTCAGCCTCGGCTCTGCTGCACAGCGACTCGACGACCCCAGACAATCGCGACGCGCTAGCGGAAGAATTGCAGGCTGTTTTCATCAGCCGCCATGGCGCCGAGGCAGCCTGCCACCTGACGACCATCTTCGGGCTGTCACTGGTACTCCATCTACGAACACGAAGCCCAGGTCCTGAAGACTGCGGGTGCGTAAGACGCATGCCGCGCTCGAAATCCACCTATCGATTGGCAACGCCAGCACGCTCCCTCTCCTCATTTCTGGACTTCCATCATGACGTCGGCACGTGGCTAACCGGGCCGTATGCCCGTGTTGCGTAAATCGCGAAGTGTGAGATGACCAAACCACCCAAACACTCAAAGGAAGGAAGGCTCCCCATGCGTCTGACAACCGCTTCCCGTCTCGCCCTCTCCCTCGCTATCGGTTCTGCACTCTCCTTGTCGCTCGCCGCGTGTTCGGGCGGTGGTGGCGGAGTGAAGCCCAACCCTGTTGCCCCCATTGGAACGGGCGGCGGCGGCGGTAGTACGGGTGGCGGTGGATCCACCACGCCAACCTACACCTACCCCGAATACAACCAGCTCGTGCCGACCGGCGCCGTGACTGCCCAAAAGGCCGGATTCACCGGC
The DNA here is from genome assembly GCA_021805685.1 of Pseudomonadota bacterium. Lineage (GTDB taxonomy): Bacteria > Pseudomonadota > Gammaproteobacteria > Xanthomonadales > Rhodanobacteraceae > Rhodanobacter_A. The sequence continues at coordinate 30,601 of JAJZET010000105.1, forward strand.
AAGGGCGTGACCATCGGTGTCCTGGACTCCGGCGTGGACGAATCCCTCGCTCCCCTGTCGAGCGACGTGGTGTCGTTCAAGAGCTACATTGCCGGCGGCAACCCGACGCCGAACGACACTTCCGGTCACGGCAGCACGATCGAGCAGGCGATGGCCGGCGCTGCCGCCGGTGGCTTCGTGGGCGGCGTCGCTCCGGGGGCCAGCCTGGCCATCGCGCAGGTCTGCGACAGCGCAGACAGCTGCGCGGGCTACACGCAGGCCTACACCGACCTGACGAACGCGGGCGTCAAGCTGTTCAACCAGTCCTTCGGTGCCACCTACAACGCGACCGATACGGCCACGATCCAGTACCAGTCGCAGCAGCTCGTCAGCGAGTACCAGTCGATGGTGGATGCCGGTGACCTATTCGTCTGGGCTGGCGGCAACTCGGGCGCAAACTCGCCCGACTTCGAGGCGATGGTGCCGGCGTATGCCCCCAGCCTCGAGAAGGGCTGGCTCATGGCAGTGAACGTGCAGATCGACAGCAACGGCAACCCGACCACCCTGGACTCGACCTCGGCCGCCTGCGGGGCTGCGGAAATGTGGTGCGTGGCGGCCCCTGGCACGGTCCAGACGTTGCCCGTCCCGGGCTCGCAGTTCACTACCGGCGCCTCTGACGGCACTTCGTCCTCGGCGGCGATCGTCTCCGGCGTGGCCGCCCTCGTGTGGCAGGCGTTCCCGTGGATGTCCGGCACCGACGTGCAGCAGACGATCATCACCACGGCGACCCCGCTGGGCGGCTCGGCGCCGAACCCCACCTACGGCTGGGGCGAGGTGAACGCCGGCAAGGCGGTGAACGGTCCGGCACAGTTCGCGTTCGGTGCGTTCATCGCCAACATCGGTGCGGACGTCGGCACGTTCAGCAACGCGATCAGTGGCTCCGGTTCGCTCGTGCTGTCTGGCACGACCGGCGTGCTCGGCATGACGGCCACGAACACCTACACCGGCGGCACGACCATCCAGGGCGGTACGCTGGCGCTCAGTGGTTCGCTCGGGTCCGACGTGAATATCCTCGGCGGCGCGCTGGGTGGTTCGGGCACCATCAACGGCAACCTGACCAGCGCCGGCCTGGTGCAGAGCATGGGTGGCAACGGCGAGCACCTGACGGTTACCGGCAACTACACGGCCACCAGCACCGCCACCACCGCGGTCAGCCTCGGCAATCCGCTGACCGTGGGCGGGACCGCGAACGTGGCCGGCACCCTGCAGATCCTCCCGCCGGCGTCCACCTACACGCCCAGCAGCACCGAAACGCTGCTGACGGCCGGTAGCCTGACCGGCACCTTCGCCAGCCAGACCTACGGCACCGGCGTGTTCTATCAGGTCTCGAACCTCACCTACGGCGCGACGGCGCTGACCGCCACGGTCACCCGTCAGGCGGTGGCGCAGTCCATCCCGATCACCCTCGCCACGGCGAACGTGGCGCAGGGCCTGGATGCCGCGCTCAACCAGGCGGACCAGTGGGCCAGCACGCCGACGAGCTATGCCGCCCACGCGACGTTCCTGACGTCGGCGGCGCAACTCCTGTCGGCACGCACCCAGTCCCAGGCGCTGGCCAACGTCGCGAGCCTCAACGGCGAGATCTACGGCACGTCGGCGGCCATCGAGGCGCAGCAGTGGCAGGTGACCGACGATGCGATCGCCGCGCACCAGCTGGCGGCCAGCACCGGCAAGCCGGGAGCGTGGGTGCAGGCACTGGGTTCGTCCGGCGGCCTGTCGCAGTCGAGCTTCGCGTCCGCGAAGTACACCATGGGCGGCTTGCTGGTGGGCGTCGACGCGCCGGTCAACGACGGCCTGTCGGGCGGCGTGGCGTTCGGCCACACGACCATCAATGCGACGCTCACGGGCCTGGCCGGCCACACCCACGGCATCGGGGACAGCTTCGCCCTTTACGGGAAGGCCGACCTCGGCAGCGGCACCTATCTCGCCGGCCGCGCGTCGTGGACCCGCGACATGCTGGACGTGAACCGCACGGTGATGCTGGGCGGCACGCTGGCGAACGTCTCGGGCAACCGGACGGACGACGTGTACCGTGGCACGCTCGAGGTCGGCAAGGCGTTCGTGGCCGGCCATGGCACGGTCACGCCGTACCTCAGCGTCACCGGCCTGCAGGTGAATACGACCGGCTTCGGTGAAAACGGCGCCGGCGGCTTCGGGCTCACCATCGACAGCCAGAGCCACGTCGCCTCGTTCGCCACCCTGGGTGCGCGGTTCGGCCACGGCTTCACCTGGTCGGGCGGGCAGAGCGTCCTGACCGGCTACCTCGCCTGGCGCCGCACGCTGTCGGGCATGAACCTCGGCCTGGATGCGAGCTTCACCGGTGCACCGGGCACGACCTTCGAGGCGATCGGTCAGGGCCTGGCTCGCAACAGCGGTGAGATCGGCGCCAGCTTCACCACCCGCGTCAACCAACGCTGGAGCTGCTATCTCAATGCCGATGCGCAGGGTGCGCGGGGTCGCTCGCATTCCGTGTCGGCGAATGCCGGGATCGAATACCGGTTCCGATAGCACCACGCGTCAATCTGGATTCCCTTTGCCGCGCTCAGCGAGTAGTGGGCGCCTCTCCATAAGGACACTCAACTGTGAACCCACACTTCGTCCGTTGGCCGGTTTACGCAGTACTTTCGCTGTCACTGCTCAGATGCGGCACGCACACGACGACAACGCCGGGTCCTGCCCACGTGGCTACCGCGACAACGACAGCGCCTCTCGCACCGAACCAGGACCATCTCTGCCAAGTTACCCACTGGCAGAAGGACGCGACAGCGGCAAGTTGCACGCCGGGTGAGAAAGTGGTGTTCCTTGCTGAAAGTTGGGGCAATGAACAACTACCGATCCTGTTCACGGCGGTCAATTGCTAAATGCGCTAAGCGGTGGCGCTCACCAACGGCGGAGTGGCCTGCATCTATGCCGGACCGCTGGCACCAAGGCACCGGCCTACCGCATCCACACCCGCGGCTTCGAAGTCATCAGTGGCAGCCTCCCACCCCGCATTGATGGGGGCATCACGCGGGCCATGGCATCGTAGGAACGTTTGCTTGCCAGCCTCCATCCACCTGCTACCGCGTGAATCGAACACGCGCGCCGCCTACCGCGTTGGCCGTAGGTTGCCGGGCGGCATGAGCTGGGGCGAGTCGGAAGTTTGGCCATCAGGGCACACTTCAGTCGCAGTCCGTGCGACAGTAACGTGGCACTATTCTCGGCGCTGCGAAAGCAGACGCTGGTGGCGTAAAGCAAATTACGCCTTCTTAATTGGGTAGCGAGGGAAGAACCATGACGCATGGGCACCGGGTCAAAGGGGTGTACTCCATCCCCCGTATCTGGCGTGGGCCCGATGGAGAAGTACCCGAAGAGATCAGACGCCATGGCATCGATCCACGCCGCCTGAATATCGACCCGGACAAGATCGTTACATTCGAGCCCATTTTTCCCTTGGCACCGGACCGCGCGCCAAAGACACCGAAGTCCTGAACTTTAGGTGGCGGTCCTCCGACGTCCCCCCGCTTTGAGTAGCGGGTCGGTTTAGAGTCCGGAATTACATGGAATGACCGATAGCAGTGCCAACAGCTGCTCTGGAGCTTCAGGTCGGGGAGATACAGGTTCGGTAGCTTAAACACCGGTGCGGTCATCGTCGGCATCCTTGCGGGCGAGGGCAATCACTGCGTCCGGCGCCTCGCGCCACACGTCCGCAGGCGCGCGCGGGGTGGCGTCGGATTTCCCGGTGGTGGTAAGTGCATCGAGGGCGCTGTGCCCCTGGGTGTACAGGGCGGCTTCGGCCAGGCTGCGAGCGCTCAACTCGCTGCGGGGCGTGTAGAGCCAGAACAGCCGTCGCCACCGGCCGGGGTCGCCGCCGCGCACGTCCTTCGGGTTATCGCTGAACCCGGGAATGGCCTCCAGCGCGGCCATCAGCGCGGGCATGTTCGGAGAGAGCATGTCGCCCTCCCTGAATTGGAAATCCGGGTGAATGTAAGTGCCACCGTCCTGGGTCGACCAGACCCCGAACAGCTTCTTTTCCCTGCGAAGACGGCTGGTGTATTGGGACGGGTTGGTCGACGTGCTACCCATGCGCGCAGCCAGCTCGGTGGCGGTCGGCCAGCCGCGCGCCATGAACGCGACCCGGCGCGCAGCAGCGAGGTCCGCAGGCGAAGTCCCCTGGATTACGGCGTTCCCGGGATGCACCGACGTTTGGACTTCTGTGGAGCCACCGTCTATGAGCGCTTCTAACGTGTGGGAGACCGACTCGATCAAGTTTCGTAGCTCGTTCAGCCGCTCGGCGGGCTGCGTCGACTCGTGGCGGGTTTTGAGTTGGACCACGCAGAACGAGGTGGGGTCGGGCGTCTGCGTCGAGACGTCGGCGGCGGTCGCCGGCGACACCGAGACGGTGGGGCGGGGCATCTGCGATTCGGAGTCTGTGCCGCGGACCATCTCGGTAAGCAGGGGAAGGAATGCATCGAAGGCACCGGCGACCTCGCTGACCCGCTGCGCACTCAAGGGGCGCCAGCACCACCCGCCGTTGGCCTGCTCTTCGCCGAACAGCACGTCGTCGGCACCCAGCGAGACGTCTTCCAGGCGGGCCTGGAGACTGCGCACCGCCGTCTGGGCGACGCCGCTAAAGGCGCGGCGGCGGCGTTCGCTCCAGGGACCTGGTACCAGGAAGCGCATGCCCGGCACGCCCAATGGCGGCAGACCCCCTTCTTGGAGCGAGAGGCCACCCCAGATTAGGTGGTCGAGGGGATCGCCGTTGGGTCGCTCCTCGACGGTCATGGTGCTCAGGTAACCGTTCATGGCCGTGCTCCCGGGGACGATGTACCCACGCGTCTGGTGGGTCTGACCACGGTTCCGCAGATAGGGTCACACTCCAGCCATCCGTTCGGTGGTCGGCGACTCCGCAAGCTAGCCAACAAACCCATGCTTGGTTCGCTCCACCATGGCCAGGACATCGGCGCGACATCCTGCGAGCACCCAGTCGGCCAGCGATTCACCGTCCTTGCCATGCAGGCACATCCATAGCGCCGCCTCGCTCTCCGAGAGTCCAATTTCCAGAACGGCATCGGTGAGTTCCGGATCGATTTCGCCAAGCGCACGCCACACTCCCAGGCAATCCTTGTCGTGCGCTGCGCGCGACGCATTGGCCGCGGCAAGGGCATCCTGCAACCTTTCAGGTCCGCTCTTGCGCGCCGACTTGTGCTTGTCCGAGGCCACCGCCGGCGTCGAGTCCGGAAAGGCCAGCCGTGTGGAATCGAGCAGCGGGCCATGCGGGGAATCCTTGGTCCACTCCCTGATGTCGTCGTCGCATAGCTCCACCTCCGAGAAGGGATGCGAGGCCATGCGTGTGACGTCCCAGGTGGTGGGGAAATGCCGCGCGATGACCACGGCGGTTCGCCGGATAGTGATCGGCAAGCTCCTGTCCTTGGCCAGTTCAATCAGAAAAGCACCTGCCCATACCAAGGATCGGGCCCGTTCGTTCAGAGTGGTCATGGGGGTAACCTCCGGCGGTGATATGGCATGCAGCATCCCTCAGAGCCATCGCACCGCTTGCGACGGCTCCCTTTGGATGGCTCGGGTGACTTCAACGGGTTTTTTTGCTGACTTGCGGGTCGGCAGGCGCTTCCCCGTACGTTCTTCCGCCAGGGAGGCCGAAGTGAGCATCGGTGGATTCATCCGTGCACGTTCCACACGGTGTGGCATGCGAGGCGTCGCCGCGACGCAGATGCCGCCATGCCGCGATGACACCTTCACCGAACACCCCCGCAACGATGCCGAAGATCCAGAGCATTCCCAGCCCAAGCGCGAGCGTGAGACCACCGCAGAAAACCAGGCCCAGCAGAGTAGGGATGCCCTGATCGAACCAGTAGCGTGGTGCCAGCTCGGACGGGAACCCGTTGTTCGCCCAAGCCACCCAGGCACACAGGGCCATGACAGCGCTTAGAACGGGCACACCGATGAGCAGGCGACGTGCTGCAGGCACCCCGCACATCACACCGCTGGATAGACGAAAGTTCGCCATGGATGATTCCTTAATAGATGTATGTATCGATAGTTCTGGAAGAAACCGGGGGATCAGCGGGGGTGCCGCCACCCGTGCCATGCCGCGATGAGGCGGTCACCGAACGCCACGGTGGTGACGTAACCACACACGAGGATCAGTCCGGCAGCCAGCAAGGCCGAAACGATGCGGATCAGCCTCACGAACTCCAGCCACCCCTGATGCATCCAGTGGCTCGGCGAGAGGGCCGGCTGCCAACCGCTGATCGCCCATACGAGGGTGAAGAACACAAACTGCAGCACAGCGAGTGCGCCTATGCCGACGCACAGCTTGAGTTCGACGGGGGTCTCGGGGGTTTCTGCGGCGCGGGGAACGAGAGGATGTTTCGACATGGATCACTCCTGAAAGTTGAGGTGTGGTCGAGATAACCGAGCTGACGTGCCTTACAGGCGCGCCTCTCCCTTTCGAGCACCGTCCCGGTCGGCCTTGCAGATAACGTCGCGGATGGCCTGAAGCCGGGTCCGGCTGTAGGAGAACTTCGTCCGGCTGAGCAGCAGCGCGGTCAGAGCGTCCGCGAGCTCCGGCACATTCGCCCGCAAGGTCGCCTGGGGCTTCTAGATCAATTCGAGGCCAAGGACCTCGTCATCTAGGACGTGCACACGCTTGGTCCGCAAGCCCTCCTCCGTGCAGCACAGCACCGCCTGATTAGCCCTGATCCTCAGCCATGAAAATTGCTAGCCATCCGCAAGACCGGCTCCGCATGGGGCTTGCACAGCATCATGGCGCGAGCCAGACGCGGCAGCATCTCGCGCTGTCGAAAACGCCGGTTGAAATGGGAGGCCGCCTCGGCCACATAGCGCCGGGCGTGCTATTCGTGGCCATTGCGTATCACCTCGATATCCAAGATGGCGCTATCGTCCGCCAAGGGCGTCGCAGATCATGCGACAGGTGGCTGAGGGTCGGGACTAATCAGGTAACCGTTTCGCCTACGCGGTAGGGCTCGTCCCAACCGACGCTTTGTTCGTCGACCCCGACGGCATATTTCTGTCGCTAGCATTCGATCCCGATACGCGCGTCGCTGCGCTGACAAGCTCGTGTCCGGCAGGGCACGCGTCGCGCCATTGCTGATCGAGCAGGTTCGCGATGGCGGAGCCGTCCTGACGAGTCAGGTTGGGGACGAAGCGCGAATACACCCGGAAAAGCATCTGCAGGTCCGTATGTCCAAGCACATGGGCCACCCATTCGGGGTTTTCGCCCGCGGCAAGCATCAGCGTCGCGGCGGTATGCCGGGTCTGATAGGGGCGGCGTTGGGCCAAGCCGAGCTGATCGAGCAGCGGCTTCCAGACACGGTTGTTGAAATTCTTGGCGTTGATCGGAAAGCCGCGCGGTGTCGGGAAGACCCACGGACACGACGGTTGACGAACCGCCCATTGGGCTTCGATAGCCTTTCGAACGGGCGGGAGCATCGGAATATCGCGGACAGAGCGCTCGGTTTTGGTGCCCTCTTCCAGCGCACCACTGATAAGCGTCTCGCGCACCAGGATTAGTCCCCGCTCCCGATCGACGTTGTCCCATCGCAAGCCATTGATCTCCCCGGTGCGCATGCCGGTGAAAAAGCGCGTCACCAGATAGTTTTGGTAATGCGGATCGATGGCCTCGACGAGCGCATGGGCTTGCTGGAGGCTAAAGGGCATGACGACGCTGCGCTTCATACGCAGAGGCTTGATCCCCAGGAACGGATCGTGGAAGCCGAAGCGACTGGCCGCTTCCTGAAGGATCTGCCGGAGGAAACCCATCACTTTGTTGATGCGACTTGGCGTCAGCGTGCCGCGGTAGCCCGGACACCGGGATAGGGCGGCGCGGAACGCCAGCACGTCCGCGCGCGCAATGGCGTCCAGGGGTTTGTTACCTAAAGCGGGGAGCAGGTGCTTTTGGGCGACCTCGCGCACCGTACGTAGGTGGATCGCACTCCACTGCGGGGTCATGTCGGCAATCCATACCGGGAGGAAATCACGGAATAGTGGTACGCCGCCGTGCGTCGACGTGTGGCCAAGCCGCTGCGCGCGCCGACTGGATGGGAAGTAGTCCTCATAGTGGAAATCGCCGCTCTGCAGGGCCGCGGCCAGATGTCGCGCGAATGCTTCCGCGCGCTTCCTTTCGCCGGGGACGTCAGCCACGAAAGCGACCGGTTCGCGGCAACGCTCCCCTCGGTAGCGAAAGTCGACGTAGAGGCGACCGGTGTCGGTACGGGTGCGGAGGGTGGGCATCAGCGCTTCCTGGCTTGGGGTGGCGATCCCGATTGCACGACAAGTCGTCGATTACGCAACCCCGCCCATGGCGCCCCCCCCTGAAAGACGCCACGGCGGGATTGTCGTCGCCGGTTGGCGCGCGCGGTCCGTCATCGACCGCCGCGGCGAATCCGAGCCGGTCGGCGGCTCGATGCGCGCTGAGAGGTGATCCGCTTGGGCTCGCCGATGCCCCTGCTCGGCAGAAGTGCGCGATCCGACCCTTTCAATCGCCATCGCGGAGCACGGCCTTGTTGGAGGCCCGCCCCAAACTTATTCCCGCGTCGCAGCCCGAAACCGCTGCCGACGCGATTCAAAGGAACAGCAGAGGATAAGTACCGGATGGAACGTTCAGACGAAGGGATTGAGCCAGAAGAGCGCTTTACAGCGCTCTGGCGAACGCAAGGGGTGGAGTACTGGAGCCCATCGCTGGTTCCACGGTGCATATCCCTCCTGGACGAGGTCGGCGGCCCCCGTAACGTGACGGCATACTTCTCTGTCTTGAGGTCACTACGACGCCTCGTTGGGTGGGGATCGCGGACACGTGGCGCCAAGGGTTGGCTGAAACCGCTGGAGGACTGGCCTCTCCTATGCGAGATCTATCGTTGGACCGGATGGGTTACCCAGCCGCGCGTGCTCTTCTTGGCCGGCATCACTGAGCGCGCGCCCGTCTTCCTCCAGCCGGGTTACGCCACGATTTTCAATGGAATGCATGACTATCGTCGCTTGCCCGAGTTGTTCGTGCTCGCGACGCTGGTACGTCGCGGCCTAGGAACGGACATCGGCGAGTTCACGTCGGACCTGCTGATTGCAAAGGGATCGTTTGCTGCGCTGGACAAGGACTTGTCATCAGGCTTGTCGTGGGATGAACGAAGATTGCTCCGCAGCAACACGTCTCCACGTGGAATGTGCGAGGCGTATATGGACCCACTGAAAATGAGTCGATGGCGGTGGTCGCCCGAGGGGCAGGAGATCGTCCATGCCATCGCGACCATCGGATTGCGGTTGGCGGAGTTGGTGCCTGACGATCCGACTCCTCCCGTTACCAAGCCGCCATCCGAAGGAAACAAGCGTCGCCGCGGGAAATCGGGGCGAAGGCGCCGCGGCGGGCTCGCGCGATTTCCGAGGGTGGACGAGATCCTGCGTTTGCCGCTGATCATAGTGCGCGATGCTGGATCGACACCGGACGGCATTCACCCCGAGGATGCCGAGCAGGTCGAATTCGCGCTGGAGTCCGGTGAGCAACTGCTCGAGGAAACGCCGGACGGCTCGGCCCACGCGACCCGCCCAAAGCGCCTCCGTTTGACACCGGAACGGCGGCGTGCGTTCGTCACGGCGCGGCAGCGCCACAAGCTGGATGCCCTACTGGTTTTGGCGCACCCACTAGCATTATCAAAAAGCGAGGTGCAACCAATCGTCGCCAACCTTTTGGCGGATGCCTTGAGCGCGAGTACCTCCGGTCATCGATCGCGGCTTGGCGCCAACCTGATGTTGCTTGTCATCGCTGTCGCTGCCTGCTCGACGCAACAAGTGCGACAAATACGATACGCGCTGCTCGCGGATGCGCTGAGGGAGAATGGGAGGGATCAGATACTTATCACGCCAGAGGGCTACCTAGTACGTTCGGCACCCCTGCCCCCGGAGCACTATCGACCGCCGGCCGACGCGACGGGCCTTGTGGATGTCGGTCGTCGCGTCCTGCTGCGGCTCCCCGAGGCGCTTTGCAACCTCATCACGGCATGGGTGAAACTGGAATCGATTGATCCTTCCAACGGCAGTGCGCGCCTCTTCCCTCCGGCGACCGACCCCGCGCAACGATTGATCAGTCGGCAAGTCGAGGTGATCCGCGGACGCACGAATATCATGCGATTAACGGCGCAGCGCCTCGCCAATACCCTCCCCCCGTTGCTGATGGAGGCGGAGCACGACGTCACGATCGTGCAAATGGTCACCGGCGATGCACACGGTTTGTCTTTGGCCGGCTGCGCTTACTGCAGCGCACGGATGGCGGATCTCCAGGCGGCATTCGATGCTGGGATCGAAGCCATGGGATTTTCCCGCGCGGTCCCCAAGGACACGCTCTGCACCCTTCGCGTGGGGTCGGCGCTTTGTCTTCAAGACGACTTCGTAAGTGAACGCGTGAAGCGCCTTGGCTACGGGCTCAACTACCTCACGACTCGCTTCGGGAGGCTTGCGCTCACGGAACGCATCCAATGGCACAACCGCATGACGCTCTACACGGGACGGCTCCTCGAGGCCTGCCTGGGGACGCGCTTCCACCGGACGATCGGAGAGTTGAAACTGTCCGACGTAGCGCTGGAGACGGGTTGGCTTGTGGTCGCTGACAAGCGAACTGATGTAGCCCACGCTGCTCGGGCCGTCGTGGTCTCTGGGCTCGCGCTGGCGCAGCTGCGAGCCTATGCGTCCCATCTCGACGCACTCAGTCAGCACCCTGGCCTTCCACGGGCCATACAGCGCGACATGCGCGATGCGTTGACTGGCGATCGCGCACTACTTTTCTTCATCGATGGCGACATGCCGATCGCGTGGACTGGGTCTGCACTTCTCCGGTTCGATCCGGAGTGGCGCTGGCCATCAAATACGATGCGGCACCGCGCTGCAACGCATCTGCGCGAGCAAGGCTGCCCAGGGGATTTTGTCGCGGCGCAACTCGGTCATGCAGACTTGGGACACATGCTTGGGATGGATAGCCCCACATCGCCGGCCCAGTTCCAGGCGGCTATCAGCCGGGCAGTCGATGCCTACGCTCGGCGGGATGGCTGGTCGGTGCAGCGTGGTTTTGGGTCGGGGGTCTGGTCGGAGGTCCTCCGACTGCCGACAGTCCGCTCAGTCAGGCGTATTTGGGTCAAACTCGAAAAGCAGGAGCGCGGCTACCTGCGTGGCCAATGCGCCGTCTGGACACCCGCTGACAGCAGCGAGCGGTCGATACTCCATCGCGAGATTGCGGACCTTTTGGAGACACGCGTGCAGGCGCTTGCCGCTCCCGAGGCCGCGCCCGCTTGTGCAGAAGATGCCGCCGCTGCGAATGACCCGCCACATCTGGACTATGAGTTCACCACCGCGCTTCGCAAAGCGGTCGCGGCGCAATGCCTAGGGGATGGAACCAAGGTGGAATGGGCGCTGGGCGAGTTGCGTGAGCTGATGCTCGAAGGCGAACGTGATGGCCGGTGGCAATGTGGCGATCGTCGCCGCGTGATCCGCATCCTCTTGGAGCCGAGCCCGGTAGCGGTCGGAATGGTCGACAGCCATCGCGTGTATTGCACCGTACGGACATGGTACGAAGCCGCGTTGCCCACGGGCATGCAATCCACCGGCGCAGCAACCCATTGGTGCTGGCTGGTGATGGGATGGGCGCTCGTCGACGGCTTCACCGACCGCACCGACCTTGAAGCCATGCTGCGTGGTCTGGGCAAGGCGCACCAACCCGCCAAGCACTCCGACAGCGTTCTGATTCCACTGGAATTTTATCGATCGAGCACTGCTCAGGCGACGGCAATCCACGGCGTTACGGCGGCAATCGCCGCCCGCGTTCACCACCGGATACACACGGTGTTGGATGGGGCTCCTCCCGCCGGCAAGGCCCTGTGGGACACGCTGGAAAATTGGCTACGCGCAACCCTTCCGGCACGGTTGCAACCGTTGCAGGAAGGGTCTGTCCTGACCTGGCTACTCGAGGTCACGCGCTTGGCCCTCCGATTTGAGATTCCGGGATTGCTGCGCGCATTGCGGGGGGGAACATTTACCCCGACCGCGCTGAATGTGGAGCGCATGATCCACGCGTTGGACACGAGGCCGCCATCCCTGCCAAAAGCCATTCCCGTTTTCCCTTCCCAGATCGATTCGACACGTGCCGAAATCGTCGATGGCAAAGCGAACGAGGGTACGCGAGGCATGCTCACCTTTGAGCACGAACTGCGGATTATTCTGCGAAAAATGTCGCTTGCTGAGTACACCACGGAACGCGGTATCGAGGCCTCGGTCCAGGCTGTCCGTGCCGATCGAATTGAACGCATCGAGGCGCTTTTGCAGCGCGCCCAAGATCAATGCGACGCCGTGCGACTTGTGCTTCGGTACGCGTTGAAATTGCTAAAGCATGGCACCCCCTTCAAATCGCGTCTTGCAGACAGCACGGTGTACATGTACGCCTGCGACGTCGCTGCCGCCTTCACGCGCCTTGGGCAAGATGTGCCAGAAGACGACTGGCGCGATCTGGATAGCAAGGCCCTTGAATCGCTCTACCGAGACTTGGTCGCCACTTCCTCGAATCCGCGACTGCGCGAACATCTACGTTACTTCCAGGCATTCGCCGAGGAGCATCAGGGTTTACCTCCAGTGTCCAAGAGCCCGGTCTTGAATGGCGCCCGCGTTCCCGCTCGCGTCGACGCCAATCTCGTTACCCTGCGCGAGTATCTTTCGGCGCACGCTCTTCTAGCCAAGGCATCGAAATTCCATCGCCTGGATGCGTGGATTTCTTGGCATCTGCGCGCCGCGCGCGTGGCGATGGTTTTGATGTACCGGGGCACGTTGCGGATCGGCGAGGTCGCCGGGAGGCTACATGGCGACCTGATGATCATCGACGGGAAAGCCATCGTATCGGTGCACCGAACCCAGTTCGGTGGCCTCAAGTCAACCAATGCACGGCGAGTGGTTTGCGTGAGTGATGGGCTGACGGCCCAAGAGCTTGATCTCCTCAGGGAATGGCTCGCGGACACCAAGCTACCCTGGCAGAAAAAGCGGCGCGCCAGTCTGGCTCCGTTGTTCCCGGCCGGTCTGGAGGGTGACCAGCAGATGCAGGCCATGCAGGAGGGCGTGCTCGAGATGTTCATCGGCGCTGCGCTCCGCGCTGCCACGGGCGATCCGGCGGCCGTGGCGCACTGGCTGCGGCACTCGGCCGCCAGCTACGGTGCGCTTCATTCTCTTGGATCAAGCCTGGCTGCCGATAGCGGTCGTAGCTCCACCGACCAGCCACTGCGTCGCTGCGAGATCGTCCGACTGGCCGCATCGCTAGGTCACGGCTCGATCAGTACCACGTTCACCTCCTATATCCACACGCTGCCCTTGGTCTCGTTCGTGCGAAGCCGATGGGAGTCCGCGTATACGGGAAGCGATGTGGCCGCGATCCTCGGTATTCCTCATGCGCTGCTTCGGCGGAAGCGAGCCGATCTCAAGCAACGTGGCAGGTCAGCGGACGAACTAGTCCCTCTGGTCATGCGTCGCTACTGGCGCAACTCGAATTGAAGAGACTACCAATGGCATCTGGATTGGCCTTGTCGGAATGCAACGTATGGCCATTGATGCGAAAGTCTGGGCCGCGACCGCTGAAATTTCGCGTTCGCAATGCGAAGATCGGGAGTTCGATCCTCCTCCGCCCGACCAAAATCAAGCACTTACAGAAAGGCCCCTCGAGTTGAACCAGGAAGAGGGCTCGCGAGGCGGCAAGAACCCACTTAGATAGTGCAAGCGTCTCCGCCGCAACAGGTATCGGCCCTCATTTCTAGCGGAGCATTGTAGATGCGTTTATTTCGAATGTTGCTTTTATTTCGATGGTAGCGCATGCTCTCGCCATCAGAAATTGAGCGCCGCTTTTTTGGAGCAACGTTTTGTTGCCCACAGATTTCGGCAAACAGCGGCGTGCATATTTGCTCGCGCCGCTTTGTGTCTCTTGAGGAGGAGAACGATCATGTCTGCGCATAGAGCCATGACTCCACCTGGCCCGCCCACCGAACAGGAAGCCCAGCTTGCGCGGTCCAGCAGTCGACTGCTCGCCTCGTGTCTTGGCAAGGGTGACACGGCGCGTTTGCGCGTTTACGACGGCGAAGCGGAACCGATCGAGGTTCCGGTCAAAGCGCTAAGGTTGCTGGTGGATATTCTCAACCACATGGCCGAGGGCGATGCTGTCCAGATGGTCCCGGTACACGCGGAGCTGACCACTCAGCAAGCGGCCGACTTCCTGAACGTGTCACGTCCGTACCTGATTTCGTTGCTCGAGGCCGGAGCGATCCCGTTCCGCAAGACAGGGACGCATCGACGGATCTACTTCCGCGACCTGCTTGCTCACAAAGAGCGTAGGGACGCCGATAGCACCGCCGCGATGGTCGAGCTGGCGAAGCAGGCGCAAGAGCTGGGGCTTGGCTACTAAGTGGCGTACACCGCGATCTACGACGCCTGCGTTCTGTTTCCTGCGCCGCTCAGGGATCTGCTGCTTCAGCTGGCCACCACCGGCCTGTTCCGGGCGCGTTGGACGGCGCGCATCCAACAGGAATGGATAGGCGCGCTTTTGGAACGTCGGAAGGATCTGACCCCCGAGCAGCTCGATCGCACACGCGCCATGATGGAGGCGGCCGTTCCCGATTGCCTCATCACCGGCTATGAGCCCCTGGAGGCGGCAGTGGAGCTTCCTGATCCGGACGATCGGCATGTCCTGGCCGCGGCAATCCGCGGCCAGGCGGCAGTCATCGTCACGTCGAACCTCAAGGACTTCCCGGCCGAGCACCTGGCCAGGTGGGATATTGAAGCGCAACACCCCGACGAGTTCATCCGCCACGCATTCGATCTACACCCGGGCGCGGTGGTTGCCTCGGTACGAACGTGCAGGCTGCGCCTCAAGAATCCGCCCATGACAGCCGGCGACTTGCTCGACGTTTACCTGCAGCTAGGACTCACCAGCACCGTCGCGGCGCTGCAGGAAATGGTAGAGACCATCTGACCCTGCAACCTGCAGGGCAACTTGCCAAAAAAGCGAGTTTAGCCTGCCGGAATCCGCTCATTTCCAGAAACGGCAGCTCGGGGAATATTCCCGGCAATCCGCCAAGGCTGCCACCAAGCCTGCGGGCGCCAACGCCTCAGGAGATGTGACGACTGCCCCCAAGGGCGCGCAAGGCACCTCGGCAGGTGGTATGCCGGGCAACTCCCCCTTACCAGCTGCGGCAGCAGGTAGTACGGCGGGTACTGGAACGAGCAATTCACCCTCGCCAGCTAGCGTTGATAGCAACGCTGGCCGTGCGCCAAGAGCGACGCCCCCACCTTCCACGAACGGGGCACCAGTTGACCAGGCCGGCCCCGCACCAGGGGCGAGCGGCTCACATGGCTCGGCTCGGCAAACGCGCCCATCTGCAGCCGACGCAGCCCAGCGGTCCGCGGCAAGCCCTCAGGCGAAGCCGAAAACAGGCACCCCCGCCGACCTCATCACGATGCCACCGGGATCTGCAGGCTCAGCTGGAGGAAGCGCCAGCCAGCACGGACGACCAACCCCGCCCCAGTTG
>JAJZET010000158.1 GCA_021805685.1 Pseudomonadota bacterium
CATCTCCGCGCGTCGTGGCCGTGGTGTTAAGTTGGGGATATTCCCCTCTCCGCCACAGGTACCGTCGCCATGTCCCGTGCTTCCTTCGCGTGCCCGCCATCCCGCCATCGTCGTTTCGTGGGCCGTCTCGCGCTGGCGGTGTCGCTCGCGCTGGGGGCCGGCGCCGCGTCCGCGCAGGTGGCGTCGAGCACGCAGGTGCCGGTGCCCAGGGACACGCCGTATCCGGGCACCGTCGCGATCCATGTCGATGCCAGCGACACGCGCCAGGGCATCTTCCGCGTGCACGAGACGATCCCGGTGCAGCCCGGCAAGCTCACCCTGCTGTACCCGCAGTGGATCCCCGGCAACCACTCGCCCAGCGGCCCCATCGCGATGCTGGCGGGGCTCAAGCTCAGCGCCAACGGCAAGCCGGTGATGTGGACGCGCGACAAGTACGACGTGTACGCCTTCCATCTCGACGTGCCCCAGGGGGTCGACAGCCTCGATGCGCAGTTCGAGTACCTCTCGCCGCGCGACGGCGGCTACGAGATGACCGACCGCATGCTGATGCTGGAATGGGACAAGGTCTCGCTGTATCCGGCCGGCTACTACACGCGCGACATCCATTTCCGGCCCAGCGTGAGCCTGCCGCAGGGCTGGCAATTCGGCACGGCGCTGGAGGCAGCTTCCACCTCGGGTGCCGACACCACGTTCAAGCCGGTCACCTACAACACGCTGGTCGATTCGCCGATGTACGCGGGGCGCTATTTCAAGCGGGTGGACCTGAATCCCGGCGGCAAGGCGCCGGTGCACCTGGACATCGTGGCGGATGCGCCGAAGTACCTGGCGATGACGCCCGGGCAGCTGCAGGCGCACCGTGCGCTGGTGACCCAGGCAGTGAAACTGTTCGGCTCGCACCACTACGATCACTACGACTTCCTGTTCTCGCTGTCCGACCAGCTGGCCGGCAACGGCCTCGAGCACCATCAGTCCAGCGAGGACGGCATGGGTGCGGACTACTTCACCGCCTGGGCCGACGATGCGCCGGGTCGCGACCTGCTGGCGCACGAATACGTGCACTCGTGGAACGGCAAGTTCCGCCGCCCGGCGGACCTGTGGACGCCGAACTTCAACGTGCCGATGGGCGACTCGCTGCTGTGGGTGTACGAGGGCCAGACCCAGTACTGGGGCTACGTGCTCACCGCGCGCGCCGGCCTGTGGACGCCGGAGCAGTTCCGCGACGCGCTGGCGATGACCGCGGCCAACTACGACCGCAACCGTCCCGGCTTCCAGTGGCGCACGCTGGAGGACACCACCAACGACCCCACCGCCGCGCATCGCTCGGCGCTGCCGTACCGCAGCTGGCAGATGAGCGAGGAGTACTACAGCGGCGGCCAGATGATGTGGCTGGCGGTGGACGCCAAGCTGCGCGCACTCACCGATGACAGGAAGTCGCTGGACGATTTCGCGCGGGCCTTCTTCGGCGTGGACAACGGCAGCTTCGTGACCAGGACCTATACCTTCGACGACGTGGTCGCCGCGCTGGACGGCGTGGCGAAGTACGACTGGGCCGGCTTCCTGCGCGCGCATGTCGCCGCAGTGAACCCGCCGTTGCTCGACGGGCTCGCCGCCGCGGGCTGGAAGCTGGTCTACACCGACCAGCCCAGCGCATTCGAAAAACAGTACGACAGCCGGCCGGAATCGCCGCGCCACATCTACAACTTCGCCTGGTCGATCGGCCTGACCCTCACCAAGAGCGGCGAGATCAACGACGTGCGCTGGGGCGGTCCCGCATTCAGGGCCGGCGTCAGCACCGGCGCCACCCTGGTGGCGGTGAACGGGCAGGCCTATTCGTCCGACGCGTTGAAGGAGGCGATCGCCGCGGCCAAGACCGACAAGGCGCCGATCACCCTGCTGCTGAAATTCCAGGGCAACCTCGAGAGCGTGCCGGTGGACTACCACGGCGGCCTGCAATACCCGCACCTGCAGCGCATCGCAGGCACGCCGGATTACCTCGACCAGATCATCGCGGCGCGCAAGTAGCGCGCCGTGCCGGCCGGCGCCCGGGTTTCGCCGGCGCCGCAAGGTCGGCTGCTGCGTGAAGGGTGTGCAGCGGCATGCTGCAGTCGGCCTCGATGGACGAGGTGCTGGAGATTACCCGGTGCTTCCTCGCGGGGCATGGCGACGAGTGGCGGCTCGCATGCGAAGTGCGGCAGGTGACGGAGCCTTGCACCGGGGCCGGATGATTCGTGGACTCGGTCCGGCGCGCTGGAGTCAGGCCTGGGCTTCCACCGCGCGCATTCGCGTGCCGGCCATGTAACGCAGCGCCACCAGCATCGCGGCCAACCCCGAAGCGGCGCCCACGCCCAGTGCCCAGCGTGGTCCGAAGTGGTCGGCGATCCAGCCGACGATGGGCGCGCCCAGTGGCGTGCCGCCCATCGCCACGGCGAGTCGCAGCGCCATCACACGGCCGCGCATCGCCGGCTCGGTGGTGAGCTGCATCAGGCTGTTGGTGCCGGTGGCGAACACCAGCGCGGCAAGGCCGGTCAGTACCAGGGCGGCGGCGAACAGTCCTTCGTCCGGTGCCATGGCCGCCAGCGTGCAGCCGATGCCGAACGCCGCGGAGGCCGCGCACAGCACGCCCATGCCGGGCTGGCTGCGGTACGCGGAATACAGCGCGCCGCTCACTGATCCGACCGCGAACGCGGAGGTGAGCAGGCCGTACTGCCCGGCGCCGCCGTGGAACGCGGTGAGCGACATGGTGGAAATGAAGATGGGGAAATTCAGGCCGAACGTGCCGATCAGGAGCAGCATCACCAGCACCGCCATCAGGTCGGGCCGCCGCCACACGTAGCGGAAGCCCTCGGCAATGCCGCCGGGTTTGCGTGCCCTGCGCTCGCCGTCGTGCAACTGGTCCACGCGCAACAGCATCAGCGAAGCCAGCACGCCGGCAAAGGTGGCCGCGTTGATCAGGAACACCCAGCCGCAGCCCACGGCGGCGATCAGCAGGCCGGCGACGGCTGGGCCGATCATCCGCGCGGCGTTGAAC
>JAJZET010000103.1 GCA_021805685.1 Pseudomonadota bacterium
TCCACGCTCTGCGCGAACGAGACGGTGGCGCTGGAAGTGGCGCGGCCCCAGATCAGCCCGGTGTCCTGCGGCGGGAACAACCCGCTCTTGACCACGCCGAAAAGGAAGAAGGTGAGCCCGATCAGCGCCAGCGGCGTCAGCGCGAACGCCAGCGCGTGGCGCAGCGAAAACGACAGCGCCCTGGCGTAGGCGGACTGCATGCCGGCATGGAAGCGATCCAGCGCGTGGCCGAGGCGCGATGGCTTTTCCTGCTCGTCGTGTCCATTGAGGAAGCGCGCGCACAATGCCGGCGTCAGCGTGAGCGAGACCATCGCCGACATCACGATGGCCGAGACCAGGGTCACCGCGAAGTCGTGCATGAACATGCCGGTGAAGCCGCCGGCGAACAGCAGCGGGATGAACACCGCGATCAGCGAGGCGGTAATCGAGACGATGGTGAAGCCGATCTCCCTGGCGCCCGCCAGCGTGGCCTCCATGCGCGTCATGCCGGCGTCGATGTGGCGGATGATGTTCTCGATCACCACGATCGCGTCGTCCACCACGAAGCCGATCGCGATCACCAGCGCGAGCAGGGTGAGGTTGTTGAGGGTGAAGCCGAGGACGTACATCACCACGAAGGCGCCGGCCAGCGACAGCGGCACGGTCAGCGCGGCGATCAGGGTGGGGGCGAGCCGGCGCAGGAACAGCGCCATGGTGAGCACCACCATCGCCAGCGAGATCAGCAGCGTGGCCTGCACTTCGTGCAGCGAGGCGCGGATGGTGGCCGTGTCGTCGAAGAACGGCGTCATCTTCGTGCCCGGCTGCAGGTAGTCGCGCAGCAGCGGCAACTGCGCCCGCACCTCGTCCACCGTGGCGATGACGTTAGCGTCGGACTTCTTGAACACGTACATCAGGATCGCCGGCTTGCCCTGGAACGAGGCGGACTGGTAGGCGTCCTGCGTCCCCAGGTAGACGTGCGCCACGTCGGCAAGCCGTACCGGCACGCCGTTCTTCATCGCTATGACCAGCCTGGCGAAGTCGTCCGCGGTGTGCAGCTGGGCGGTGGAACTGATCGCCATGGTGGTCTTGCCGTTGGACAGGAAGCCCTCCGGCGAGGTGACGTTGGCGGCGGTGAGCGCGTTGCGCAGGTCGTCCGACGACAGCCCCATCGCGTTCAGCGCGCGCAGGTTCACGTCGACCCGGATCGCCGGCGTGGCGGCGCCGGCGATGTCCACCGAGGCGACGCCCTTCAGCTGGCGTAGGCGCTGCGCCAGCAGGGTGTCGGCGAGGTTGTACAGGTCGCCGGCCGACTGCGTCTCCGAGGTCAGCGCGATGGCGATGACCGGATCGTCGTTCGGGTTGGCTTTCTCGTAGTTCGGCGTCACCCCGGCCGGCAAGTCGGGGATCGCGGCGTTGATCGCCGCCTGCACGTCGCGCGCGGCGGAATCCAGGTTCACGCCGCCGTCGAACATCATGAACACGAAGGTGCGGCCCTCCGAACTGTGCGAGTTCATGATCTCGATGCCGGGCACCTGGCCGAGATGGCGCTCCAGCGGCGCGGCCACGGTGGAGGCTATGGTGGTGGCGTCCGCGCCGGTCTCGCTGGCCTGCACGAAGATCGCCGGGAACTGCATGTCCGGCAGCGCCGACACGCCCAGCAGCAGGTAGCAGATCAGGCCGGCCACCAGCACGCCCGCCGCCAGCAGCGAGGTACCGATGGGGCGGCGGATGAAGATGCCGGAGATGTTCATGCCCGGCACCCGCGGTTCGATGTGGATGGATTGCGATTCATGTGTTGCAGAACGTGCGCGCGGCGAAACGGTGGACGTTTCGCCGCGCGGAATGGCAATGGCGGCGTGCGGCGCCCGTCAATGCGCCGCGCCACCAGCCTGCGCCCGGGCCAGCGCGCGACGCTCGCGGCGTTCGCGCAGCCACTCCTGGAAGCGCTCCATGTACAGGTAGATCACCGGCGTGGTGTACAGCGTCACCAGCTGCGACAACAGCAGGCCGCCCACGATGGAAACGCCCAGCGGTCGGCGTAGCTCTGCGCCGATGCCGTTGCCCAGCGCCAGCGGCAGCGCGCCCAGCATGGCGGCGGCGGTGGTCATCATGATCGGGCGGAAGCGCAACAGGCACGCACGGCGGATCGCCTCACGCGCGGCCATGCCCTTGCGCTGCGCCTCGATCGCGAAGTCGATCATCATGATCGCGTTCTTCTTGACGATGCCGATCAGCAGCACGATGCCGACGATGCCGTCCACCGACAGGTCCATGCCGAACAGGATCAGCGCCAGCAGCGCGCCCACGCCGGCCGGCGGCAGGGTGGAGATGATGGTCAGTGGGTGGATGTAGCTCTCGTAGAGCACGCCCAGCACGATGTAGATCACGATGATCGAGGCAAGCAGCAACAGCACCTCGTCGCCCAGGCTGTTGGAGAACTCCGCGGCCTTGCCGATGAACTCGCCGCGCAACGTCGGCGGGAACTTCAGCTGCGACTGCACCTGGTGGATCGCGGTGACCGCGTCGGACAGCGAGTAGCCCGGCGCCACGTTGAACGACAGCGTCACCGCCGGCAGCTGCTGCTGGTGGCTGATCACCAGCGGCGCGTTGGTGGTCTTGGCGCTGACCAGCGACGACAGCGGAATGGTGCCGCCCGCGCCGATGGCGAAGCCCACGTTGCCGGTGTTGCCGATGCCCGACGGCGTGGCCGAGTTGCTGGATTTCAGCTGGCCGAAGCTGGTGGCGTTGCTGCCGGTGAGCGCGCCGTTGCCGTTGCCGCGCACGGTGAGCTGGTCAAGCAAACCGGTGGTGGTGCGGAACTGCGGCGCCACCTCCAGCACCACGCGGTACTGGTTGAGCTGGGTGAAGATGGTGGAGATCTGGCGCTGGCCGAACGCGTCGTACAGCGTGTCGTCGATGGCCTGCACCGGCACGCCGAGGCGGCTCGCCTTGTCGCGGTCGATGGTCAGCTTGAGCGAATTGCCCTGGTCGGCAAGGTTGCTGCCCACTTCCGACAGCTCGGGCCGCTGGCGCAGCGCCTGGGTCATCTTGGTGGCGTATTTCGCCAGCTCCGCCATGTCGGTATCGGACAGCGCGTACTGGTACTCCGTCGCCGACGCCGTGCTGTCCAGCGTCACGTCCTGCACCGGCTTGAGGTACAACGCCACGCCCGGGATGTCGGCCACTTCGCGCTGCAGCCGCGGCAGGATCTTGTCCAGCCCGTCGCGCTGGCTGCGGTCCTTCAGCACGATGGAAAGCTGGCCCTGGTTGAGTGTGGGGTTGATCGTGCCGGCGCCGATGAAGGCCGCCACGCCGGCCACCGCGGGATCCTTGCGCAGGGCGCTGGCGACCGCCTTGGTGCGCTGCTCCATCGCCGGGAAGGCCACGTTCTGGTCGGCCTCCACCACGCCGGTGATCATGCCGGTGTCCTGCTCGGGCAGCAGGCCCTTGGGGATGGCGATGTACAGGAACACGGTGACCGCCACCGTGGCCGCGGCGACCAGGATCATCAGCTTCCGGTGGTCGAGCACCCAGTCCAGCGACCTTTCGTACACGCCCACGGTGCGCGCCCACACGGTGATCTTGCCGGCGGCCAGGTGGCGCTCGTGCGCGTCCTCGCCCTCGGGCAACTGGTCCGGGCGCAGCAGGTAGGCGCACATCATCGGCGTCAGGGTCAGCGACACCAGCATCGAGATCGCCACCGCGATGGTCAGCACCCAGGCGAACTCGTGGAACAGCCGGCCGGTGACGCCGGGCATCAGCAGCAGCGGCAGGAACACCGCGATCAGCGACACGGTCAACGACAGCACGGTGAAGCCGATCTCCTTCGCGCCGAGTTCGGCTGCCTCCTTACCGCTCTTGCCCTGCTCGATGTAGCGCACGATGTTCTCGATCATCACGATCGCATCGTCCACCACGAAGCCGGTGGCCACGGTGAGCGCCATCAGCGAGAGGTTGTCCAGCGACATGCTGGTGAAGCTCATCACGCCGAAGGTACCGAGCAGCGACAACGGCACCGCCACCGAGGGGATCAGCGTGGCCCACAGGCGGCGCAGGAACACGAAGATCACCGCCACCACCAGGAAGATGGTCAGCAGCAGGGTGAACTGCACGTCCTCCACCGAGGCGCGGATGGTGACGGTGCGGTCGGCGAACACGTTGAGGTGCACGTCGGCCGGCAGCACCGCGCGCAGCTCGGGCAGGATCGCGCGGATCTGCTTCACCGTCTCGACGATGTTCGCGCCGGGCTGGCGGCGGATGTCCAGCAGCACCGCCGGCTTGCCGTTGGCCCATGCGGCGAGCTGGTCGTTCTCGACGCCGTCGACCACGTTGGCCACGTCGGAAAGCTTCACCGGCGCGTTGTTCTTGTACGCGATGATGGTGTTCCTGTACTCGGCAGCGTCACTGAGCTGATCGTTGGTGCCGATGGAGTAGCTCTGCGTCTTGCCGTTCAGGGTGCCCTTGGGCGCGTTGACGTTGGCCTGGGTCAGCGCGCTGCGCACGTCTTCCAGCGTCAGCCCGAGGTTGGAAAGCTGCGCCGGGTTCACCTGCACGCGCACCGCCGGGCGCACGTTGCCGGCGATCGAGACCAGGCCGACGCCCGGCACCTGCGAGAGTTTCTGCGCCAGGATCGAATCGGCAAGGTCGTTGACGTAGCGCAGCGGGCGGCTGTCCGACTGCAGCGACAGCGTGAGGATCGGCGCGTCGGCCGGGTTCACCCGGTTGTAGACCGGCGGGTACGGCAGGTTGTTGGGCAGCACGCCGCGTGCCTGGTTGATCGCGGACTGCACGTCCTGCGCGGCCACGTCGATGTCGCGGTTCATGGCGAACTGCAGCACGATGGTGGACAGGCCGGCCGAGGAATCCGAGCTCATCATGGTGAGGCCGGAGATCTGCCCCAGCTGGCGCTCCAGCGGCGTGGTGACCAACACCGCCATGGTGTTGGCGCTGGCGCCGGGGTACTGGGTGGTGACCACCAGGCTGGGCGCCTCGATCTCGGGCAGCGCCGACACCGGCAATTGGCGGTAGCCCAGGATGCCGAGCAGCAGGATCGCCACCATCAGCAGCGAAGTGGCGATCGGGCGGCGGATGAAGAGCGTCGAGAATCCCATGGGTGTCCGTGCTGCTGTCTGGGTGGCGTCCTGCACGCCGGCTCGAGGTGCCGGGCGATGCTGCATGGCCCGCCGCCAGGCGCGGCGGGCTCCGATCAGTGCCGGCGGAAGCCGCCCTTGCCCTGCTGCTTGGCCTTCTGCAATTCAGCGTCGCTGGGCACCGGCGGCACTTCGCCGGGCTTGAGCGGGTTGACCTTGCTGCCGGGCTTCAGGCGGAACTGGCCCTCGGTGACCACCTGGTCGCCCATCTTCAGGCCGCTGCCGATCATCACGTGGCTGTCGCCCACCTCGCCGGCGACCACCACCGGCTGCATCTTGACCGTGTTGTCGCCCTGCACCTGGTAGACGTAGTCGCCGTCGGGCCCGCGCTGCACCGCCTCGGACGGGATCACCAGCGCACCGTCGTCCACGCGCACCTGCAGGCGCACATTGACGAACTGGCCCGGCCACAGCGCGCTATCCACGTTCGGGAACTGCGACTTCAGGCGGAACGTCCCGGTGGAGGTGTCGATCTGGTTGTCGATCACCTTGAGCACGCCGCCGGTGGCCACCGGGTGCGCATCGGTACGGTCGAGCGCGGTGACCTGCAGCGGCGCGGCCAGCTGCGCCTTGCGCACCATGTCCAGGTTCTGCTCGGGCAGGTTGAACATGATGTTGATCGGGTGCAGCTGGGTCAGCGTGACGATGTTGCTGCTGGTGCTTACCACGTTGCCGGGATCCACGCCGCGGATGCCGGCCACACCGTCGATCGGCGAAATGATCTTGGTGTAGTCGAGCTGCACCTTGGCGTCGCGGATCGCCGCGTTGTCCGCCGCCACCGCCGCCTCGTACTGCTGCACCGTGTTGTGCTGGGTGATCAGGTCGATCTTGGCCACGTACTGGCTGTATTTCGGATTCCTCGAACGCTCGTAGTTGCTGCGCGCGGTGGCGAGCAGCGACTCGTCCTGGTTGCGCTTGCTCACCGCCTGGTCGTAGCTGGCCTGGTAGGTGCGCGGATCGATCTCGGCGAGCACCTGGCCCTTCTTCACCGGCTGACCCTCGGTGAAGTCGAGCTTGACCAGCTGGCCGCTGACCTGCGGGTTCACGGTGATGGTGTTGAGCGCCTGCACCGTGCCCAGCGCGGTGAGGTAGACCGGCACGTTTTCCCGGACCACCGGCACCACGGTGACCGGCACCACGGCGTTGTCCTTGCCGCCCATGCCGCCATGGCCACCGGGTCCGCCCGCGCCCGCGGGCTTGTGCAGCAATCGCAGGGCGACGATGGCCAGCACGACCACCGCAACGACGATCAGCGCGATCTTCCAAAAACGCGACATGCAGAAACTCCCGATGTGGATGCGGTGCTGCCGGACAGGGGGTGGGGGACCGGCCGATGGAAACGAAGCATAGGCGCAGTGCAGCACACTGGAACAATGCCGATTGTCAGGGGTGGGGCATGACCGATGGCAGGTGGTGCGTGTAAAGCTGTGTAAAGGGGATATGGCCGCCCGGGGGGCTTGTCGCCGGGTCGATCCGTGCGCGTCCATCCGGCAGACAGACTCTGACCGGCGCCTGCCCCTGCAGTTCCGCGCGGGCGCGACGGAAAGCCGCTGCCGCCCGCGGGAATCTTGCCGGCGGCTTCGTCTATACTCCGGGCCTTGCAGCTGCCCGCCGCCTGCGGTCGCGGCGGCTGCGGGCACACGGCAGCCGCAGGCTGGCCGGGCGCCCAAGGGGCCTTCCGCACGATCCACCGACCTGGAGTACCTACGTGAGCGGTTCCATGAACGATTCCGACCGGAGTTTCATGCACCAGTTCGCCAAGCTTATCGGCGGGCTATTGGTGCTGACCGTGGTGCTGATCCTCGCCGCACGGGCCATCTACAACCATGAGCCCAAGGAAACCGACCCGAACACGCAAGCGCAGGTGTCCGCACGGCTCGCGCCCGCCGGCGCGGTCTACGCCGGCAACACCGGCCGCGCCGCGCTGCAGGCCGCTGCCGACGCCGCCGCCAAGGCCGCTGCCGCGCAGGTCGCCTACGGCGGCACCACCGACGGCAAGACCATCTACGACAACCTGTGCACCAGCTGCCATACCGCCGGCGTCGCCGGTGCGCCAAAGCTGGGCAACAAGGCCATGTGGGCGCCACGCATCGCCCAGGGCCTGGACACGCTGATCAAGCACGCCACCGAGGGCTACCACGGTCCCGACGGCAACTTCATGCCGCCGAAGGGCGGCAACCCGGCGCTCAGCGCGGCGCAGGTGAAGGCCGCGGTCACCTGGATCGTCAGCCAAGCCAAGTAGGCCCGGACTTGAGCTGTCCATCGTAACGCCGCCCTCCGCAGGGCGGCGTTTTCGTTTGCGGCGGCCGGGAATGATGGCCATGCCGGGCGTTCGCCGCTGCAGGACCTGCACGCGGGCAGGCGGAACACCTTCGCTACAATAGCCCGATGAACCCCACTTCTTTCCCCGCCGAACCGGCCACCTTCACCCTCGCCGGCCCGGCCGGCGCGCTGGAGTGCGTCAGCGACGTCGCCGAACGCGCGGACGCGCGCCGCGGCGTGGCCGTGATCTGCCATCCCAACCCCGTGCAGGGCGGCACCATGCACAACAAGGTGGTGACGATGGTTGAGCGCGCGCTGCGCGAGTCGGGGCTGGACACCGTGCGCTTCAACTTCCGCGGCACCGGCGCCTCGGCGGGCAACTACGACGACGGCGTCGGTGAAAGCGACGACCTAGCCGCCGTGGTGGCCTGGCTGCGCAGCGTGCGCCCGCACGACGCGCTGTGGCTGGCCGGCTTCTCCTTCGGCAGCTATGTCACCATCCGCAGCGCGGCGAAGCTGCAGGCCGAGGCGCTGATCAGCATCGCGCCGCCGGTGGGCCGCTGGACGATGGACGACGCCCTGCCCGGCTGCCCGTGGCTGGTAGTGATGGGCGAGGCCGACGAAGTGGTGGAGCCGCAGGCGGTATTCGACTGGATCGCCGCCATGGACAAGCCGCCCGAGCTGATCCGCATGCCCGCCACCGGCCACTTCTTCCATCGCCGCCTGATGGACCTGCGCGGCGCGGTGAAGCACGCCGTCGCCGGCTGGCTGCCCGCACCACGCGATTGATCCACGCATGAGCGAAACCCTCTCGCCCGCACCCAGCGTGCGCTATCAGGAAGGCGTGGCCGCGCACCGCTGGGAGGCGGACCCCGCCCAGCTCGCGGTGCTGCCCGAGTTCGACCGCCTGCACGCCGCGCTGGGCGCCGCGCCGCCGCGCGACAGCGGACTGTTCGGCCGCCTCAAATCGCTGCTCGCCAGCGAGCCTGCGGCTGCCCCGCCAGGCCTCTATCTGTGGGGCACGGTCGGGCGCGGCAAGACCTTCCTGATGGACCTTTTCGTCGCCAGCCTGCCGCGCGGCACCGCGCTGCGCCGGCACTTTCACCGGTTCATGCAGGAAGTGCACGAGCGCCTGCGCGCGCTGGGCGAACGCCAGGATCCGCTGGCCGAGGTGGCCGCCGGCCTTGCCGCACGCTGTCGCGTGCTGTGCCTGGACGAGTTCCTGGTCAGCGACATCGGCGACGCGATGATCCTCGCCCGCCTGCTGGAATGCCTGTTCGCGCGCGGCGTGGCGCTGGTCACCACCTCCAACACCGCGCCAGCGAAGCTCTACAAGGACGGCCTGCAGCGCGCGCGTTTCCTGCCCGCCATCGCCCTGCTGGAGCGGCATTGCCGGGTGGTCGAGATGGCTTCCTCGCGCGACTGGCGCCTGCGCGCGCTGGCGCAGGCCGCGGTGTATTACACGCCGCCCGGCGCCGAGGCACAGCGCGCACTGGAACGCCTGTTCCGCGATCACGCGCAGGGCGATGTCGCCGAAGGTGGCGCGCTGCATGTGAACGGCCGCGCCATCCCGCTGCGCAAGCGCGCCGACAACATCCTGTGGTTCGACTTCGCCGCGCTGTGCGAGGGCCCGCGCGCGGTGGCCGACTATATCGCCCTGGCCAAGGCCGGCCCGGCGGTGATCGTCTCCGATGTGCCGCAGTTCAACGTCTACGGCGAGGACGCCGCCAAGCGCTTCGTGCAGCTGGTGGACGAGTTCTACGACCGCCACGTCAAGCTGGTGCTGTCCGCCGCCGCGCCGATCACCGAGCTGTACGACGGCGAGCGCCACCGCGCCGAGTTCGGTCGCACCGAATCGCGCCTGATCGAGATGCAGAGCGAGGCTTACCTGGCGCTGCCGCATCGCGTCGATTGATCGGCACCCGCGGCAGCAGTAGCCTGCGGGGCATGCACAATGCGGCCACGCAGGGGGACGCTACGATGGGTGATTCGAAGGGCGCGCCCGTGGACGGGCGGGCGGACGACGGGCACGCCATGGCCAACACGGATGCCGCCGAACAGCACGCCCTGCCCGGCTTTGAGGCGGTGGCGCGGCTGGCCGCGCACGCGCTGGGCGTGCCGCTGGTGGCGCTGCTGCTGGGCGACGGCAGCGCGTTCTGGTACGCCCCGCCCGGCCTGCCCGAGACCCTGCCGCTGGACGACGCGCTGCTGTCCGCCTGCCGCGACATCGCGCGTTACGGCGCCGCGGAGGTGGTCAACGACGCCCGCGCGGACGTCCGTTTCCTGCCTGCCGGCGCCGACCCCGCGCATGCCACGGTCGGTTTCCTCGCCTGCGAGCCGGTGTACGGTCTGGACGGCCAGAAGCTGGGCGCCCTGTTCGCCATCGACCGCAAGCCGCGGCTGTCGCTGGGCAACGGCGAGCTGGCCGCGCTGCGCGATGCGGCGGCCCTGGCCGGCACCGGTGCGGCACTACGCAGCTACTTGCACCGGATCGACCCCGCTACCCGGCTGCCGCACCGCAACGCGTTCTTTTCCGATCTGCGCACGCAGCTGCCGCACGATAACGGCACCGCCTGGCTGGTGGTGATCGAAACCGCGCCGGTGGCGCGATTCAATGCCTTCGTGCGTGCCATGGGCCACACCTATGCCGACGCGCTGACGCGCGCCACCGCCGAGCGCGTGCAGCGCTGGATCATGCCCGGCATGCAGCTCTACCAGGTGGCGCCGTCGCGGCTGGCGGTGCTGCTGCCGAACCAGCGCGAGGCACCCACGCCCGGGCAACTGGATGCCCTGGTGGCGGTGCTGCGCGAGCCGGTGGATTGCCTCGGCATATCGCTGAGCCTGCAGCCGGGCGTGGGCCTGCTGGAGGTCGAGGCGAGCGAGCTGCGCGGCGGCGACCCGCTGCGCCGCGTGATGAACGCGGCGTGGATGGCGATGGGCACCGCGCGCGGCTGGGCGCTGTACGACCGCCGCGACGACGAACGCCAGCGGCAGGAGTTCTTCCTGGTCACCGAACTGGCCGCGGCGCTGTCCGAGCGCACGGAACTGGAGCTGCACTACCAGCCGCGCGTGGAGCTGCACAGCGGCCGCTGCGTGACGCTGGAAGCACTGGCGCGCTGGCGGCACCCCACGCTGGGCGCGATCTCGCCCGCCACCTTCGTGCCGTTGGCCGAGCAGGCCGGGCTGATGCGCACGATGACCGACTGGGTGTTCGACCGCGGCATTGCGCAACTGGCCGCATGGCGGCGCGAGGGCCTGGACGTGCGGCTGTCGCTCAACGTTTCCAGCATCGACCTCGACAACCAGTTGCAGCCGCGGCTCGCCGCCGCCGCGCAACGCCATGGCGTGCCGCTGAACCGGCTGGAGCTGGAGTTCACCGAGAGCACCGCGATCCACCACAACGAGCTCACCCGCGACGCGCTGGTCGCGCTGCGCGAAGCCGGCGTGGGCATCGCCATCGACGATTTCGGCGTCGGCTACAGCAACCTGGACGCACTGCGCCGCATGCCGGCCAATAGCCTGAAGATCGACCAGTCGCTGGTGCGCGGCATCGACGCCCGCTGGTACGACGCCGCCCTGGTGAGCGCGATGGTTGCGCTGGGCCACGACTTCGGCTTCCGCGTGGTCATGGAAGGGGTGGAAACCGAGAGCGTGCTGGCCACCGTGCGCGACATGGCATGCGACGAAGTGCAGGGCTACCACATCGCGCGTCCGATGCCGGCTGCGCAGGTCGCCGGGTGGCTGCGCGGGCACGCCGCCAGGGCGCTCGGCTGACCTTCCTGCCACGCCATCGACCGGGCCCGCCGTGGAACAATGGCGCGGATCCTTTCTCCGGAGCCACGCATGTCCCCCGCCATCGCCCTTGCCCTGCTGCTGGGCGCCTCGCCGGCCGCCGGCAGCCATGATTTCGATGCGCGCGTGCACGCGGCCAAGATGGCCGAGGCCGCCGCCACCGGGCCGGCCTACCAGAAGTCGCTGTGGGGCCGGATCGACGGCTCCACCGCCGCCGCCTACAAGGCCTGCCTGAACCGTTCCAAGAACGACAAGACGCCGTTTACCCTGGTGCTGGACGTGGATGCGCATGGCAAGCCGCAAAACCTCGGGGTGCAGCCGGCCACGGCCGTCGCCACCTGCATGGCCACGCATTTCGCCGGGCTGACGCTGCCCGCGCCGCCGGCAACGCCGGCGCCGTATCCACTGGAAATCGACTTCAGCGTCGCGCCGTGACGCTCAGGCGGCCGCGGCGGCGCGCGACCGCTCGTAGCGCCGGTGATGCACCAGCAGGCCGGCGAAATAGACGATGTAGTAGCCCACCAGCAGGCCGATCACCAGCATGGTCAAGGGGCTGGACTGGTAACTCATCGCGATGTCCGTGCCGGGCGCCCCGCCGGAGGCCAGCGCCTGCGCCTGCTGCAGCTGCGGCGCCAGCACCATGAAGCGCCATAGCAGCCGCCCCAGCAGCAGCGCGGTGAGCACGGCGCCGATCCACGGGTTCGGCACGTAGCAGTCGCCCTTGACCGGATCGGTCTCGAAACGCGTCAGGCGCAGGCCGGCGAAACCCAGCGCCGCACCGATCGCCGCGCCGCCGAGCAGGCCCTCGGCCAGCCGGATGTCGTGCAGGCCGGCAAGCATCAGCAGGGCACCGATCACCGCGAAGACCGCGATGCGCGTGACCATCCGCTTTCGGCGGATCGGCTGGCGGCCGAAATTGCGGCTGATCCGGCGCCAGACCATCAACGCCACCAGCGGCACGATGATCGCGTAGTTCACCAGGTGGGCAGGCATGGCGGCACATCCGTTGCGGGCGGAGAGGCTTGCAGCCTAACGGAGTCGCCCGCGCCACGCGATGTACACGACGCAGGCATTGCGCATGACGACTGTCATGCGCAACGGAAATTCACTTGGCCTTGCCCTGGTTGGCCACCGCGGCCATCTTCGCCTCGATCGCAGCGGCGTCGCCAAGGTAGTAGCGCTTGAGCGGCTGCAGGTTATCGTCGAACTCGTACACCAGCGGCACACCGTTCGGGATGTTCATCTCGACGATGTCGGCGTCGGAGATGTTGTCCAGGTACTTCACCAGCGCGCGCAGCGAATTGCCGTGCGCGGCCACCACCACGCGCCGGCCGGCCTTGATCGTCGGCGCCAGCACCTCGTGCCAGTACGGCAGCACGCGGGCCACGGTGTCCTTCAGGCATTCGGTGTCGGGAATCTGCTCGGGCTTGAGCGCGGCATAGCGCGGGTCGTGCACGGCCTCGTTGGCGCTGCGCTCCAGCGGCGGCGGCGGGATGTCGTAGCTGCGGCGCCACACCTTCACCTGCGCATCGCCGTACTTCGCGGCCGTCTCGGCCTTGTTGAGGCCGGTGAGCGCGCCGTAGTGGCGCTCGTTGAGGCGCCAGTCGGTGTGCACCGGCAGCCACGACATTTCCATCGCATCGAGCACGCCCCACAGCGTGTGCACCGCGCGC
>JAJZET010000228.1 GCA_021805685.1 Pseudomonadota bacterium
GGCTTCGCTGGCCGACGTGATCGTGCTGGCCGGCGGCGTGGGCATCGACATGGCGGCCAAGGCGGCGGGCGTCGCCGTGGAGGTACCGTTCTCGCCGGGCCGCGTCGACGCCAGCGCGGAGCAGACCGACATCGAATCCTTCGGCCACCTGGAACCCTTCGCCGACGGCTTCCGCAACTACCTCAAAGCGAAGTCGGACGTCCCCGCCGAACACCTGCTGGTCGACAAGGCGCAACTGCTCACCCTGACCGCGCCGGAGATGACCGCGCTGGTCGGCGGCCTGCGCGTGCTGGGCGCCAACCACGACGGCAGCGCGCACGGCGTATTCACCGCCCAAAGTGGCGTGCTGAGCAACGACTTCTTCGTCAACCTGCTGGACATGGCCATTGAATGGAAGCCGGCCGGCGAGCTGTTCGAAGGCCGCGACCGCAAGACCGGTGCGGTGAAATACACCGGTACACGCGTCGACCTGGTGTTCGGCTCGAACTCGGTGCTGCGCGCGCTGGCCGAGGTCTACGCCAGCACCGACGGTAAGGAGAAGTTCGTGCGCGACTTCGTGGCGGCCTGGGCCAAGGTGATGAACCTCGACCGCTTCGACCTGAAGTGATCTTTGTGATCGTCGCTGATCGCGAGAATCAAACGTGCGGCCATCCATGGCCGCACGTCAACGAAAACCCCTCCCCCTCAGGGGGAGGGGTTGAGTGGAAACAGTGAGGAAGTAGCGACAAGCTCTTACTGATCGTTCGGTTTCGGCGGCAGCATATGTGCCTCGTCCGGCATCGCGATATCCGGGATCGCGTCCCATTCGGCCTGGCTCACGCCGGGCGGCAACACGGGATCTGCGGTCGTGGTGCGCGCCGTCAAGCGGCCGGCCAGCACCAGTTGGCGGATGCGTTCGAACACTTCCACGCGGCCGAACGGCTTCTTCATGAAATCGTCCGCGCCGTAACGCTTCACGTAGAACTGCTCGGTGGCCTGCACGTTGCCGCTGATCATCACGATGGGCACGTGCCGCGTGGCAGCCTCGTGCCGCAGCGTCCGCAGCACCTCGAAGCCGGACATGCCGGGCATCACGATATCCAGGAAGACCAGGCCCGGCGGTTCCTCCCGCGCCAGCGCCAGCGCGCTTTCGCCGTCGGCTGCCTTGAGCACCTCGTAGCCGTCCTGCGCAAGCATCTTGCCCAGCACGGCACGGATCGTGGCCGAATCGTCCACCACCAGCACCCGCGTACTGGCCACCGCGCGGACCCGCGGTTCGCTGTGGCGGCGCTCGCCACCCACCAGCCTCTTGAACAGCCCCAAACCAGCCATCTCCCGCCCCTTTCGCCGACGAAGGCGCCCGCGCCGGCGCAGTTTCCGCGCGGGCGCGGCCGGGCGCAAGCGCTTGCCGGCCTCAAGGAGTGCCGGCAAGCCCTCGCGGTTCGTAACAGAGCAGCATGTTGCCGTTGCCGAAGCGCCGGAATCGGTTGAGGCGCAGGTCCACGCCGTGTTCGAGGCCGCCGAACAGCGGCCTACCTCGCCTGCCCAGCACGACAGGGATGACCACCAGTTGGTATTCGTCGATCAGCCCGGCCGCCCCCAGCGCAACCACCAGTTCGCCGCTGCCGAGGATCACCAGATCCGCACCTGGCTGGCGCTTCAGCACCTGCAGCCGTTCCACCGCATCGCCCTGCAACACCGTGGTGTTGTTCCAAGCGGCTTCACGGAGCGTGCGCGAGCAGACGAACTTCGAGAGCGCATTCATGCGTTCGGCCACCAGCGGCTCGTTCTGTGCAGCCGCCGGCGTGGGCCACCAGGACGCCATCATCTCGTAGGTGCGACGGCCGAACACCAGCTCGCCGCCACTGGCGGCGTTGCCCTGCACGAAGGCGTCCCACTCCGCGTCGCGTTCCCGCCGGTGGGTCCAACCGAAGTCGCCGTCCGTGCTGGCGTAGCAGCCGTCCAGGGTGAGCATTTCAAAAACCGTGAGTCTGCGCATGTTGGCACCTGGTCCTGTCGGGATGGGTCAAGCCACGGCGTCGGCGGCCGCCACGCTCGGGAACGGATCGCGCCATGCCGGCAGGGCCTGCAATTGCCGGTGCCACCGCGCAAGGTGTTGAAAACCGTCCAGTGGCAGCCGGGCTTCCCGTGCCCAGCCCAGTGGCGTGGAAACCGCGAAATCCGCCACGCCGAGCCGGTCGTCGACCAGCCATTCATGCGCCGCCAGGTGTCCGTCCAGGACGGCCGCGAATTGCCGGAAGAACTTCTCCGCCTCCGCCACCGCGGCTGCATCGGCTTCGCCCATGCCCAGCCAATGCTTGATCAGGTGCTCGAAGTACAGCGCGGCGCCATGCCGCGAGAAATGCGCCTGGTTCCAGGACAGCCAGCGCAGCACCTCGACCTGCAGCGCGGGCGCGGACGGCCACAGGTCCGAACCGGCCTTGGCCGCCAGGTGCACCATGATCGCGTCGGCTTCCCACAGGCGCAGCGCACCGTCGACCAGCAACGGCACCTTGCCGTTCGGGTTCAGCGCGAGATACGGCGGCTGCCGGTGCTCGCCATGCGCAAGGTCGACGCGCACGTAGTCGACCGGCGACTCCAGGTATTTCGCCACCGCGCAGGCTTTGCGGGGGTTGAAGGTCTCGGCGTAGTACAGCTTCATGGGGAGTGCTCCTCGATGGTGGAGGACCCCAGTCTGCGACGCATCTTCTTATGTTCAAGAACATATTCTGCGCCGGCGCTAGGCTGTAACGACACCGGAGGAAACGCCATGCCTTACAGCGCCGACCACAAGCAGCGAACCCGTGCACTGATCGTCGAATGCGCCCGCACACTGTTCAACCGCAAGGGCTTCATCGAGGTGTCGATCGACGAGATCATGGCCAGCGCCGGACTGACCCGCGGCGGCTTCTACAACCACTTCAAGACCAAGGAAGAGCTGTTCATGGAGGCGGTGGCGACCTACCAGGACTTCAGCCCGACCGATCGCTGGCCGGAGCTGGACTTCGATCCGGCGCGCTGCGGGACAGCGTTCGCGCGCCAGGTGGTCGACGCCTACCTTTCCCGGGAGCACCTGGACGACATCGAGGGCCAGTGCCCAATGATCGCGCTGCCTTCCGACGTAGCGCGCGCCGGCCCCGGCGTGAAGCGCGCCTATTGCGGGCTGTTGGAACGCATGGCCGGCATGTTCGCGCAGAGCGTTGACGCGCCGGCCGATGCCCAGGCCTCGCGTCGACGTGGCCTGGCTCTCGCCGCGTTGTGCGTGGGTGGCATGGTGCTGGCACGCACCATCGACGACGACGCTTTCCGCGAGGAGATCCGCGCGGCGGCGCGCGCCACGGCACATGAAATGATCGGCTGATGCCGATGCGCCGCCACCCGCACCGAGGGCGCGCGGAAACGACCAGGGCTCAGGTCCGCCATCCGCGTGCGCGCTCGGAGTCTCAACCCTCCCCCCTCGGCGGCGGTCCATCCCGTCGCTGTCGGGTGGGGCGCGGCGACGCCGCGCGATAGTTCAGTTCGCGGTTCCACGAGCTCGGCTGTCCGGCAGGCGATGAACCGCCCACCGCGCACGCATGCTCTCCCCGCGCGTCCGCTCCCCGGCTCCTCCGGGTACGTTCCGGTCGCCCGGAAACCTCCGCGAGCAGGCGCAGGCCCTCGCGCTCGATGTTCTTCGCTGCATTGAGATCGCGGTGGTGGTTCGCGCCACACGCCGGGCAGACCCAGCGGCGATCCTTGAGCTGCAGGCCGGCATGGACCTGCCCGCACGCGCCGCACGTCTTGCTGCTCGGGTAGAAGCGGTCGACGATGCTGACCACCCGACCCCGCCACGCGGCCTTGTAGGCCAGTTGCCGCCGGATCTCGCCCAAGCCGGCATCGGCTACCGAGTGCCGGAACGCCCGCCGCCCCATGCCTCGTGCCATCGCCTTCACGGCGAGGTCCTCGATGCAGATCACCTGCGCGCCCGCGACCAGACGCGCCGTCAGCTGGTGATGGTGATCACGCCGGCCGTCCGCGATCTTCGCGTGCAGGCGGCCGATGGCGCGCTGGGTGCGCCGCAGGCGGTTCGACACGGCGAGGGACGCGCCTTTCGGGAACGGCCGGGCCGGATCGAGCCCTTGGCGTGCTGCTGCGGCATCGCGCTGGCGCACGTAGTGCCGCTGGTAGCGTCTCAGGCGCTTCTGGTGGTGGCTGAGGTGCTTCGGCGCGGCGATGATCGCGCCGGTGCTCAGCGCCGCGGTGTCCTTCACGCCCAGGTCGACGCCGATCGACGGCAGCGTTGCTGTGAAGGTCGTCGGTATTGGCACGCCGTCCGCCGTGAAGCACGCGAACCATCGTCCTGCGCCGTCGCGGCTCACCGTGACGCTGCGCAGGCGGCCCGGCATCGGCGCGGTCACCCGGAAGCGGACCCGGCCGATGCCGTCGAGCTGCACGCTGCCACGCTTACCCTGGAGGGTCACGAGCCCCAGCCGGCGCTGATCCAGCGTGAACCGCGCCGACTGCACCGTGCCGAACTTCCGCCGACGCGGCCGCTTCGCCCGACCGCCGAAGAAATTGCGCCACGCGCGGTCGAAGTCCCGCAGCGTCTGGTTGAACGGTTCGCGCGGTAGCGTGGCCAGCCAGGCCGTTTCCGGGGCCTGCCGTAGCGCGGTGTACCGGCGCGACAGGTCGATGCCCGACAGCTTCGTGCCGTCCGCGCGCCAGGCCGCATCCTTCTCACGCAACGCCCAGTTCCACACCCACCGCCGCGCGCCAAACAGGCGCGACAGCACCCGTGCCTGCGCCGGCTTCGGCGACAACCGCACGCGGTACGCGCGATCGAGGGTGGGTACGTCGGTCATGGGGGCGTTGTATCAGCCGAACCGCTCACGGGTTGAGACAGCTGGCCATTCGCCGCCGGACGTCCGCCTCGCTCCGCGTGATCGCCGACGTGGCTGCATGCGGGCCGCACGCGGCACGCTTCGATTCGACTCCGGGGGCCGGCGGGGTCTTCGTCGTCCGTGACTCATCCAATGCGCGATGGCCCGCTCGCGCGGGCCGTCGGCGTCGGAACGAAACCCGCAAACCGCTCAGGCGGCCATGCCCGGCGCCACGTCGGGCAGCATCCCGACCGGCAACGGCGTGGCCGCCCCGAGCGGCTCGGCAGCACGCGGGGCCAGCCGCCCCGCGTGCACCAGCGCCTCGATGCAGGCCCGTACCTCGGCGTGGCCGAACGGCTTTTTCATGAAATCGTCGGCGCCGTAGCGCTGCACGTAGAACTGCTCGGTGGCCTGCGGGTTGCCGCTGATCATCACGATGGGGATATGCGCGGTGCGCGGATCGTGGCGCAGCGCGCGCAGCACCGCAAAGCCGTTAATGCCCGGCAGCACGATGTCGAGGAAGATCAGCTCGGGCAGCTCGCCCCTTGACAGCTCGAGCGCACGCTCGCCGTCGGCGGCCTTCTGCACCGCATAACCGTCCTGTTCCAGCATGCGCCCCAGCACCGCGCAGATCGTCGGCGAGTCGTCCACCACCAGCATGCGCGTGCCCGCCGGCGCCAGCCGCGGGATTTCCAGCCGTTGCGCCGACGCCTCTGTGCCACCCAGCCAACGCTTGAAGAAACCCTTGCCGCTCATCGCGATGCCCCCTGCCTTCATGCGGGTATGCGCCCCGGCGCCCCGACCTTGTTGCGCATGGTGCGGCAGAATGACTGGGCAATCTGCGAAGCACTGCTCAGATGACGCCAGGATCGTCCTTCCATCGGCGCAATTCGCGGCGCGCATGCTTGTCCGGCCGACCGGGCGGCGCCTGCACACCGATCAACCGGCGCTGTTCGCGCCATGCCTCGCGCGCCAGCCGGCTGGCTTCGCTCTCGCGATACAGTGCCTGCGCCAGCTTGGCCGGACCGCGTTTGTCGGCCAGTGCGAGTACCTCGACCTCCAGCCGTTCCTCGCCGCGGACGATCTTCAGCACGTCGCCTGCACGCAAGACCTTGGCCGGCTTGCAGCCTGCGCCGTTGACATCAATCTTGCCGCCGTCGATGGCCTGCTTGGCAAGGCTGCGCGTCTTGAAGAAGCGCGCGGCCCACAGCCATACGTCGGCGCGCACCTCGAATGCATTGTCAGTGGAGGTTTCCTTCATCGCAGGCATTATCGCTCCGCTTCCGGTGCGGGATCGCAACGGCGGCGCAGGCCGGAAGCCTAGGCCGCAGGCAGCCAGAGGTTCATCAGCGGCACCGTGAGCAGGGACAACACGATGCCTGCACCCAGCACGGTATTCGCCAGTTCGGGATCGAGTCCGTACTCGTCGGCCAGGATGGTGGCCGACACCATCGGCGCCATCCCCGCCTGCAGTACGCCCGCGGTGAGCGTGAGTCCGCCCACGCCCGCCACCGCGCCCAAGGCCAGGCACAACGCCGGTGCCAGCAGCAGCTTCCAGCCTAGGCCGCTGGCTACCGCGCCGAACTGGTGCCGGCCCATGCGCAGGCGGAACTGCAGGCCCACCGAGAACAGCGCCAATGGCGTCAAGGTCACGCCCAGCGGATGAAAGACGCCATCCAGCATAGCCGGCCAGCCGCCGAGCAGACCGACCAGCGCCCCCACCACCAAGGCAACAAAGGCGGGAAACGTGAGGATGCGACGGGCAATCAGGCGCGGATCGGGCGTGCGCCCCGCATAGACGCAGGCCACCACCACGCCCACCGAGGCTAGCAACGGAAAACAGCCCAGTTGGTCGGCCACCACCGCCAGCGTCAGGCCCGCCTGTCCATGCAGGGCCTGTAGCATCGGGTAGCCCATGAATGAGGTGTTTCCCAGGCCACACACCAGCACCAGTGCACCGACCCGGCCACGTGACCAGCCCAGCCGCCGACCCAGCCACGCAAAGAGCATCCAGGCGCCAAAGAAGGTGAGCCACATCGCGGCCACCGGAAACCACAGCTGCGCGTCAAGCTTCAGCGTGGGGATCAGCTCCAGCACCAGCGCCGGCAGGGCGATATTGAGGACCCACCAGTTCAGCCCGTGCACGATGCCGGCTGGCGGGTGCGCATGGCGGCGCACCAGCACGCCCAACACCAGACAGACGAACAGCAGCAGCAAGGCACTCATCGGGACGTTTCGCGGGAACCAGTCCGCATTAGATGCGATCCTGGCTGCCGCCGGAAGCCCGCACGGCAGCCGCCGGCATGCGAAAATGGCGCGATCCCGCACTATGCAGGCACCATGAGCTCCAGACCCTACGATTTCCGCCAGTTCCAGGCCGAACTGGCCGCACTCGACCAGTCCAGCCCCCAACCGAAACCGGTAGCGCCCACCGAACCGAAAACCAAACCGATCGGCAAGCGCGCTGCCGAGGCCATGCGTATCGCCCGTGCCCGCGAGGAGTTCCTCGCCCTGCGCGAGCGGCACCAGCTCAGCGTGGCCGACGTGGTGGCGTTCTTTCCCGAGGAGGAGGGTATCGCCTACCTGCAGCAGTTGCTGGCGACTTCGGAGAAAAAGCCGCGGCGGCGCCGGAACGTGGCGAGTGCTCACATCGCGTCTATTGACCCGCCTCCGGACGAGGAGTAAGAAAAAAGTCCGACCGTCACAAGGACTTTGACATGCGGACCTCGTTCCTTTTGCTCGCGGCCGCTGCCTTGCTGGGCAGCACATGCGCCATCGCCGACGATTCGATGTCGCTCAACCGGTTTCCCCACAAGGTCGAACCGGTGCTGGTGCGTGTGGATGCGCACGGCAGGGTCACCGAAGCTTCTCCAGCCTACGCGCTGCCAGCGAAGATGTCCCGGTTGCTGAACGCCAATATCCGGGAAATGATCAGCAAACCTGCCACCGACAAACATGGCAGGCCCATATCAAGCGAGTTCATCATGAACTTGGCGCTACAGGCCAAACCGAGCGGCGTGGGCCACTACGAGGCTTATTTCACCTATGTCTCGGCCAAACCCGTACCACCGGGTTCGTGGTACTGGGTGCATATCGATGGCGTCCGCCTGGCGCTGGCCAACCAGGAGAGCCTGTATATCCACCGCATGCGCCCAGCCCTCCCAGTACAACCGGACTTCAGCGGTTACCGCACCACCGTCACACCACCCCAGCAAATGCCTGCAATGCAAAGTCATCCGCAACACGCGCGATGAATCCACGTGCACAACGAAAAGGCCCGTCGCCTGCGACGGGCCTTTTCGTCAAGAGGATTGGCGGTGGAGATTTAGCTGCCCAGCAGCACCCGGTTCAAGCGCTGCACGAATGCGGCCGGGTCGGCCAGCTGTGCGCCAGCGGCAATCTCGGCCTGCTCCAGCAGCAGCGTGGCCAAGTCCTTCGCCTTGGCCTCGTCGGCTTCGGCTTCGACGCGCTTGAGCAAGGCATGCTGCGGATTGATCTCCAGCGTGGGCTTGCTGTCGGGTAGCTCCTGGCCGGCTTCGCGCAGCAGGCGGGCGAGATGCGGCGCCATCTCGTAGTCGTTGAGCGCCAGGCAGGAGGGTGAATCGGTGAGGCGGGCAGAAACCTTCACCTCGCCCACGCGCTCGCCGAGCAGCTCCTTGAGTTTCTTGAGCAGCGGCTCGGCCTCTCTGGCCGCCTCCTCCTGCTGCTTCTTCTCGGCCTCGTCCAGCGGCAACTCGCCCTTGGCCACGTTGCGCAGCTTCTTGCCCTCGTACTCGCCGAGGTAGCCGACCATCCACTCGTCGATCCGGTCGAACATCAGGAGTACCTCGATGCCCTTGGCACGGAACGCCTCCAGCTGCGGGCTGCCAGCGGCGGCGGCGTAGCTGTCGGCGGTGACGTACCAGATCGCATCCTGGCCCACCGCCATGCGGCCGAGGTAGTCGTCCAGCGAGACGTTCTGCCTGGCGCCCTCGCCCTTGGTGGACGCGAAGCGCAGCAGCTTGGCGATGCGCTCGCGGTTGCTGGCGTCCTCGCTGATGCCTTCCTTCAGCGTGTTGCCGAAGGCCTTGAGGAAGGTGGCGAACTTCTCGGGCTCATCCTTGGCCAGCTTCTCGATCAGATCCAGCACGCGCTTCACGCAGGCGGACTTGATGCGCTCCAACTGGCGGTTGTGCTGCAGGATCTCGCGACTGACATTGAGCGGAAGGTCGTCGGCATCCACCACGCCGCGCACGAAGCGCAGGTAGTTCGGCAGCAGCTCCTCAGCCGCGTCCATGATGAAGACGCGCTTGATGTAGAGCTTCAACCCCTTGCGCTCGTCGCGCCCGCCCATCATCAGGTCGAACGGCGGCTGCGAAGGAAGGTAGAGCAGCGTGGTGAAGCTCTGGCTGCCCTCGACGCGGTTGTGCGTCCACGCCAGCGCATCATTGAAGTCGTGGCCCAGCGATTTGTAGAAGCCCTGGTAGTCCTCGTCCGAAATCTCGGACTTGGGCTTGGCCCACAATGCGGAGGCATCGTTGGCGGTTTCCCACTCGTCGGTTGGCTTGCCTTCCTTCTCCACCGGGATGCGGATCGGAAAGGCGACGTGGTCGGAATACTTGCGGATCAGCGACTTCAGTTGCCAGCCCTTGAGGAATTCGTCCTCGTCGGCCTTGAGGTGCAGGATCACCGCGGTGCCGCGCTCGGCCAGTTCGACCGGCTCCAGCGCGTATTCGCCCTTGCCGTCGCTCTCCCACTTCACGCCCTCGCCGGCCGGCGCGTCGGCGCGCCGGGTGAGCACGCTGACCTTGTCGGCCACCACGAACGCGGAATAGAAGCCCACGCCGAACTGGCCGATCAGCCGGGCGTCGGCCTTCTGTTCGCCACTCATCGCCTCAAGGAAGCGGCGCGTGCCGGAGCTGGCGATGGTGCCGATATTCGCCACCACCTCGTCGCGCGTCATGCCGATGCCGTTGTCGCGCACGGTGATGGTGCGCGCGGCTTCGTCCCAGCTCACGTCGATGTGCAGGTCACCTTCGCCCGCCAGCAGCTCGGGCTTGCCGATGGCCTCGAAGCGCAGCTTGTCGCAGGCGTCGGAGGCATTGGAGATCAGCTCGCGCAGGAAGATCTCCTTGTGCGAGTACAGCGAATGGGTAACCAGGTGCAGCACCTGGGCGACTTCGGCTTCGAATTTGCGGGTTTCGGTGGCGGTTGAGTTCATCGGTTTGGCTTCCCTGAAAGTCCGGCATGCACGCCGGTTGGTTCTTCGCGCCCAAGCAGGAGCGCGCAAATCAAGCAGCGTTCTGCAGCGCGGCGATGCGCTCTTCCAGCGGCGGATGGCTCATGAACAGGCGCTGGAAGCCGGTGCCCATGCGATCGGAGATGCCAAACGCAGCGAGGGTCTTCGGCAGGCTGTTCTCGCCGTGCCCCGCCTGCAGCCGCTGCAGCGCGGAAATCATCGCGCCGCGGCCGGCCAGCTTGGCGCCGGCCGCGTCGGCGTGGAACTCGCGCCAGCGCGAGAAGGCCATCACGATCATCGAGGCGAACAGGCCGAACACCAGCTGCAGCGCCATCACGGTGACGAAATAGCCAATGCCCGTGCCGCCGCGGTTGTCGTCGCGGCCACCGGACAGCCAGCTGTCCACCAGCCGTCCCACCACGCGCGCGGCCAGGATCACCAGTGTGTTCAGCACGCCCTGGATCAGGGTCATGGTCACCATGTCGCCGTTGGCGACGTGGCCGATCTCATGACCGAGCACGGCGGCCACCTGGTCGCGGTCCATCTGCTGCAGCAGGCCGGTGCTTACCGCCACCAGCGCGCTGTTCTTGGTCATGCCGGTGGCGAAGGCGTTCATTTCCGGCGCGTCGTAGATAGCCACCTCGGGCATGCCGATGCCTGCGTTCTGCGCGTGCCGGCCCACCGTCTCCACCAGCCAGCGCTCGGCTTCGCTGGCCGGCTGCTCGATCACCCGTGCACCGGTGGTCATCTTGGCCATCCACTTGGACATGGCCAGCGAGATGAAGGCGCCGCCCATGCCGAACACGGCGGCGTAGATCAGCAGGCCGGTGCTGCCGCCGAACCCCTGCGCGGCCGCCATCTGGTCCACTCCGAGCAGGTGGCAGACGATGCTCAGCAGGAACAGGACGGCGAGGTTGGTACCGAGGAAAAGAAGGATGCGGCGCATGGCTGTCTCGTTGGCAGTCACGGGGACGGAAATCTTGCCGATGAGTGTAGGCGCTGCCGGATGTTTTCAAGCCGGGCTCCACTCGCCAGCGGGGCGGCAGACAGGCAGACTTCGGCGATGGAATACCGCGGACGCTTCGCTCCCTCGCCCACCGGCCTGCTGCACTTCGGCTCGCTGGTCGCCGCCGTCGGCAGCTGGCTGCGCGCGCGGCAGGCCGGCGGCCGCTGGCTGCTGCGCATGGAAGACATCGACCCGCCGCGCGAGGTTCCCGGCTCGGCGGCCGCCATCCTCGCGGCTTTGCCGGCGTTCGGGCTGGTCGCGGACGAACCGGTGCTGCTGCAGTCGGAGCGCCGCGCCGCCTACGACGCCGCGTTTGCACGGCTGCGCGAGATTGACGCGGTGTTTCCCTGCTGGTGCAGCCGCAGCGAACTGGCCGCCGCCGGACCGCATCGCGACGGACGCTGCACCAGCCGGCCCGACCCGGGCCGCGAACCGGCATGGCGGTTGCGTACGCCGGACATCGACGTCGCCTTCGACGACGCCTTGCAGGGACCGCAGCGACAGAACCTGCGCGAAGCCGCCGGCGACTTCGTGATACGCCGCGTCGAGGGCCTGTATTCCTACCAACTGGCCTGCGTGGTGGACGACGCCCACCAGGGCATCACCGAGGTGGTGCGCGGCAGCGACCTGCTCGACTCCACGCCGCGGCAGATCCACCTGCAACGCCTGCTGGGACTGCCCACGCCACGCTACCTGCACCTGCCGCTGGCGCTGGACGCGCAGGGACGCAAATTGTCCAAGTCGTCGCAGGCGGTGCCGGTCGATCCCGCCGATCCGCTGCCGGCCTTGCGCCGTGCGCTGGAGTTCCTTGGCCAGCCACCTACCGCCGAGGCCGGGGACGCGCCTACATTGCTGGCTTCGGCATCGCGCCGCTTCGATCCGACCCGCCTGCCGCACCGCAACGGTTGCTTTGCCGGCTGAGCAGTTATAAATCTGGCGGGTGGGCCGACGCCGGTTGCCGACCGTTGCGCGAGGCGCCCATCATCCAACCCAAGGAGACTCGACATGACGCAGCGCACGGCATTGGTTACGGGCGGCACGGGCGGCATCGGCAGCGCCATCGTGCGCTACCTCGCCCGCCAGGGGCATCGGGTCGCCACCAACTACCGCAATGCCGAGAAGGCCGAAGCCTGGCGCAAGGCCATGGCCGACGAGGGGATCGAGGTGTGCATGGTGTCCGGCGACGTCTCCGACCCGGCCTCCAGCGAGGCGATGATCCAGGAGATCGCCGGCCAGTGCGGCCCGGTGGACATCCTGGTCAACAACGCGGGCATCACCCGCGACACCACCTTTCACAAGATGAGCTACCAGCAGTGGACGGAGGTGCTGAACACCAACCTCAACGCCTGCTTCAACGTCACCCGCCCGGTGATCGAGGGCATGCGCGAGCGCAAGTGGGGTCGCATCGTGCAGATCAGCTCGATCAACGGCCAGAAGGGCCAGTACGGTCAGGCCAACTACGCCGCCGCCAAGGCCGGCATGCACGGCTTCACCATCTCGCTGGCACAGGAAAACGCCAAGTTCGGCATCACCGTGAACACCGTCTCGCCCGGCTACGTCGGCACCGACATGGTGATGGCGGTGCCGGAGGAGGTGCGCGCGAAAATCGTGGCGCAGATCCCGGTGGGCCGGCTCGGCCGTCCCGACGAGATCGCCCACGCCGTGGCCTTCTTCACCGGCGACGAGGCGGCGTGGATCACCGGCGCCAACCTCGCCATCAACGGCGGGCACTACATGGGTTGGTAGCCGTTGCTCCGGGGCCGGCCCGCCCGGGCATGGCCGGCCCCGACACGAACACGGCGACGCGCCGGACACCGATGGAAACGACCTTCTCCGCAC
The DNA here is from genome assembly GCA_021805685.1 of Pseudomonadota bacterium. Lineage (GTDB taxonomy): Bacteria > Pseudomonadota > Gammaproteobacteria > Xanthomonadales > Rhodanobacteraceae > Rhodanobacter_A. Next base: position 12,902 of record JAJZET010000228.1, read on the forward strand.
CGCTGGGCAAGATCCTCGACCTGCTGCTCGACGCCATCTGCATCGTCGACGCAGAGGGGTACTACGTGTTTGTCAGTGCCGCTTTCGAGCGCATCTTCGGCTATGCCCCCGACGAAGTGATCGGCAGGCAGATGATCGACCTGGTGCATCCCGAGGACCGGGAGATCACACTGCGCACGGCCGCTGCAATCATGGACGGCAAGCATGCGTCCAATTTCCAGAATCGCTACGTGCGCAAGGACGGCCGGATCGTGCACATAATGTGGTCGGCGCGCTGGTCCGAGGACGACTGCGTGCGGATCGCCGTAGCCCGCGACATCACCGAACTCAAGCGCGCCGAGTCGATGCGCCTGGCACTCCACGCCATCTCCGAGACGGCGCACGCCGCCCAGGATCTGCCTGCCGTGTTCGAGCAGGTGCACCGGATCGTCGACGACATCCTGCCCATGGCCAGCTTCATCGTCGCCCTGCGGAACCCGGTGGATGGCCGCCTCGAAGTCCCGTATGCCGCCTGCGGCGGCGAGGCGCCGCCCACCGCGGGAAGCCTCGCCGCCGAGGTGATCCGCAGCGACAAGGCCGTGCAATCGACCGTCGGGGATTCGCACTGGTTGGGCGTGCCGCTGTACGCGAAGGAAAGCCCGATCGGGGCGCTGGTCGTGGAGCAGAAAGTGCGAACCAGCCATGCCAGGGCCGACGCCGAACTGCTGGAATTCGTCGCCACCCAACTGGGCACGGTGATCGAGCGCAAGCAGGACCAGGTCCAACTGCACCACCTGGCCCTGCACGACCCGCTGACCGACCTGCCCAACCGTACCCTGTTCCACAACCGCCTGCAGGCCACGCTGGAGAGCGCCGCGCGTGCGGAATCGCGGGCGGCCCTGCTCTACATCGACCTGGACGGCTTCAAGCAGGTCAACGACGTGCATGGCCATGCCGTCGGCGACCTGCTGCTGTGCGAGGTCGCTGCCCGCATCCGCGGTTGCCTGCGCGAACGCGATACGGCGGCGCGCGTCGGCGGCGACGAGTTCGTGGTGCTGCTGGATGTGGCCACGCCAGGGCATGCTGTAGAGGTCGCGGAACGGATCCGCACGGCGCTGGCCCGGACCCATCTGTTGCAAGGCCAGATGATCCGCGTCTCGGCCAGCATCGGCGTGGCCACGTTCCCGCAGGACGGCCAGGACAGCGAGCAGCTGAGCCGGGCGGCCGATCGGGCCATGTACCGGGCCAAGAAGGCCGGCGGCAACCGCACCCGGACCGCTGCTCCGGCCGAGGCCGAGGCCGGCGATCAGGCCTGATCGGCCTGCAGCAAGCGCTCCATCACCTTGCCCACCGCCGCAAAGGCGAATGCGCCGGTAACGTGCGTCGCCGCGCCCAGCCCGCCGCCGCAGGCCAGGTTCAGGGCATCGCCGCCCGGCGGCCGGTTGCCGCACACGCTGCCATCGGGCTGCGGGTACTGCACGTTCTGCAGCGAATACACGGCCGACACGCCGAAGTAGCGGTCCGGGTTGCGCGGAAAATGGAAATCGGTGCGGAGCTTCTTGCGGATCAGGCTGAACATCGCATCGTGCTCGGTGCGCGAGAGGTCGCGCACGCGGATCTGCGTGGGGTCGGTGCGACCGCCCGCCGAACCCACGCTGACGATGGGAAGCTTGCGGCGGCGGCACCATGCGATCATCTCCAGCTTGACGCGGAAGGCGTCGCAGGCGTCCAGCACCGCGTCGTAGCCACGGTCCAGCAACTCGTCCAGCGTGGAAGTGGTGAGGAAGCGCTCGATGCCCTCCAGCCGCAAGGCCGGGTTGATCGCACGCAGCCGCGCGGCCATCACGCCCACCTTGGGTTTGCCGAATTCGCCGTCCAGCGCGTGCATCTGGCGGTTGGTGTTCGATACGCATACCTCGTCGGCGTCGATCAGGGTGAGCCGCCCCACGCCGCTGCGTGCCAGCGCCTCGGCCGCCCACGAGCCCACGCCGCCCACGCCCACCACGCAAACATGGCGCTGCGCCAGTTTCGCCACGCTGCCGACGCCATACAGCCGTTCGATGCCGGCGAAGCGCTCGTGGGGGAATGCGGTGTCGCTCATGGGGTACGGCCTTGCTGCGGGACGCGCGATTCTATCGCCGGCCGGGTTATGCTCGCCGCATTTCCCCCTTGAAGAGCCGCCCCATGCGTGCAGCACTGCTGATCCTGCTCGGTCTCGCCATCGGCGTCATCGGCACCGCCCAGGTGATGAGCGCGCTGGCCGCGCGCAACCCCATGCCCAAGGCGGTGATGCACACCATGGGCTACCACATGGGAGCGCTGAAGCAGGCGATGAAGGCACAGCAATGCGACGCGGCGAAGACCCTGCCTCACCTGCTGCGTCTGCAATCCACCGCCACCGACATCCTGCCCACGTTCGGCATCGCCGACCGCGGCTTCAGCGACGACGAGAACAAGCTGCAGGCCAGCCTGCAGCAGGCCATCGCATCCGCCCCGGCCAACTGCGCGGCGCTCGCCACGGCGCTGAAGCCCGTGGGCGAGTCCTGCCAGGACTGCCACCAGCAATACCGCTAGAAGCTGAGCTTGCCGCGCAGCATCTGCGCGTACATCACCCAGTCGCCCAGCAGACTGTAGAGCGGGTGGCGGAAGGTGGCCGGGCGGTTCTTCTCGTAGACGAAGTGGCCGATCCACGCGCAGCCGTAGCCGGCCACCGGCAGCAGCCACAGCCATGCCGGTCGCCCGCTGGCGATCGCCAGCAGCAGGATCAGCAGCACCAGCGTGCTGCCGACGAAATGCCAGCGCCGGCACAGCCGGTTGCTGTGCTCGCCCAGGTAGTAGGGATAAAACGCGCGGAAGCTGGCGAATTCGGCCATGTCGTCCCCCTCAGCCCGGCAACGGGATGGATTCCTGCTCGTCGCCCGGCACGACGGGGAAGCGCCCCTCGCGCCAGTCGGCCTTGGCCTGCTCGATGCGTGCGTCGTCGGCGGCTACGAAATTCCACCAAAGGCGGCGCTCGCCATCCAGTGGTGCACCACCGAACAGCATCACGCGACTGGGCCGGATCGCCTTGATCGCCGCCGCAGCGCCGGATTGCGCCGCCATCTGCCCTGCGGCCAGCGTCGTATTGCACCAGGCCAGCTCGCCCTCGATCACGTGCACGCCGTACTCGGCATGCTCGGCCGGCAGAGCCAGTTCGGCGCCGGCATCGAGCCGTGCCTCGGCAAAGAACATTGGCGCGAACACCTTTACCGGCGAAGCCTCGCCCCAGCCGGTGCCGGCGATCAGCACCAGCGCGACGCCAGGACGGCGGATGCGCGGCAACGCGTCGGCTTCGTGGTGGTGGAAGGCTGGCGCGACCTCCGCCTGGTCGCGCGGCAACGCCACCCAGACCTGGATGCCGTGCAGCCGCTGACCCGCGGCGCGCACCTCCGGCGGCGTGCGTTCGGAGTGCACGATACCGCGGCCGGCGGTCATCCAGTTCACCTCGCCTGGACGGATGTCGGCCAGGCTGCCCAGGCTGTCGCGGTGGCGGATGCTGCCATCGAACAGCCAGGTCACCGTGGCCAGGCCGATATGTGGATGCGGCCGTACGTCCATGCCCTTGCCTGGCGCGAAGTCCACCGGCCCCATGTGGTCGTAGAACACGAACGGCCCCACGTGACGCGCTTCGAGCACGGGAAGCAGCCGCCGCACGGCGAAACCGTCGCCGAGATCGTGCCGGCGGCCTTCGATCAGGATCGGTTGCGCGTCCATCGTCCCTCCCCGTTCACCAGGCTCGCTGATATTGCGCCGGCGCGGGCAGGGACGCACCCAGCTCCTGGGCGGCACGGCGCGGGAAATACGGATCGCGCAGGCTCTCGCGGGCAATCAGCACCACGTCGGCTTCTCCGTTCGCCACGATCGCCTCGGCCTGCTTCGCCTCGGTGATGAGGCCCACCGCACCGGTGGCCATGCCCGTCTCGTGCCGGACCTGTGCGGCGAACGGCACCTGGTAGCCGGGACCCAGCGGAATCCTGACGTGCGGCACCAATCCGCCGCTGGAGACGTCGACCAGGTCCACACCCAGCGCCTTCATGTCGCGCGACAGCTGCACGCTCTGCTCCACGTCCCAGCCACCTTCGGCCCAGTCGGTGGCCGAGATGCGCAGCCACAGCGGCAACTCCTCCGGCCACACCTCACGCACCGCGGCGACCACCTCGCGCACCAGCCGCGTGCGGTTCTCGTAGCTGCCGCCGTAGGCGTCTTCGCGCCGGTTGCTCAACGGCGACAGGAACTGATGCAGCAGGTAGCCGTGGGCGGCATGCAGTTCCACCAGCTTGAAGCCGGCGACCAGCGCGCGCTGCGCGGCGGCACGGAAATCGGCGAGCACCTGGCGGATGCCCGCCGCATCCAGCGCCAGCGGCACGTGCCAGCCGGCATCGAACGGCACGGCCGACGGCGCTACCGTGGTCCACGCGCCCTGTGCCGCGGCGAGGGAGCCACCGCCCTCCCACGGCCGTTGCGCGCTGGCCTTGCGGCCGGCGTGTGCGAGCTGCACCCCGGGTACCGCGCCTTGCGCAGCGATGAAGGCCACGATCGGCTGCCATGCCGCCAACTGGGCCTCGTTCCAGAGGCCGGTGTCGCCGGGCGAGATGCGCCCTTGCGCCGACACCGCAGTGGCCTCGGCAATCACCGCGCCTGCACCACCCACCGCACGGCTACCCAGGTGCACCAGGTGCCAGTGGTCGGGCAGGCCATCGGTGGCCGAGTACTGGCACATCGGCGATACCACGATGCGGTTGCGCAGGCTGAGGCTGCGCTGCTGGATGGGCTCGAACAATTTCATGAGGCGACCGGCGTGGGAATGGAAACCCTTACAGTGCCGGCGCGAAACGCCCACATCAAGGGCCGGGACGGTGCGCTGCGGTGAACGCTGCGTCGCGCGTGGCGATCCACTCGGCAATGCGTGCGGCGACCGGTCCGGGCGCCTTCATCCAGCCGAAATGATCCGCCGGGAGGCCGCCGAGGTCACCGGGCGCGAGCTGTTCGTGCCGGCAGGAGGCGTTCGGCATCTTCCCCAGCAGCCAGTCCAGCGAGGCGGCCGGCCCCAGCCAGTCGTCGCGCAGGCGTTGCGCCAGCACCGGCAGCTCCAGCGCGGCCAGACGTTGCTCGAGGTCCTCGCCCATGCCCGCCGCCGCATAGCGCCCGGTACGCCCGCTGCGCGCCCAGTCCGCCACCACGCCACGCGCCTCGTTGCCGCCGAAACCGATGCGCCGTCCGGGCAGATGGCCACGCAAGCCCGCCAGCATCGGCGCCAGCAGGTAGGCCATGCCGATCAGAGCACCCTGGCGGAACCGCCGCCAGTACGGCGCGCCGCTGGCCACCAGCGCAATGCCCGCCATGTCGCGGGGATGCAGCGAGGCATACAGGCACGCCAGCTGACCGCCGAGGCTGTGGCCGCCCAGCCAGCAACGCGCCTGCGGCCAGTGCGCCCGCATCGCCGCCAGCCCGGCCGGCAAGTCGATCTGCAGCAGCTCGCGATAACTCCAGTCGCAGCCGTGTCCGGCACGCAGGCTGCTGGAACCGATGCCGCGCCATTCGTGCAATGCCACCGCCACGCCGCTGGCCGCCAGCGCCGCGGCCAGCGGCAGGTAGTGCTTCGCCGGCACGCCCATCGCCGGCAACCAGTACACGGCGTCGCGCGGCACGCCAGCTGGCGCCGCGCACAGCAGCTCCACCCGCGCGCCATCGGCCATCACCAGCGGCAGCACGACAGGTTCCGTGGCGGTTGTCACGGCGTCCATTGAAAAGTGCGGCCAGGGACGGACGCCCGTTTGACTTCCGCGAGCAGGAGTGCGCGCAAAGAAAAAGGCCGGCTTGCGCCGGCCTCTCCCGCTTGCAAGGCAGCGATCAAGCCGGAGCGACCTCTTCGGCCTGCAGGCCCTTCTGGCCCTGCACCACCTTGAAGCTCACCTTCTGGCCTTCCTGCAGGCTCTTGAAGCCCGTGCCGGTGATGGCACGAAAATGCACGAACACGTCAGGGCCATTCTCGCGGCTGATGAAGCCGAACCCCTTGGCGTCGTTGAACCACTTGACGGTACCTGTTTCACGATCCGACATGACTCACTCCGATCCAATCCAGACGCTTGAGACAAGCCGGCCCCCTCGGGCCGACGGCTTACTGGGCATGCCGGGGTCGGGTGTAGCGACATGGAACGGAACGGTTCCACACCGGGCACGCACGTGGCCAAGCAGACGCAGTGAACCAAGCATAACGGAAATTCAGGAATGCGAGGGAGATGTCAAGCGGCGCGAGATGAAGCTGTCGCGGACATAAAAAAACCGGGCATCGCTGCCCGGTTTTTGTTCGACGCTGGCGACGATCAGGCCGCGCTGACTTCGTCGGCCTGCAGGCCTTTCTGGCCCTGCACCACCTTGAAGCTCACCTTCTGGCCTTCCTGCAGGCTCTTGAAGCCATTGCCGGTGATCGCGCGGAAATGCACGAACACGTCCGGGCCGTTGTCACGGGCGATGAAACCGAAGCCCTTGGCGTCGTTGAACCACTTGACGGTACCGATCTGACGATCAGACATAAATCACTCCACATGGGTAAAAGAGACTCGACCGCCGCGACATGCGGTGGCCGGCTTACTGGTGTGCAAAGGAAAACAACCCCGGGGGTGAACAGATGAGGCAGATCGCGGATCGGCTGCATCGGGTCACCGGTACTAGGCGACCCCGGCAAACGCAGTGCGCCTATGATAACCGATAACCGCATTGCGCCGCCCGATGCCAGAATCGCCGCTTTCTGCCGAGGATCGCCGCTTGAACATCCGCCCGTTGCTGCCGCTGTGCGCCGTCCTGTTGCTCGCCGGCTGCGCCACCACCGGTCCGGCGCACCCGGCACCCAGGGCGCCGGCCGCGATTACCGGCGTGGCTTCCTGCGACGCCTACCTGTCCAGTTACCTGGCCTGTCACCGCGCCGCCGCGATCTATCCGGCGGACCAGCTGCAGGCACATTACCAGGCGATGCGCGACAGCCTGCTGCATGGAGCGCAGGATCCGGCAACCCGTCCGTACCTGGACGCGCGCTGCCGCCTGCTGGCCAGCCAGATGAAGCAGACCATGCACGGCCGCTCCTGCGGCGCGCCGGCGTCGAACTGAATCACCCCTTCCAGGCGGCGCGCAGCAACGGTGCCAGCGGCGCCGGCCGGCAGCGGCCCAGCCGGATCGCCGGCGTGCCATGCCAGCCGGCCGTACGGGAGATCGCGGCGGCGATCTCCCCCGCGAGGCGCGGCGTCGGCTCCACGCCCGGCTCCAGGAACAGCGCCTTGATCTCGAACACGCCTTCGGCCCGATGGGCCTTGGCATCCAGGCGGCCAACCAGTGCACCGCGATGCAGGATGGGCAGCACGTAGTAGCCGTACCGCCGTTTCGATGCGGGAACGTAGCACTCGATGCGGTAGTCGAAGTCGAACATCGCCAGCAGGCGGGCGCGGTCCCACACCAGCGGATCGAATGGCGACAGCAGCGTGGTATGCGTGGCGCGCAGCCGTCCGCGACGGGCGCGCTCCAGCGCGCCGGCATGCTCAGGGTGCACGTAGCCCGGCGCATCCCAGCCGCGCACCGTCACCTCCAGCAATGCGCCGTCGGCCAACAGCGGCGCCAGCTCGCGCGCGGTCACCGCCGGCTTGAGGCGGAAGTAGTCGGCGATCCAGCGGGCCTGGGTGATGCCCAGCGCCTGCACGCTCTCGAGCACGAAATGCCGACGCAGCTGCTGCGTATCGAGCCCGGTCGGGGCAAACGGCGGATCGAGTTTCGCCAGCACGCGCTCGGCAAGGTCGTACACGCGCTGGAAGCGCTCGCGCCGCGTCACCATCAAGTCGCCCAGCGCGAACCACGCCTCCAGCCAGCGCTTCTCTGGCTTCCATTCCCACCAGCCGGACACACCGCGGTCCTCGCGCGGGAAATCCGAGGCCAGTACCGGGCCACCGTCGCGGATGCGCGCGAGCAATGCGTCCATGGCCGGCTTGTGCTCACGATGCATGCGTTCGGCGTGGCGGTGCGCCCAATGGCTGCCGCGTTCGCGCCAGGCACGGTGCGCGGCCAGATCGCGTGCGGCGACGAAACAGGCCTCGTGCGCCCAGCATTCGGCGACCCGGCCGTCGGCCAGCGCCTCGTCCAGCCATGCCGCCGGGTAATCGCCCAGTCGCGAATGCAGCACCAGATACGGGCTGCGCGCGACCACGTGGATGGAATCGATCTGCAGCAGGCGCATGCGTTCGATGCTCGCCACCAGGCCGTCGCGCGACGGGCGCCCACGCGGCGCCTGCAGCAAACCCTGGGCATGCAGCTGCAGCGCGCGCGCCTGCGACGGCTGCAAGGTGATGGCGCCAGCTGAAGCGGCGTTCAACGGCGTGCCGCTTTCACGATGTCTCGACACGAATATTGCGGCGACATTTACACAGCCTTTGCTAGCGTCTTGGGCAGGCTTCATCGGCAGCGTCCTCCGACGCCACCAAGGGGGCCCGCATTCCTTCCGAACATTCTGGCATGGAGTAACGATGATGAAATCTTGCAAAGCATGGTTGCCTGCACTCGCCGCCGGCGCACTGTTTTTCGCCGGAGCATCCTTCGCCCAGGACAACGCTGGCCAGACCCCGGCACCCATCGTGACCGTGCGCAGCGTCCCGCCTGCGGCGCCGAAGATCGGGACGCCGCCGCCGTTCAACCAGCTTTCCGGCGGCAGCAAATGGATCACCCAGGAGCAGGCCGAAGCCTATCCGCCGCTGGCCAACGACTTCCTCGATGCCAGCCACGGTGCTGAGCGAATCAACAAGACGCAATACGAAGCGTGGGTGAAACAGATCCAGTAAAGCTTCGAGCATCGAACCGGCCGCATCAATGCGGCCGGTTTTCGTTCGGGCGATGCTTCCCAGCGCCCGCTAAGGGCAGGGAGACGCTTTCGGTGATTCCATGCGGCTGATCCACAAACGACGGCCGCGCATGACCTAGACTCCACGTACACCCGTGCGATGGAGTCGCCATGAAGCACCTTCGCCTGCTCCTGCTGGCTGGCGTGCTCGCCACCGGCATCTGCCATGCGCAGAACCCCGACCCGATGGACATCCGCGCCTGCACCGCGATCGAGAGCGATGCGCAACGGCTGGCCTGCTACGACCGCGCCACCGGGCGCGACCGGTTGCCCGCCGCGCAGAAACGCACGGACCAGACGCCCGCAGCGGACACCAGCGTGTTCTCGCACGACCGGCAGGTTGCCGTGGTCGACGCATCCGCGCCGGCCAAGGTATCGAAGCCACTTTCGCTGCTGGACAGCCGCTGGGAGCTGTCGCCGGAGAGCAAGCTCGGCACCTTCAACCTGCGCGGCTACCAGCCGGTGTACGCACTGCCGCTGTTCGCCACCAGTAATCAGAACAACAGGCCACAAAGCCCCAATCCGAACAACACCGTACCAACGCCACAGCAGTTGCAGAACGTCGAAGGCAAGTTCCAGCTCAGCCTCAAGACCAAGGTCTGGCAGGGCGTATTCGGCAGCGCCGGCGACCTGTGGTTAGGCTATACGCAGAGCTCGCGCTGGCAGGTCTACAACGCCGCGATCTCGCGTCCGTTCCGCGAGACCGACTACGAACCGGAGGCATTGCTGGTGTTCGACGCGCACTACCGGCTGCTGGGCTGGGAGGGCCGGCTGCTCGGCATCGGCGTTAACCACCAGTCCAACGGACGCAGCGATCCGCTGTCGCGCAGCTGGAACCGGGTCATCGCCGACTTCGGTTTCGAGCGCCCTGGCTGGACCATCATGTTCCGCCCGTGGTGGCGCATTCCCGAGGCGCGCCGCAACGACGACAACCCGGATATCAGCAACTACATGGGTCGCGCCAGCATGCAGATCGTCCATGAATGGCACGGACAGGAGTTCGGCATGATGCTGCGCCACTCGCTGCGCGGCGGCAGCCAGAGCCACGGCGCCGCGCGTTTCACCTGGAGTTTCCCCGTCGCCGGCAACGTGCGCGGTTACATGGAGCTGTTCAAGGGCTACGGCGAAAGCCTGATCGACTACAACCACAATGCCACGTACTTCGGCGTGGGCGTGTCGCTGCTCGACTGGTACTGAACCCGTCGGCACGACCGGTGCGCCACTGGAGGCAGCCCATGAGCAACCCGCTTGCAATCCGCCCCGTGACCGCTGCCGACCATGCCGCGTGGAGGCCACTGTGGGATGGCTACAACGCGTTCTATGGCCGCAGCGGCCGCACCGCCCTGCCGGAAACGATCACCCGCACCACCTGGGCGCGCTTCCTCGACCCGGCCGAGCCGGTGCATGGGCTGGTGGCCGAACGCGACGGCGTGCTGCTGGGGCTGGCGCACTACCTGTTCCACCGCAGCACGATCCAGGTCGAACCCAACTGCTACCTGCAGGACCTGTTCACCGCGACCGAGGCACGCGGGCTTGGCGTCGGGCGCGCCCTGATCGAGCGCGTCTACGAACTCGCCCAATCGGCGGGCGCGCCGCGCGTGTACTGGCAAACCCACGAAAGCAACGCCACGGCCATGCGGCTCTACGACCAGGTGGCCGAGAAATCGGGCTTCGTGGTCTACCGCAAGCTGTTCTGACACCGCCGCACGCGGCGGCCATGCCCGAACGGACCCGCGCGCTGACCAGCCCAAACCTGACTTGACCTGTCGGCGAGCTTGCCCGGCCAGAAACAACGACGCCGCCTGACCGGCGGCGTCGCAACCCACGATGGCAATCCCCCGGCGTCCCTGCCGGGTCGTGCGTCAGTGGTGATGACCACCCGCGCCGTGTACGTGGCCATGCGACAGTTCTTCCTCGCTGGCTTCGCGCACACCCGTCACCTCGATGGCAAAGTGCAGCGGCTTGCCGGCCAGCGGATGATTGCCGTCGATGTGCACCTTGTCGCCATCGACCTTGGTCACGGTGACGTTGATCACGCCCTGCGGGCCGTGGCCCTGGAACTGCATGCCAGGCTGGATGTCAGCCACGCCTTGGAATGCCTCGCGCGGCACTTCCTGCACCAGTTCCTCGTGGCGCACGCCGTAGCCTTCCTCCGGTGTGACGTGGGCATCGAACTTGTCGCCTGCCTGGCGGCCTTCCATCTGCTTCTCCAGGCCCGGCACGATGTGGCCATGGCCGTGCAGGTAGGCCAGCGGCTCGCGGCCGTCCGAGCTGTCGACGACCTGGCCCTGGTCATCGGTCAGCGTGTAGTGGAAGGTGACGGCGGCGTTCTTGGCGATCTGCATGGACAGGTTCCGGCGGGGATGAAAGGGCCGGTTTCCACCGGCGCGGGCCGATAAGCCTAGCAGATGGAGACTTTGCGATACTCCGCGCATGAAACCTGTCCTCCGCGTCGCCGCACTGCTCTACCCGTTGATCCTGCTCTGCGCCACGCCGCCAACGACGGTGCATGCAGCCACACTTCCCGCGCCCCGGGAGCCGCATTCGCTGGCGGCGCAGATCGACGCGATCATCGACCAGCCACGCTACGCCGCCGCCGACTGGGGCATCGCGGTCGTGTCGCTGGACAGCGGTCGCACCGTGTACGGACACCGATCCGGCAAGCTGTTCGAACCTGCCTCTACCGCCAAGCTGTTCACTGCGGCATTGACGCTGGACACGCTCGACCCGCAGGCGCGCATCCCCACGCGTCTGCTCTCGGCCGCGCCCATTCGCCACGGCACGCTCGCCGGCCCGCTGCTGCTGTACGGCATGGGCGACCCCACGCTGGGCACGCCCGCCGCCAATCCCGGCTGGGCGGACGACCTCGCGGCGCAACTGGCTGCACGCGGCATTCGTGTCGTGCGCGGCGACCTGGTTGCCGACACCACGTATTTCTCCGGCCCTTCGCTGGGCAACGGCTGGGAGGCCAGCGACCTGCTGGGCTGGTTCGCCGCGCCCGCCTGCGCACTGACCGTGCACGAAAACACCGTGGCGCTGACGCTGGCACCCGGCCGTGCCGCCGGCCGACCGGTACGCCTGGATTTCACGCCGTCGGTGGCGACGCCGCCGCTGGTGGGCACGCTCGCCACGGCGCCGGCGCACACGCCCGACGACATCAACCTCTATCGCCTGCCCGGCGACACGCTGCTGCACGCCTTCGGCAGCATCGCCGTCGGCACGCCGGCGCGGACCTACCGCCTGGCCATTCCCGACCCGGCCCGCCAGGCGGGCGAGGAATTGCGCGCGGCGATGCGACGCCACGGCATCCGGCTGGCCGGCAAACTGCGCGTGCTTGCCTGGCCGGAGCGCGACGACGCACTGCGGACCAACGCACGGGCGCTGGCCGAGGTGCTGTCGCCACCCGTGAGCGACATCCTCACCCAGGGCCTCAAGCGCTCGCAGAACCTCTACCTGCAGAACCTGCTGCAACTCGACGGCGTCAGCGCGAAGGCCGCGGCGGCGAACCAGCCCGATGCGCCCAGCGGCTTCCTGAGCAGCGAAGCCTGGGGACTGCGTGCGTTGCACGCGTTGCTGGAGCGCATCGGGATCGCGCCGTCGTCGGTGCTGATGGAGGAAGGCAGCGGCCTGTCGCGCGGCGACCTGGTCACGCCCGCGGCCATGGCGCAGCTGCTGCAATACATCGCCGCGCAGCCGTGGTCATCCATGCTGCGCGGCATGCTGCCGCTGGCCGGCGTGGACGGCACGCTGGAATGGCGCATGCGCGACGGCCCGGCCACCGACAAGGTGCACGCCAAGACCGGCAGCATGACCTTCGTGCACAGCCTGGCCGGCTATGCCACCACCGCCGACGGCCAGCGGCTGGCGTTCGTGATCATGCTCAACAACTACGACCGCGGCGAAGGCGAGCCGGGTGCCGACCGCGACATCGATGCCATCGTGCAGTTGCTGGCCGGCTGGCACGGCAGCGATTGAGCCGGCTCATGCTCTCAGCAGGCGGGCCAGCTCCTTGCCGATCTTTTCCGGCGTGTCGGTGGGCGCATAGCGCTTTACCGTCTTGCCGTCCGCATCGACCAGGAACTTGGTGAAGTTCCACTTGATCGCCTCGCTACCGAGGATGCCCTTGCCCTCGTGCTTCAGCCACTGGTAGAGCGGGTGAGCACGGTCGCCATTCACCTCGATCTTGGCGAACAGCGGGAAGCTGACGTCGTAGCTGGTGCTGCAGAAGTCGCGGATCTCCGCCTCGTCGCCCGGCTCCTGGTGGCCGAACTGGTCACAGGGGAAGCCCAGCACCGCCAGGCCGCGCTCGCGCCATTCGCGCCATAGCTTTTCCAGCCCGGCGTACTGCGGGGTGAAGCCGCACTTGGAGGCCACGTTGACGATCAGCAAGGTCTTGCCCTGCCATTCGGACAACGATCGCTCGTTGCCGTCGATGTCGCGCGCGTTGAAGTCGTAGATGCTGCTCATGGCCAGGGTTCCGTGGATGGACGTATGGAAGTCTACGCCAGAGGCTAGAATGTCCGCCCACCTCGACGCCGAATGCCCGTGATCCGCTTCCTCGACGTACACAAGTCCTACCGCGTGGACGGCAAGGACATTCCCGCGCTGCAGCCGTTCAGCCTCGACATCGTGGATGGCGAGGTGTTCGGCATCATCGGCCATTCCGGCGCCGGCAAGTCCACCCTGATCCGCCTGATCAACCTGCTGGAGCGGCCCAGTGGCGGACGCATCCTGATCGGCGACACCGAGATGACCGCCTTGCCGGAACCGGCACTGCGCGCGCAGCGCCGGCGCATCGGCATGATCTTCCAGCACTTCAACCTGCTCGCCTCGCAGACGGTGGCGGACAACGTGGCGTTCCCGCTGCGTCTGGCCGGCGAGCGCGACGCGGCGAAAATCCGTGCACGCGTCGCCGAACTGCTCGCGCGCGTCGGCCTCGACGAACACGCGGGCAAGTACCCTTCGCAGCTTTCCGGCGGTCAGAAGCAGCGCGTGGGCATCGCCCGCGCCTTGGCCAACCGGCCGGAGATCCTGCTGTGCGACGAGGCCACCAGCGCACTCGATCCGCAGACCACCGCCTCGGTGCTCGATCTGCTCGCCGCGATCAACCGCGAACTCAAGCTCACCATCGTGCTGATCACCCACGAGATGGACGTGGTGCGCCGCATCTGCGACCGCGTGGCCGTGCTCGACGCCGGCCGCATCGTGGAGAGCGGCACGGTGGCCGACGTCTTCCTGCATCCCAGGCATGCCACCACGCGGCGCTTCGTGGCCGAGGCGCTGCCGGAGGAGGCCGCCACCGCGCAGGCGCCGGCCGTGGTCGGCCGCGTGATGCGCCTGACCTTCCGCGGCGCCACCACGCTGCAGCCAGTGCTCAGCCGCGTGATGCGCGAGCACGGCGTGGATTTTAACCTGCTCGCCGGCCGCATCGACCGCATCAAGGACCTGCCCTACGGCCAGCTCACCCTGACGCTGGACGGCGCGGGCAGCGACGCCGCGTTAGCGGCGCTGCGCCAGGCCGGCATCGAAATCGAGGAGGTGGCCGCATGACGCTCTCGCCACTGCAGAGCCTGTTCCCCAACATCGACGACTGGGGCGAGCTGGGTCGCGCCTGCATCGACACCCTGCTGATGCTGGGCGGCTCGCTGACGCTCACCGTGCTGATCGGCCTGCCGCTGGGCGTGCTGCTCTACCTCACCGGCAAGGGGCAACTGCGGGCGATGCCTCGGCTCTACGGCTCCATCTCGCTGCTGGTGAACGTGCTGCGCTCGGTGCCCTTCATCATCCTGATGATCGTGCTGATGCCGGTCACTTACGCGCTGGTGGGCACCAAGCTGGGCGTGCGCGGCGCGATCCCGCCACTGGTGATCGGCGCCGCGCCGTTCTTCGCACGGCTGGTGGAAACCGCGCTGCGGGAGGTGCAGAAAGGCGTGATCGAGGCGGCGCAGGCGATGGGTGCCAGCACCTGGCAGATCGTGCGCCACGTGCTGCTGCCCGAGGCACGGGCCGGCATCGCCGCCGGGATCACGGTGACCGCCATTGCACTGGTGGGCTACACCGCGATGGGCGGCGCCATCGGCTCCGGCGGCCTGGGCGACCTCGCCTATCGCTACGGCTACCTCAGCTACGAGTCCGACTACATGGTCGTGACCGTGGCGTTGCTGGTGGTGCTGGTGCAGCTGCTGCAGATGCTGGGCGACCGCATCGTGGCGCGTTATAAGCGCCACTGATCCGGTTATTTCCCCGCCAACGTTCGGACGTCTAGTCTGCAAGCACCCCGGAAACCGCCATGAACCATGCTGCTGCTCGCCGCCCTCTCGGCCATCCTCTCGCTCCTGCTGCTGGCAGGCGTGGCCCGCAAACCGTCGTGACACGAATGGTCCGCGCCACGGTCTGCGCGGCCTTCGCCTTGCTGCTCGCAGCCTGCTCAGCGCCGAAGGAGGGCGCCAACACGCTCACCGTGGCCGCCACCGCGGTGCCGCACGCGGAGATCCTGAAGCAGGTGCAGCCCATCCTCGCGAAGGAAGGCGTAAAGCTCCGGATCAAGGTGTTCGCCGACTACGTGCAGCCGAACATGCAGGTGGCCGAGAAGAACATCGACCTCAACTACTTCCAGACCAAGCCCTACCTCGACGCATTCAACCAGGAACACGGCACCGACCTGGTGCCCATCGTCGGCGTGCACATCGAGCCGTTCGGCGCCTACTCGCGCCGGATCAGGAGCATCGACCAGTTGCCGGACGGCGCCACCGTGGCGCTGCCGAACGACCCCAGCAACGAAGGTCGCGCCCTGTTGCTGCTCGCCAAGAACAAGCTGATCACGCTGAAGGATCCCGCCAACGCGCTGGCCTCGCTCAAGGACATCACGGCGAACCCGAAGCACCTGCGGTTCAAGGAGCTCGAAGCGGCGATGCTGCCGCGCACGCTGGACGAAGTGGACCTGGCGCTGATCAACACCAACTACGCACTGGCGGCAGGCCTTAACCCCACCAAGGACGCGCTGCTGATCGAAAGCAAGGATTCGCCCTATGTGAATTACCTGGTGGGCCGCCCCGACAACCGCAATGATCCGCGCGTGCAGAAGCTGGCGAAGGCGCTGACCAGCCCGGCGGTCAAGGCGTTTATCGAGCGAAAGTACCGCGGCGCGGTGTTGCCGGCGTTCTGAACCGGATGCGGCGGCGCTACCAGCGCGCCCCGCGCGACCCGCAATCGCCCCGGAGGCCGCTCAGGCGGCGGCCATCTGCTTCGGGATCGAGCGATTGGTATGGGTGATGCGATTCTTCTCGTCCACGTAGACGCAGGTGGGCTGGAACTGCGCCAGCTCCTTCTCGTCGATCTGCGCAAACGCGGCGATGATGATGAGGTCGCCCACCTGCACGCTGCGGGCGGCGCTGCCGTTCACCGAGATGATGCCCGAGCCTTCCTCCGCGCGCAGCGCGTAGGTGACGAAGCGCTCGCCGTTGTCGATGTCCCAGGCGTGGATCTGCTCGTACTCGCGGATGCCCGCGGCGTCGAGCAAGTTGCCGTCGATGGCGATCGAGCCTTCGTAGTGCAGCTCGGCGTGGCTGACGGTGGCGCGATGGATCTTCGCCTTGAACATGTTCAGGTGCATGACTACGGATTCCTGCGGGGACGGCCCACGTGGCCGTACATTATCGAACCGGTGGCATTGCGTCGCAACATCGGCCGTTCAGCCAGGAAGATGGGGGCGCTTCAGTCGAAGGGAAGGTTGTCGATCAACCGCGTCGTGCCCAGGCGTGCGGCGATCAGTGCCACCAGCCCCTCGCGCTCGCCATCGGCCGGTTCCGACAGGTCGTCGGCACGGCGTATCGCGGCGTAGTCGGGCACGAAGCCTGCGCGCTCCAGCTTGGAGTGCGCCACCTCCTCGATGATGTGCCGCGCATGCCCCCGGCCCAGCAGGTCGCGCATCTGCTGCAGGGTTTGCCGGACCAGCGGGGCCTGCTTACGTTCCGCCTCGGTGAGGTATTGGTTGCGCGAGCTGAGCGCCAGGCCGTCCTCGGCACGCAGCGTGGGCGCCCCCATCACCTTCACCGGCAAGGCCAGGTCGCGCACCATGCGTTCGATCACCTTGAGCTGCTGGAAATCCTTCTGGCCGAACACCGCCAGATCCGGCTGCACCAGATTGAACAACTTGCACACCACCGTCGCGACGCCGTCGAAGTGGCCGGGGCGGTGCGCCCCCTCCAGCGTGTCGGTGATGCCGGGCACGTGGATGCTCACGCTCTGCTCGGCGCCAAACGGGTACATCGTCGCCACTTCGGGCGCAAACAGCAGGTCGCAGCCATGCTCGGCAAGGCCCGCCTGATCCTGCACCAGCGTGCGCGGATAGCGTTCGAAATCCTCGTTCGGCCCGAACTGGGTGGGATTGACGAAGACCGTGGCCACCACGCGGTCGGCGCGCGCGCGCGCCAGCTTCAGCAGGGAGTGGTGCCCGGCGTGCAGGTTGCCCATGGTGGGCACCAGCCCGACGGTCTGCCCCTGGGAACGCCAGCCGCGGACGACAGCGCGCAGTGCCGGGGCGTCTTGCACGGTTTGCATGGCGTGTTCTCGTCCAGTGGAAGCTCAGTTGAAGCAGTGCTCGGGCGCAGGGAAGGCTCCGCTGCGCACGTCGGCCGCGTAGGCGGCGAGCGCGGCCGCCACAGAATCGCGACCGGCGAGGAAATCCTTGCTGAACTTGGGCCGCTTGCCGGGAGTGATGCCGAGCATGTCCTGGATCACCAACACCTGGCCGTCGCAATGCGGACCGGCGCCGATGCCGATCACCGGGATTTTCAGCTCGCGGGTCACCCGCTCGCCCAGCGTGCTGGGCACGCCTTCCAGCACCAGCAGATCCGCGCCCGCCGCCTGCACGGCCTGCGCCTCGGCGAGGATGCGGTCGGCGGTCTCCTGCTCGCGGCCCTGGATGCGGAACCCGCCGAACTTGTGCACCGACTGCGGGGTGAGGCCCAGGTGCGCGCAGACCGGAATCGCCCGCGCCACCAGTGCGGAAACCGCGTCCAGAATGTGCGGACCGGCGCCCTCGATCTTCACCATCGCCGCCCCTGCCTCGCCGACCAGGCGTGCGCCGGCTTCCAGCGCATGCGGCACGTCGCGATCAGCCATGAACGGCAGGTCGGCCACCAGCAGCGTGGCCGACAAGCCGCGCGCCGCGGCCTGCGTGTGGTAGACCATGTGATCCAGCGTCACCGGCAAGGTGCTCTTGTGGCCCTGGATCACCATGCCCAGCGAATCGCCCACCAGCGCCACGTCGATACCGGCCAGCTCCACCTGCGCGGCAAGACTGTAGTCGTAAGCGGTGAGTACCGTTATGCGACGGCCTTCGGCCTTCATCGCATGCAGGCCTGGCACGGTGACCGGCTTGCGCGCGGGAACGTTAGCGGAATCCACGTACACGGTGATGCCTCGGATCGGGAGTGGTCGATTATCCGCTGCGCCGCATCATTCGGCCAGCCGGGCTTCGCCCAGGCATTCGCAGCCTCGCTTATCCGCTGCAGCGAGCAGATCGGCCACGCGCCCCTGCCCGGGCAAGACGAGATCGGGCGCCAGATCGGCCAGCGGCAGCAACACGAAGGCACGCTCGCCGATGCGCGGATGCGGCAGGGTGAGGCGGGCATCGGCCAGTTGCACGCCGTCCATGTGCAACAGGTCGAGATCCAGCGTGCGTGGCCCGTTGCGCTCGGCACGGACGCGGCCGGCCCGCTGTTCGATCGCCAGCAAGGCGTCGAGCAGCGCGTGCGGCTCGAGGGCGGTTTGCAGCAGCACGGCGGCATTGACGAACGGCGGCTGCTCCAGCACGCCCCACGGCGGCGTGCGGTACAAGCGCGAGCGACGCAGCACCCGCGTGGAAGGCAGCCGCGCCAGCGCGTCCATGGCGTCGACTACCTGCCGCTGCGGCTCGCCCAGGTTCCCGCCCAGCGCGACGTAGGCGGCGATGCTCACGCCGGCTTCGGCTTGGCCGCCGGCTTGCGTCGACGCCGTTTGCGCGCAGGCGCGACGGCTGCAGCGACCCATTCGGAATCGCCGCCACCGCCACCGTGCGTCGGCAACGCCGCCGCAAGCGTGTCGTGCGGCAACTGCTGGGCGTGATCCCACCATTGGCCGAGCTCGCGGATCGCCGGCGATTCGTGCGCCCGCAGCAGCAGGAAATCGAACGCGGCGCGGAAGCGCGGGTGCGCCAGCAGGCGCAATACCCTCTTGCGCTGGATCTGTTCGAAACGCGGCTGCAGCGACCAGATCTCCTCCATGGTGAAGGTGAATCGCCGCGGGATCGCCACGCGCTGGCACTGCTCGGCCACCACCTGCATCGCGGCGCGCGCCCAGGCCTCGTTCGCGTCCTTGCCGCGGGTGATCTGCTGGTGCGCCACGTCGCGCACCTCGCCCCAGAGCAGCACGGCAAACAGGAAGGCGGGTGTCACCGATTTGCCCTCGGCCACGCGTTCGTCGGTGTTCGCCAGACCCTGCTCGACCAGGGCCCGCAAGGCTTCGTCGCCGCGCTTCAGCGCGCGCGCCGTCGCGGGAAAAAGGAACTGCAGCAGGCCGCATTGTTCGAGCATGCGGAAGCTCTTCAGGCCGTGCCCGGCGAGGAACATCTTCAGCGACTCGTCGAATAGCCGCGCCGGCGAGGCTTCAAGCAGCAGCGACCCCAGCTCCGCGAAAGGCGCGGTCGCGGCCGCGTCGATGGTGAAGCCCAGCTTGGCCCCGAGCCGCGCCGCGCGCAGCATGCGCACCGGGTCCTCGCGGTAGCGCGTGGCCGGCTCGCCGATCAGGCGCAGCACGCGATCCTCCAGGTCCCGCATGCCACCCACGTAGTCGCGCACCGAGAAGTCACTGATGTCGTAGTACATCGCGTTGACGCGGAAGTCACGACGCAACGCATCCTCCTCGATCGTGCCCCACACGTTGTCGCGCACGATGCGGCCATCCACGATGTGCCGCTCGCCTTCCGCGCCCTCTTCCTCGCCGGTGCCACGGAAGGTGGCCACTTCGATGATTTCCGGCCCGAACACCACATGGGCCAGCCGGAACCGGCGACCGATCAGGCGACAATTGCGGAACAGCTTCTTCACTTCGTCCGGCGTGGCGTTGGTGGCTACGTCGAAATCCTTTGGCCGGCCGCCCAGCAGCAGGTCGCGCACCGCGCCGCCGACCAGATAGGCGTCGTAGCCCGCCTCGTTGAGGCGGTAGAGCACACGCAGTGCAGCCTTGCTGATGTTCTTGCGGGAAATCGTGTGCTGCTCGCGCGGGATGATGCGCAGCGCGGGCCTGGCGTCGTTCCTGGCTTCGGGATTCAAGCGGCTGGGATCCTTGCGGGTATCTTGTCCGGCCGTGGCCGCGCGACGGCGCAACGGCATTGCCGAACGAAACAATTCCGCTATACTACCGCGCTCTGCAAGACTTCGCTCCCATCGTCTAGCGGTCCAGGACACCGCCCTCTCAAGGCGGGAACACGAGTTCGAACCTCGTTGGGAGCGCCATTTGCTTGTGCGATTCGTCCGGAATCGCCGTGGCGCGCAGGTAGCGGCAAGGTTCAAGTGCTTGCCCTGCCCTCGCGCCGACTGCGGCCATCCATGGCCGCACTCTCCAGGAACAAACGGCACGATCCAGCGATCGTGCCGTTTGTTTTTGGGCAGCCGCCCGGCAACAAAACTCCAACCCAAGTTTCCAGATGCGGCGCGGAGTGGCCGCGCCATCTCCCTAGTCGCGCCAGCGACTTTTCACTCCCCGCGCATTGCAGTCATACTTGCCAACGCCCGAACGCAAGAGCCCCATCCCATGACCTTTGTCGTCACCGACAACTGCATCAAGTGCAAGTACACCGACTGCGTGGAAGTCTGCCCGGTCGATGCCTTCCACGAAGGCCCGAACTTCCTGGTGATCGATCCGG
The DNA here is from genome assembly GCA_021805685.1 of Pseudomonadota bacterium. Classification (GTDB taxonomy): domain Bacteria; phylum Pseudomonadota; class Gammaproteobacteria; order Xanthomonadales; family Rhodanobacteraceae; genus Rhodanobacter_A. The sequence continues at coordinate 33,700 of JAJZET010000228.1, forward strand.
ACGAGTGCATCGACTGCACGTTGTGCGAGCCGGAATGCCCGATCAACGCGATCTATCCGGAAGACGATGTGCCCGGCGGGCAGGAAGCGTTCGTGGCGTTGAATGCCGAGCTGGCGAAAGCCTGGCCGGTCATCACCGAGCGCAAGGATGGCCTGCCCGACGCAAAGGATTGGGAGGGCAAGCCGGACAAGCTCAAGCTGCTCCAGCGCTGAGCCTGAATCGGGGACCGCGGCACGCAAGGACCGCAGTTCTCCCCGGCACCTACGAAAATGCCGCCCATCGGGCGGCATTTTCGTTACGGAATGGCGCACCGATCAGCCGGCCATGCCCTTCTTCAACGTATCGATCAGCTTGGCGACCGCACCGGCACTGCCCTGCGCACGCACTTCGCTGGCGCTGCTGCCACTGGGATTCACGGTGACCTGGACCGGATGCGTGCCGGTGGTGGCGCTCTTGTCCTTGTGGCTGAACAGACGACCGAAGAAACCCTTCTTCTTCAGCGTCACGTCTTCGCCGCCCACCACGTTCACGGTGTAGGTGTGCGCGCTGTCGTCGTGGCTGACGACCTTGCCGGCGCTACCGGCGGCCAGCAGCTGGCCCACTTTCTGGTAGGTGCCATCGACGCTGCCGTTGACCACGAAGGCGTCCGAGATCTGGCCCGCAGGGATCGCGGCCTGCTGGCCCGAACCCGGCGGCGGAATCACCAGCGCCGCGGTGGCCGGAGGCGTATCGAGGCCCGGCGGGATTTCCAGCGGAGCCTCCTGCTTGGCCGTTTCCCACGCCTTCGTGGATCGGAACATGCCGCAACCGGAGAGCAACAGGCCCGCAAAGGCCAGCGCCGGCAGGGTCACGAGTAGCGAGGATTTCTTCATGCAAGGGTTTCCGTGGAAGGTTCGTTGATGGCCGCCAGGGCGGCTTGCGATCAGGCGGCGTGCGCCAAGGATGCCAGACTGGACAGCGCATCGCGCAAACGGGCGCGATCCGGGCCTTCGGCCAGCTCCACCAGAGGCAACCGCGGCAGCGCCGTACCCAGCCCCAGTTCCGGCAAACCGGCCTTCACCGCAATCGGGTTGGGTGCGCAGTTCAGCGCCTGCACCAAGGGAGCCAGCACGTCGTCACAACGCGCGCTGGCGGCACGATCGCCACCCGTCGCCGCGTCGCACAGCGCACGGAACGCCCTCGGCGCCAGGTTCGCCACCACCGAGATGGTGCCGGCAGCACCGGCCAGCATGGCCTGCGCCGCCGTACCGTCGTCGCCGGAGAGATAGACGAAATCCGGGCGCGCAAGTTCCGCAAGCGCGGCGATGCGCTCGGCGTCGCCACGTGCCTCCTTGATGCCGACGATGGCGGGGTGCCCGGCGAGCTGCGCCACCGTCTCCGGCAGCAGGTCGCAGGCGGTACGGGCCGGCACGTTGTAGAGCAGCACCGGCAAGCCGCCGTGTTCGGCGACCTCGAGGAAGTGACGCCGCATGCCTTCCTGCGTGGGGCGCACGTAGTACGGCGTCACCACTAGCGCGGCATCGGCGCCCAGCGCCCTGGCGCGGCGCGTGAGCGCCACGGTCTTCGCGGTGCCCGCCTCGCCGGTGCCGGCGATCACCGGCACGCGGCCGGCGACATGCTCCACCGCAAACGCGAGCAGGCGATCGAACTCGTCGTGCTCGAGCATGTGCGCCTCGCCGGTGGAACCGGCCACCACCAGCGCCTGCGTGCCACCGGCGAGCTGGTAGTCGAGCAGGCGCGCGAACGCCGGCAGGTCGAGCGCGCCGTCGGACGCGAACGGCGTCGCCAGCGCGCAGATGCTTCCGCGAATGTCCAAGGGTCGAATACCGCTTGATAAACCAGCCTTGCATGTTACTTGCGGGCTTGCTGGAGCGGCAAGTAAGCTGGCTGGCGCGATTCCCGCGCCGCGCGGGTTCCGGCACAGGCCATTCCATTGAAACCGACGCCCCCCGCCCGTTCGGGCAGCGACAACCAGCTGTTGATCCACGCACTGACTTCGGCCGCCCATTCGCCGCTCACCGCGCTCACCCGCCGCATTGCCGATGCCGGCTGCAGCCTGGCCGAATCGCGCGTGGCCACCATCGGCAACGAGGTATCGATCATGCTGCTGGCCAACGGCGCCTGGGACGCACTGGCCAAGCTAGAGACCGCGCTGAACAAGCTGGCACGAGACGAAAACCTGCGCCTGGCCCACTACCGCACCACGCCGCGCGAGCCGAACTCGCATCTGCTGCCGTACATGGTGGAGATCATCTCCGCCGACCGCCCGGGCATCGTGGCGCGCATCGTGGAGTTCTTCAGCCAGCAGGGCATCAGCGTGGAGCAACTGCACTCCACCCGCTACCACGCCATGCAGACAGGCGCGGAGATGTTCCAGGCGCAGTTCACGATCGGCATTCCGTCCGATCTGCACATCGCCGCCTTGCGCGACGACTTCCTGGAACTGTGCGATGGGCTGAACCTGGACGCCATCATGGATCCGGTGAAGTTCTAGCGACTTCGGCAGCCGATCCGGCGCGGACGCGAGTTCGTAGGATGCGCCTGTACGATGCCCGCTGACAAGGCTGTCTCCGTCACATTCATCGCGCTAGTCTCTCCTCGCACAACAGCGAGACCCCGCCGGGTTTCCGGAGAGACCATGCCAGATATCGGAAAGAAGGCCCCCGCCCTCAGCGGCATCACCGGCGACGGCGGCACGCTCAAGCTCGCCGACCTCAAGGGCCAATGGATCGTGGTGTATTTCTACCCCAAGGATGCCACCCCGGGCTGTACCAGCGAGGCGCAGGACTTCCGCGACCTCTACCCGAAATTCCGCAAGCGCAACGCCGAGGTCGTCGGCGTCTCGCGTGACTCGGCGAAGTCCCACGCCAACTTCGCCGCGAAGCAGGAACTGCCGTTCCCGCTGGTGTCCGACGCGGACGAAACCTGGTGCAAGGCCTTCGATGTCATCCACGAGAAGGTCCTCTACGGCAAGCGACACATGGGCGTGGTGCGCAGCACCTTCCTGATCGCGCCGGACGGCAAGCTGGCCGCCGAATGGCGCGGCGTGAAGGTGCCCGGCCACGCACAGGCCGTGCTCGACGCCATCCCCGCCAAGTGACCGCACCGCTGCAAGCCATCGCCGCCGCGGCACCCGCCCTGCCGCGTTCCCTTCGTATTGTCCCACGCGAGGTTCCTGCCGCATGACCGCAAGCAAGCGCATCTACGCCCTGGATACCAACGTGCTGCTGCACGACCCGACGTCGCTGTTCCGCTTCGAAGAGCACGACGTGTTCATCCCGATGACGGTGCTGGAGGAACTGGACGAGAAGAAGAAGGGCGCCTCCGAAGTCTCGCGCAACGGCCGCCAGGTCAGCCGTTTCCTCAACGAGCTGATCGTGCGCGGCAACGGCCACGGCATCAGCAACGGCCTGGAGCTGACCAACCCGCAGGGCGTCAACCTCAAGCGCGGCGGCGCCGTGGGCCGGCTGTATTTCCAGCAGCGCACTAGCGCCAACCACGGCAAGGCGGACAACCTGATCCTCGCCGCGGTGATCGAACTGCGCGAGCAGAATCCCGAGCGCGCGGTGATCCTGGTCAGCAAGGACATCAACCTGCGCATCAAGGCGAAGATCTACGGCATCGACGCGGAGGACTACGAGAACGACCGCGCGCTGGACGATTTCGCCCTGCTCTACACCGGCTCCAACGCCCTACCCGAGAACTTCTGGGACACGCATCCGGAAGTGCAGTCTTGGAACGAGCGTGGCCGTACCTACTACAAGCTGACGCGCCGCGAGGACGAGGATTGGCATCCCAACCAGTGCCTCTACCTGCCCGGCGAAGGCGGCGTGGAATTGCGCGTGCTCAGGGTCGACGACGACAAGGCCACGCTCGCGCTGATGGACGACCACAGCCACGCCAATCATCACGTGTGGGGCATCGCGGCACGCAACCGCGAGCAGAACTTCGCGCTCAACGTGCTGATGGATCCCGACGTGGACTTCGTCACCCTGCTCGGCACCGCCGGTACCGGCAAGACCCTGCTGGCACTGGCTGCCGGCCTGGCCCAGGTGATGGACCAGCAGCGCTACCGCGAGATCATCATGACCCGCGCCACCGTCAGCGTGGGCGAGGACATCGGCTTCCTGCCCGGCACCGAGGAGGAGAAGATGACGCCGTGGATGGGCGCACTCACCGACAACCTCGAAGTGCTCGCCAACCCCGAGGAAGGCGGCTCGTGGGGCCGCCAGGCCACCAACGACCTGCTTGCCTCGCGGATCAAGATCCGCTCGCTCAACTTCATGCGCGGACGCACCTTCCTGTCGCGCTACCTGATCATCGACGAGGCGCAGAACCTCACGCCCAAGCAGATGAAGACCCTGATCACCCGCGCCGGCCCCGGCACCAAGATCGTCTGCCTCGGCAACGTCGAGCAGATCGACACGCCCTACCTCACCGAAACCACCTCCGGCCTCACCTACGCGGTGGACCGCTTCAAGCAATGGGAACACTCGGCGCACGTCACCCTGCGTCGCGGCGAGCGTTCGCGACTCGCGGATTTTGCGTCCGAGGCACTGTAATAGCCGACATCGACCGGCTACCCGCATGCACGAAAGGGAGATCCAGATGCGTGACAAGATCCTTGGTGCCGTCGGCATCCTGTTGGGAGGCTTCATGACCTGTCGCTGGATTGCGGGGCACACGGCCCATGCCGCCCCGGCGGGAGATACGGTCTACGCCGCGGGTTACCTGGTGGGCCAATGGGGCGCGCACATCTTCGGCCTTGCCTGCCTGCTGATCGGGACTTTCTGCCTTTTGAGGAAGGCCACGCCCTCCTCCTGATACCGCCCATGCTCCAAGCAACACTGCCAATCGCCCTCACCATCGCCGGCTCCGACTCCGGCGGTGGTGCGGGCATCCAGGCTGACCTGAAGACCTTCCATGCCTATCGGGTACATGGGCTGTCGGCCATCGCCGCGATCACGTCGCAGAACACGCGCGGCGTGACCGCGGTACACCCGGTGCCGCTCGCGCACATCCGCAGCCAAATCGCCGCGGTGTTCGACGACTTTCCCGTCGGCGCGGTGAAGACCGGCATGCTGGGCAGCGCGGCCATCGTGCGGCTGGTGGCACGCGAGATGGCGGCACGCAAGCCGGCGTGGCTGGTGGTCGATCCGGTGATGATCGCCACCAGTGGCGCGCGGCTGCTCGACGAGAACGCCATCGCGGTGCTGCTGAACGAACTGATCCCGCTGGCCGACGTGCTCACCCCCAACCTGCCCGAGGCCGAGGCGCTGCTGGGCTACCCGCTCCGCAGCCCGAATGACTGCATGCGCGCCGGCGCCGACCTGCTTCCACTGGGCGCCTGCAGCGTGCTGCTGAAGGGCGGCCACGGCGGCGGCCGCGAGGTGGTGGACCGCTTTTTCGACGCGCGCGGTGTGATGGAGTTGCGCCATCCCCGGCTGAAACTCGAGGCGCACGGCACCGGCTGCACGCTGGCCTCGGCGGTCGCCGCCGGCCTAGCCGGGGGGCGGTCGCCGCGCAGCGCCGTGCGCCGCGCCGTGGCCTACGTGCAGCATGCACTGGCGCGCGGTTACCAGCCCGGCGGCGCGGCGCTACGCGTGTTGTCGCACTGACCCACCCCATCGCGGCGGCCGTTGGTGCGAGCGCTAGAATGACGGCCAGCCCGCACCCGACTGCCTACCGATGACCCTGCGCCTAGTCCTGCTGATCCTGCTCCTGCTGTTCGTGCTTTGCGTGCTGCTGGTGCACCTGCGCGGGCGCGTACGGCTGCGCTTCGACCGCCAGCTGGTTGACCACTCGGCCATCTTCGCGCCCTACAACCTGCTGATGTACGCGTTCTCGGCGGTGCCGGCGCGGCCCATCCTCGAGCGCCGCGGCTTCCCGCAGCTGGACCTGCTGCAGGCGAACTGGCAGACCATCCGCGAGGAGGCGCTGTCGCTGTTCGATGAAGGCCATATCCGTGCCGCGCAACGCAGCAACGACGCCAGCTTCAACAGCTTCTTCCGGCAGGGCTGGAAGCGCTTCTACCTGAAGTGGTACGGCGAACCGCTGGCCTCGGCCGAGGCGTTGTGCCCGAAGACGGTGGCCCTGCTGCAATCCATTCCCAGCATCAAGGCGGCGATGTTTGCCACGCTGGCGCCGAACAGCAAGCTCAACCGGCACCGCGACCCGTTCGCCGGCTCGTTGCGCTACCACCTGGGCCTGATCACGCCGAACTCGCGCGACTGCCGCATCTTCGTGGACGGCGAAGAGCATGCCTGGGGCGACGGCAAGGACGTGGTGTTCGACGAGACCTACGTGCACTGGGTGGAAAACAAGACCGACCAGACCCGGGTGATCCTGTTCGCCGACGTGGAGCGCCCGCTGCGCACGCGCTGGATGAGTGCGATCAACCGGCGCGTGAGCGCCTTCATGGGCAGGATCACCGCCTCCCCGAACACCGAATCGCCGGAGGAGAAGACCGGTTTCGTCAACCGGCTGTTCGCGCTCAGCCAGCACAATCGCGAACGCAGTCGTGCCTTCAAGAGAAGGCACCCAAAGCTGTTCCGTAGCCTGAAATACTTGGGATTGCTGTTCCTGGCATGGCTGATCCTGTGCGCGCCGTGGCCGTTCGCACGCTGAGGCGGTAACGTCGACGCCACCTCGCGCGTCCTTGCTGCGATCCCTTCGAGGAAACCGCCATGGACCCGCAAACCGCCCTGTTCCAGCAACACCGTCCGCGCCTCTTCGGGCTGGCCTACCGCATGCTCGGCACGCCCGCCGACGCCGAGGACGTGCTGCACGACGCCTGGCTGCGCTGGAACGCGCAGGACACCGCCGCGCTGGACGATCCCGAGGCCTGGCTGGTCACCGTGACCACGCGCCTCGCGCTGGATCGCCTGCGCCGCGCCAGAACCGAGCGCGAGCACTACCCCGGCCCCTGGTTGCCTGAACCGCTGGTGGATGAAGCCGCGCCGGCCGACGGCAGCGGCGCCGAGACGCCCGAAGCCGCGCTGGAGCGCGGCCAGACCCTCACGCTGTCCTTCCTCACCCTGCTGGAGCGGCTGGGCCCGGACGAGCGCGCCGCCTTCCTGCTCAACGAAGTGTTCGACTACAGCCACGCCGAAACGGCGGCCATCCTCGGCATCACCGAGAACGCCTGCCGCCAGCGCGTGCACCGCGCCCGGGCGCGGCTGCGCGAGGATCGCCCACGCTTCAGCGTGGACGCGCGCGCCCAGCAGCGCCTGCTGCTGCGCTTCGTGGCCGCGATGGAGCAGCCCACGCTGGACTCGTTGCGCGCGCTGTTCGCCGAGGACGCCATCCACATCTCGGACGGCGGCGGCGTGGTCGCCGCCACCCTGCATCCGCTGCACGGCGCCGAGCGGCTGGCGCGGCTGTACCTGCAGATCGCCCACAACACCCGTCTGCAGCCGCTGCGCTACAGCCTGCTCACGCTCAACGGGGCGCCGGCCCTGCTGGCCTGGTCCGGCAGCACGCTGACCACCGCGATCTGGATCGAAGGCGACGGCGACCGCATCTCCGCCATCCACGCGCTGCGCCATCCGGGGAAGCTGGCGCGGCTGGCGGCGACGGTAACGAATCCACAGGCCGGTGCGTCCTTGCACTGAACGGCCCATTCCGGTCGTCATCCGCCCACCGACACAGGAGTTATCCCATGACCCGCATTTCCGTCCAGCGCCACTACGCCGTCATGCAGCCGCTGATCAAGCTTGGCGAGGAGATCCGCCAACGCGGCCATCTCGACGCGAAACTGGCCGACCTGGTGCTGATGCGCTGCTCGCAGATCAACGGCTGCGCCTTCTGCCTCGACATGCACAGCAAGGACGCCCGCGCCGCCGGCGAAACCGAGCAGCGCCTGCACCTGCTGCCCGCCTGGCGCGAGACCAAGCTGTACAGCGAGGCCGAACAGGCCGCCCTGGCCTTCGCGGAGGAACTCACCGAGCTGCCCTCCCACGAGTCGGTGCCCGATGCGCTCTACGAGCGGGTGCGCCAGCACTTCGACGACGCGGGGGTGATCGACCTGGTGCTGCTGATCGGCCTGATCAACACCTGGAACCGGCTCAACATCGCCGTGCGCACCGAGGGCGGACACTACAAACCCGCCGCGCACTGAACACGCGGACGCCGCCCACGACAAGACAACAGGATTACCGTCCTGCACTCCAGCATGGCGCCGCAGGGTGGCACAGGGATGTGCCCCATGAAAAAGCCGCGGTTTCCCGCGGCTTTTTCATCATGCCTAGCCGATCAGGCCGCGACGCGCCTGGCGATCGCCGCACCGAAGCTCTCGGTGGAACCCTTGCCGCCGAGGTCCGGCGTCACGCTGTCGCGGTCGTTCGCCATGGTGTCGCGGATCGCGGCGCGCAGCTTGTCGCCCTTGGCCACCATGCCGAGGTGGTCGAGCATGTCCGCCGCGGCCAGCAGCAGTGCGCAGGGGTTGGCGATGCCCTTGCCGGCGATGTCCGGCGCCGAGCCGTGCACAGCCTCGAAGATCGCCGCACCCTCGCCGATGTTGTCGCCTGGCGCCAGGCCCAGGCCGCCGACCAGGCCCGCGCACAGGTCGGAGAGGATGTCGCCGAACAGGTTGGTGGTGACGATCACGTCGAACTGCTCGGGGCGCATCACCAGCTGCATGCAGGTGTTGTCCACGATCATCTCGTTGAACTCGATCTGCGGGTATTCCTTGGCAACTTCGCGCGCCACGTTCAAGAACAGGCCCGAAGCGGTCTTGATGATGTTGGCCTTGTGCACCGCCGTGACCTTCTTGCGGCCCTTCTTCACCGCCAGCTCGAAGGCGTAGCGCACGATGCGCTCGCTGCCCTTGCGGGTGTTGCGGATCATCGAGGTCGCCACTTCGCCGTCCTCCGACAGCGTCTGGCCCTCGGCCAGGTAGGCGCCCTCGGTGTTCTCTCGCACGGTGATGATGTCGATATTGTCGAAGCGCGCCTTGGTGCCCGGGAAGCTGATCGCCGGACGCACGTTGGCGTACAGGTCGAAGTGGCGGCGCAGGGTGACGTTGATCGAGGTGAAGCCGCCGCCGATCGGGGTGGTCAACGGGCCCTTCAGCGCCACCTTGTGCTCGGCGATCTTGTCCAGCGTGGCCTTGGGCAGCAGGTCGCCATGCTTCTCCAGCGCGACCATGCCGGCGTCCGCGAAATCGTAGGTAAGGCCGCAATCCAGCGCGTCGAGCACGCGCAGCGTGGCGGTCATGATCTCCGGGCCGATGCCGTCGCCCGGGATCACCGCGATGGTCTTGCTCATGGGGGAAACTCCGTGGGGGAAGAATGCCGTCGACAACCGCCGCAGCAAGGGCGTACGGGAGCCTGTATCGCCGCAATTATCGCCGATCCATACGGCAGCGAACAGCCAAGAAGCGGCGCAGGCGGTTGAAAATCCTCGCACGCAGCATCGCGGAAAATGGCATGGCGCCCCCGTTCCCGACGGGACGAGGCGCGCCGGGTCAGCCGTGGTCGGCGCAGGCGGCGTCGGCCGTGGCCTCGCCCTCTTCCAGCTTGTCGAGGAAATCGACGGCGCGGCGCAGGTGCGGAATCACGATGGATCCGCCCACGACCAGGCCCACGCTGAACGTCTCGAAGAACTCTTCACGCGTGACGCCGGCGTCCTTGCACTGCGCCACGTGATAGCTGATGCAGTCGTCGCAGCGCAGCACCATCGAGGCGACCAGGCCCAGCAGCTCCTTGGTCTTCACGTCCAGCGCACCGGGCTTGTAGGTCTGCGTGTCCAGCGCGAAGAAGCGCCGCACCACCTGGTTGTCCTCGGCCAGGATGCGTTCGTTCATGCGCTGGCGGAACGCGGTGAACTCGGCCACGCGGTCCTTTTCGCCGCCCTGCCCGGCACTCATGCCGCAGTTCCCAGCAGTTCCGCCAGCTTGCCGCTGCGGTCCGCCGCCACCAGGTCGTCGTAGCCACCGACGTGCTGGTCGTTGATGAAGATCTGCGGCACGGTGCGCCGGCCACCGCTGCGCGCCAGCATGGCATCGCGCTGCGCCGGATCGGTATCGACCCGCACTTCACTCCATTCCAGCCCCTTGGACTTGAGCAGGTTCTTGGCCGCCACGCAGTACGGGCATACCGCGGTGGAATAGACTTCGATCTTGGACATCACGAAACTCCGATTGCCTGCGCACCATGTAGGGGCAAAAAAACCTGGAACAAGCCTCCGAATCCGCGGTCAATCCACACACATCGGAATGTGGCCATGACGGCCCTCCGCCCGACTCCGACAATCCAGGGACGGCCGCAAGACACCCACCCATGATACCCGCCCGCATGGCACCACGACGCCCCGCCACACGCCTGCTCACGGCCCTGATCCTCGCCGGCCTCGCCTTCGCCGCCGGGGCGCAGGACAGCTCGCGCCTGCCCGACCTCGGCAGCTCGGCCAATGCGCTGATCTCGCCGCAGGAGGCGCAGGACTACGGTGCCTCGATGCTGCGCCAGATGCGTGCGCTGGGCATGGTGGTGGACGACCCGCTGCTCGAGGACTACATCAACGACCTCGGCTTCCGGCTGGTCGCTGCCTGCGCCAAGCCGCGCGACCACTTCCAGTTCTTCGTGGTCAAGGACAACGAGGTCAACGCCTTCGCCATGCCTGGCGGCTACATTGCGGTGAATTCCGGCCTGATCACCATCACCCGCAGCGAAAGCGAACTGGCCGGCGTGATCGCGCACGAAATCGGGCATATCACGCAAAACCACCTGCAGCGCGCGTTCGAGGATTCGAAGAAGGATGCACCGCTGATGGCGCTCGTGCTGCTGGGCGCCATCGCCGCCAGCACGGCCGGTCGCAGCGGCGGCGACGCGCCGATCGCCGTGCTGGCCGGCGGACAAGGCCTGCTGGCGCAGAAGGAAATCAACTTCACCCGCAAGGACGAGATCGAAGCCGACCGCGCCGGCATCAAGACCCTGGCCAACGCGGGCTTCGATCCCAACGCGATGGCGGCGTTCTTCCAGCACATGCAGGACGTGTTGAGCACGGGCGCGGGCGGCGAAGCGCCCTCCTTCCTGCAGGATCACCCGGTCACTAGCGACCGCATCGCCGACGCCAAGGCGCGCGCCGGCGCACTGATCGCCGAACAGCAGCGACGCCCTTCCGGCGACACGTTGCTCGCGGGCCAATGGGAACAGATCAGCGCACCGATGCCCTTCGTGCACGGCCCGATCCGGCTTGGGGCGAACGCCGCCGACCCGGCCGGCCTCGACACTTACCAGCTGATGCGCGAACGCGCGCGTGTGCTGACCGGCAACCCCATCAAGCTGGTCGACTACTACGCCAGCAACCTGAAGAGCAATCCGGGCTTCGATACTCCGGCCAACCGCTACGGCTATGCGCTGGCGCTCACCCGCAGCGACCGCGGCGCGCAAGCCGTGGCGCAGCTCCAGCCATTGCTGAAGGCACATGCCGGCAGCCTGATCCTGACCCTGGCGCTGGCCGACGCCGAGCGCCAAGCCGGGCAGCGCGATGCCGCACTGGCGTTGTATCGCCAGCTCAACCAGCAGTCGCCGCGCAACCGCGCAGTGGCGCTGGCCTACGCCACCGCGCTCACCGAACGCGGCGACAAGTCGCAGGCCGGCACCGCCGCCGACCTGCTGCGCCCGCTGCTGGAAAACAGCGACGATCCAGCGCTGTACACCGCGTATGCCCGCGCCAGCGACAAGGCCGGCGACAGCGAGCGCGCCGGCGAGGCCTGGGCCGACGCCAGCTACTACGCTGGCCGTCCGTTCGACGCGATGGAACAGCTCAAGCGACTGCTCAGGCGCGACGACCTCAGCTACTACGCGCGCTCGCGCATCCAGGCACGCATCGCCGAACTCACCCCGCTGGTGCTGGAACTGCGCAAGCGCAAGATCGACACGCCGGACAACCCTGCCACCCAGAACGGCTCGCAGCAGTTGCAAGGCCAGCGCTGTGCCGGGCGCCTGTGTCTGGGCCTGGACGCAGGCTCCCATTGACCGACCGGCCAGGGACCGCCGCCTTTCCGGGCAGCGTGGCCGTCCCTGGCGGCCCGTTTAGTGCCTGCTGTCATGAAAGCGGACATGAGCCGTCCCGTGTCATTGCGTCGTAACATTCCTGCACTGCAATATCACGGTCAAAATCCAACGGATCCCGCCCGCGTGCACAAGCGCATCCTGATCGTCGAAGACGAAACCTCGATCCGTGAAATGATCGCCTTCGCCCTGCGCAAGGCTGATATGGAGGCGATGCAGGCCGCCGACGCCCGGGCCGCGCAGCTCGCCATTTCCGAGCAGGTGCCTGACCTGATCCTGCTGGACTGGATGCTGCCCGGCATGAGCGGGCTGGAGCTGGCGCGCCGGCTGCGCAAGGAAGAGTTGAGCCGCGAGATCCCCATCATCATGCTCACCGCGCGCGGCGAGGAGATGGATCGTGTCAACGGCCTCGAGGCCGGCGTGGACGACTACG
>JAJZET010000279.1 GCA_021805685.1 Pseudomonadota bacterium
CCTGGTCGAGCACGGCGTCACCGAACAGCCGGACCTTCACGCCGATTACGTTCTGCGTGAAAGTGAAGCCACGACCGAGTCCCAGCGCAGCACCCACATCCTGGGTATCGAAACGCTGCTGTGCCACAGAAAACTCGACGCGATTATCGATACCGAACATCGCGCCGGCATCGTCAAGGTGATAGTCCTGCACGTTGACCCGGGTGTAGAACGCGTTCGCGCCGAACTGGCCTTGCGTACCGTAGCTGCCGATCAGTGCCCACGGTGTTAGGCCGCCACCAGCAGAGCCCTCGATCTGCGACACACCACCGGTGAGCAACAGCTTGCCACTTACATTTTCGGGTGGATCACCGCCATCGGCGGCCGCTGCCTGCAGCGAGACCAGTCCGCCCGCCAGCACCAAGGCGCCGACCAGCAGCATCTTTTGTCTGCGAAATTTGTGCATTACCCTGCTCTCCCTCTTCGGCGCACCACATGCGCCCTGCAGGCGGATACGGATCAAGTGGACCGAAGGATGCACGGCGAGGTATTCCTCAATGCATCCGCACCACGTGCCAGTTGCCGTTCACCCCATCGCCCAGCGCGGTGCCAGGCGCGATATCACCGGCGTAGCGGTAGAGCGGACGCCCTCGGTAGCTCCACTGCAGGCTGTGGTCGCTGCGCGAAACCAGGCCAAATCCGCCCTCGGCCTTGGCGCCCGGCGCCGCGAGATACGGCGGCCACAACGCGGCGCAGGTCCCGTTGCATTGGCTATGACCGCTGTTGCCGTCCGGATCGTAGGTATACAGCGTCATGCCGCGGCTTCCGACCAGCCGCTGCTGGGCATCTGCCGCTGGCGGAGCTTGCGTTTGCGCGGCGGCGATGGAAGCGTGCAGACACAACACGTACAGCAGGACCGAAGCGGTCCGCATCGAAGCCTTCATCGCCCGTCTCCCGTTTGACGCAAGCGTGTGCCTGCCAAACCTGATACGGAGGCCGAAGGCGCGAGGATGCGGCACTGGCCGGTCTGCGAGTGAAGTGGCGACCTCGCTCTATCGACAATCGGGATGGAGTCGACGCCACGGTCCCTGCGAGCCGTGTATTCGTCCGAACGAAAGAACCGCGATCCGCGCGCCGAGTCAGCGCGCGGGTCGGGCTCAACTGCTGCTGCGAACCTTCTCGTCCGGCCGGTTCAGCAAGGTCACTGGCTGTCCGCGTGCGGCGTCGGGCGAGGTGCCAATGCTGCCCTTGGCGATCACCGGACCGGTGGGTTGGCCAGTGGGCGAGCCGCCCGGTGGTTCCACCGAGACCGCCAGCGCAGCACTCGGGCCGAGCTTGGCCAGCAGCGTGGGATCGAGTTTCAGCGTGGTCGGCGCACTGCCGCCGATCATGCCCACCGCGATGGGTTTCTGGCCCGCGGGGATCAGCCAGAGCTCCGGCGCGTGCCCCGCCGCGATGGCCTGCGGCTTGGCGGGCACCACGACCATGCGGCCATGACCGACATCCACCGTAGCCGTCCAACCGACCTGGCCGTCGGTTTGGGTGATGGCTGAAGCCATGTAGACGGCCGCGGGAGCCACCGGTTGCCGCGAAGGCAGCAACAGCAGCACCAGGCAGGCGGCAGCCAGCACGCTGGTGCCCAGCCCCAGCCAATGCCAGAACCGCAGGTTTTCCCACAGGCCCGGCTTACGGGTTGCTGCATCACCGGACCCTTCGACACGCGACGGCGTGTCCAGCCCGAGCTGGCTATGGATGCGGTGCCAGACGTAGGCCGGCGGCTCGCTGGATGCGATTTCCTCGCCTAGCGGAAACAATCGGCGTTGCCACAGCGCCACCGTGGTGGCGACGGCGTCGCTCGCCATCATCTCGCGCTCCACCTCGGCCCGCGCGTCGGCATCCAGCACGCCGAGGACATATTCCGCGTAGCGCAAATGGGTGTTGCCGTCGTCGATCGGTGTGTTCATGTGTCGAGGCACGTGCGAAGTTGCAGCAAGCTGCGGCGGATCCAGCTCTTCATCGTTCCCAGCGGCACCTTGCAGCGGGCCGCTAGCTCGTTATACGTAGCCCCCGAGAAAAAGGCTTCACGCACCGAACGGCGCTGCTGCGGCTCCAACTGGTCGAGGCACTCGCGCAAACGGCGATATTCCTGGCTGTTCTCGGCGCCGACAGCCGGACTGGGGTCGTCGTCCACCAGCTCGTCCAGCAGTGCCGGATCGTCCATTGGCTGCTCGCGGCGCTGGCGCAGCCGGTCGATCGCCTTGTTGCGGGCCAGCGTGATGAGCCAAGTGATCGCGCTGGCCTTGGACGCATCGAACATGGCCGCGCGATGCCACACCGCAATCCAGGCCTCTTGCAGTACCTCTTCGGCTTCGCCGCGCTCCCGCAGCATGCGCAAGCACACGCCGAACAAGCGGGAGGAGCTGCGCCGGTAGAGTTCCGCGAACGCCGCCTGGTCGCCGGCGGCGGTCTGTGACAACAGGCGATCAAGCGCTTCCTGCTCGACGGTGCGGTTTGCGGGCATGGGCGAATATCCGGTGTCAGGAAATCAAGCTCTGCATGCCATCAATCTTACCCAGCGAGCGGGACGCGGTGATGCCATGCGTTTGATGCAGACATCCCATCATGCCCGAGGGGTGCATCCGTGTCAGGTCCCGCTACGTAAGTGGAGGTGCTTGCGCAATTCGCAGCATCACCCGAACAGGAGAAATCGCATGAAAACTGGCTATGCGTTAGGCGCTTTGAGGTTCGGTCTTTCGTTGGCACTCGTCGCTGCCGCCATACCCGCGATGGCACAGATGTCAGGCAGCATGAGCCCCGGGTCCGAGCAGAGCGTGATGGTGGGCGGAGCTGCCATGTATCCCTCGCGCAACATCGTTCAGAACGCCGTCAATTCAAAAGACCACACCACCCTGGTCGCCGCGGTAAAGGCAGCTGGCCTTGTGAAGACGCTGGAGGGACCGGGTCCGTTCACCGTGTTCGCACCCACCAACGAAGCGTTCGATGCGCTTCCTGCC
>JAJZET010000127.1 GCA_021805685.1 Pseudomonadota bacterium
CCAGTCTGTGCTTCCGGCACTGATTTGATTAGACGCTGCAACCCGAATGCATCTATGATTTTAATTCATCAATTGACGATCAGCGGATGGCGCGCGAGAACTACAACGATCTGCTCGCCTTCCTGACCGTGGCACGCGAGCGCAGTTTTACCCGTGCCGCCGCGCAGCTCGGCGTGTCGCAATCCGCGCTCAGTCACGCCATTCGCGGGCTGGAGACGCGACTGGGTCTGCGCCTGCTTGCGCGCACCACACGGAACGTGACTCCCAACGAAGCGGGCGAGCGCCTGCTCAAGGCGCTGACGCCGAATTTCCAGGACATCGACACGGCCCTCGCGAGCCTTGGTGACCTGCGTGACAAGCCCGGCGGCACGATCCGCATCACCACCGCCGAGCATGCCGCCAGCACAATCCTCTGGCCCGCGCTGAGGAGACTGTTGCCGGACTACCCCGACATCCACGTCGAGGTGATCAGCGACTCCACCCTGACCGACATCGTGGCGGAGCGCTTCGATGCCGGCATCCGTCTCGGCGAACAGGTGGCGAAGGACATGATCGCCATACCGATCGGGCCGCCGATGCGCATGGCGGTGGTCGGCTCACCGGGCTACCTGGCCTCGCGCCCTGCGGTCAAAACGCCGCGCGATCTCACCGGACACGACTGCATCAACATCCGCTTCCTCACGCGCGGCGGTCTGTATCCGTGGGAGTTCGAGAAGAACGGCCATGCCCTGAACGTGCGCGTCGAAGGCCGGCTGGCTTTCAACAGCATCCGTCAGATCCATCTCGCTGCCCTGGATGGCTTCGGCCTGGCCTATCTGCCGCAAGACATGGTGCTGGACGACATCAAGGCTCGCCGACTGCAGCGCCTGCTGGCCGACTGGTGCCCGTCGTTTCCCGGTTATCACCTGTACTACCCGAGCCGGCGTCAGCACTCGCGGGCGTTTTCGTTGCTGGTGGAAACATTGCGCATCCGGTAGGGCGCCCGCGGATCGGCGCATCGGGTCTGCAACCTGCCGGATGGCCGCGCGGAATGCGGATCGGCGGCCATCGTTGCCCCCGCACCGCGGGATCAGGCCTGAGTCGCCGCCTTGCAGTGCTCGGCAACGAAGCGGGCGTGGTCGGGCATGGACTCCACGGCACGGCCGATCAGGGTGCGGATGTTGGCCAGGAACTCGTCGAGCTGCGCCACCGTGATGGCGTCGGCCAGCGGATGATGGCGCGTCGGCTCGATGCCCTGGCCCAGCATCACCTGCAGCCAGCTGCCCTCGGTGAACAGTTCGTCGCCGTCGCGCACGATCTGGCCGCTGCTGCGAAACAGCGCGATCTTGCGCAACAGGCTTTCCGGCATCCCGATCTGCGCGCAATGTCGCCAGAACGGCGTGTCGCTGCGCTCGGTTGCCCGGTAGTGCAGGATCAGGAAATCGCGGATGCGCTCGTATTCGAAGCGCGTCTGGCGGTTGTATTCCGCGCTCAGTGCCGGGTCGCAATGGCAGTCCGGAAACAACGCCAGCAGCCGGCTGACGCCCGACTGGATCAGGTGGATGCTGGTCGATTCCAGCGGCTCCATGAATCCGGCGGCGAGTCCCAGCGCCACGCAATTGCGACTCCAGGCCCGGCGGCGCATGCCGGCGGTAAAGCGCAGCGGGCGCGGCTCGGCCAGCGGCTCGCCTTCGAGATTGGCCAGAAGAATCGCCGCAGCCTCGTCGTCGCTGATGAACGCGCTGCAGTAGACGTGACCGTTGCCGCTGCGGTGCTGCAGCGGGATGCGCCATTGCCAGCCGGCGCCGCGCGCGCTGGCCTGCGTGTAGGGACGCATCGGCTCGACACGGGCGCTGGGGACCGCCAGTGCGCGATCGCAGGGCAGCCAGTGCTGCCAGCTCTCGTAGCCGGTCTCGAGCGCGCCCTCGATCAGCAGGCCACGGAAACCCGAGCAGTCGATGAACAGGTCGCCGGCAACCGTCTCGCCGCTCTCCAGCACTACCGACTCGATGAAACCGTCCTCGGCGCGCAGACGGACATCGACGATCCTGCCCTCGATCCGGTGCACCGTGCGCGCATCGCTGTACTGGCGCAGGTACTTTCCGTACAAGGTCGCGTCGAGATGGTAGGCATGCTTCGTCCCGCTGATCGGGCTGCTGCCCACCTGGTCGATGCGCGCGAAGCGGTTGGCCATCGCGGCCGCGGTGTTGAGTGAATAGGCCCACAGGTCGGCCGCTCCTGTGCTTCCTGCACCCGCGGCACTCGTGCGTCCGTGCACCTCGGCCGCTCCTGTGCTTCCTGCACCCGCGGCACTCGTGCGTCCGTGCACCTCGGCCGCTCCTGTGCTTCCTGCACCCGCGGCACTCGTGCGTCCGTGCACCTCGGCCGCAACGCCACGGGCGCGGCTTCTGAGCCAGTAGTGCTGGAATGCGAGCAGACCGAGCGGCAGCCCGATATCGCCGAAGGCGTGCAGATACGAGTCGCCGATCCGGCGCCAATCGTTGAACTGGATGCCCAGCTTGAATGTGCCCTGGGTGGCCTTGAGCACGTCGTCCTCGTTCAGCCCCAGGAACTGGCTGACCAGACGGATCTGCGGAATCGTCGCTTCGCCGACGCCGACGATGCCGATCGCGTCGGATTCGATCAGCCGGATGTCGATCTGCGTGCCGAAAGCCCGCGCCAGCAAGGCCGCCGCCATCCATCCGGCGGTGCCGCCGCCCACGATCACGATGCGACGGATGCGAGCTTCATTCATCGGGGCTGCCTCCTGTGCACGTCATCCTGCCTCGCCGCTGCCCGTCGCACCAGGCACCTGCCCCATAAAAAACCCCGCTGCGATGAACAGCGGGGCCAAGGTCATCGGGGGCAGAGGATCAGAAGAACTTGTAGGAAGCACCGATCGAGTAGGTGCGCCCGTAGGACTCCCAGATCAGCACCTGACGCGGGTCGCCGTTCTGGTAGGTCTTGAACGTCTTGTTGGTGAGGTTGGACCCCTGC
>JAJZET010000090.1 GCA_021805685.1 Pseudomonadota bacterium
AACGTGGGTTCGGTGTCCGGTATCACCCACGTGCGCACGGGCGTGCCTTACGGCATGAGCAAGGCGGCACTGCACCAGCTCACCCGCAACCTTGCGGCGGAGTGGGCGGTGGACGGCATCCGGGTGAATGCGGTGGCGCCGTGGTACATCCGCACCCAGCGCACCGATCTCGCACTGGCCGACGAGGATTACCTGGAGGAAGTGCTGGACCGCACGCCGTTGCGCCGCATCGGCGAGCCGGAGGAAGTGGCCGCGGCGATCGCCTTCCTCTGCCTGCCCGCCGCCAGCTATATCACTGGCCAGGTGCTGGGCGTGGACGGCGGCTTCCTCAACTACGGGTTCTGAGTCCTCAGGGCCCGCCGCAGCCCTGCAGTTGCGCGCGCAGTTCGGCTTCGCGCGCGAGCAGCGGCGGCTGGTCGCTCTTGAAGGCGCGGCTCAGCTTGCGTTCGTTCTCCGCCCAGTCCTTGCGCAGGGCGGCGCAGGTTTCCTCCGTGCTCATGGCGCGGCACCGGTCCTGCACGAAGGTGTAGTAGCCGGAAACCATCGCCGCATCCGGCTGGGCGTTGCCCATGTGGTTTGCCGCGGTGTATTGCTCGGTCAACGGGATGGGCAGGCCCACCATGCCCAGCGGGGCGTAGTAGCCGGGTGGGTTGCCGTTGGTGCTGATGTACCGCTTGCCGTCCGTGGCACGCACGCATTGATACAGCAGGGGAACCGGCGCGGCGGGCGGCGGTGGGGGCGGCGATGCCTCGGCCACGGGCGCGGGCGGCGGAGTGCTGTCGGTCGTCGGCGGTGGCGCGGCCGCGGGCGGCGGCGTGTCGAGCGTGATTTGCCGGCCCCGGCCGCCGGGACACGGCGTGGACTGGTAGCTGGCTTCCCCGTGCGCACCGGCGCACTGGTATACGGTCTGCGCCGCGCAGGGTGCACAGGCGATGGTGCCGATCAGCAGGAAGAGGGCTGGCAGGTGCGACATGTTCCGCTCCACGGCCACGCCGGGCTCAGAAGTCGGGTTCGTGTTCCTCGGCGGCAAGGCCGAGCGTCACCGCGCCTTCGCCCACGTTGACCATGCCGGTGATGCTCATGGGCGCTTCCAGCAGGGCGACGCCGCATTCCTCGCAGACTTCGCGCAGGCGAACGTAGCCGGGCAGGCTCGGCAGCACGGCGAGGTCGCCGCCGTAGCTCACACAGACCATCGGCACGATCAGGCCGGCACGCACACGGGCGGCGGCGTAGTCGAACAGCTGCTGCGAGCCCTGCTCGAAGCCGCGCGCCTTGCCCACCGGCCCGGTTTCGCCACGGAAGCAGCGCAGGATGGGCTTGATGTCCAGCGCCGAACCCAGCATCGCGCTGACCAGGCCCACGCTGCGGTCGTTCTTTTTCTTGGCGCGCGCGCGCAGGTAATAGAGGTCGCGCGGCATCAGGTAGCCGTAGCTGTGGTTGGCCACGTGGTTGAGCCGCTCGCGGATCGCCGCGGGCGGCATGTCTGCGGCGATCAGCCGGGCCGCCTCCCACACGACCGGAGCGGTGCCTGCGAACACGTTGCGCGTGTCGATCACGCGCATCAGGAACTGGCCGGGGATGCCGGCCGGCTCGCGCACGTCGCGGTAGCTGCGCAGCACGGCGAAGCTGGCGCGCACCACGTTGTCGTGGATCGGGCTGCGCGTGGCGGTGACCGTGAGGCAGAACACGCAGTCCTGCTCGAGCACCAGGCGCTCCATGAACAGCTTCTGCACTTCTTCGGCCGAAGTTGGCTCGGTTTCCGCCGAGTGGCTGCGGCTGCCGAGGCGCCGATCGATGAAGCGCTGCACCTCAGCCGGGTCGCGGTTGTCGGTAAAGGTCTCGCCGTCCACCTTGATGGTGACCGGCATCACCGTGATGCGGTGCTCCTGCAGGAACGCCTGTGGCAGGTCGCAGGATGCGTCGATCGTCAATCCCATGCGCATGGGTTCACCCCCTCGAAAGGCAGCCGCAACATAACACGGAGCCATGCGGTCGGCTGCATGGATAATGGCGCCACCCCAAGCAACCCGCCGGCGTGGCGTCGTCGGCAACCCCTGCGCAAGGCGACACCCCATGAAAGACAAGCACGAGATCGTCTCCAACTGGCTGCCGCGCTATACCGGTACGCCGCTGGAGCAGTTTGGCCAGTACGTCCTGCTGACCAACTTCGGCCACTACGTGGACCTGTTCGCCGAATGGCATGGCGTGGAAGTGCGGGGGCGCGACCGCCCGATGCCCAACGCCACCGCCGACGGCATCACGCTGATCAACTTCGGCATGGGCAGCCCGAACGCCGCCACCGTGATGGACCTGCTCGGCGCGATCGGGCCGCACGCTGCGCTGTTCCTCGGCAAATGCGGTGGCCTCAAGAAGAAGAACCAGATCGGCGACATGGTGTTGCCGATCGCCGCGATACGCGGCGAGGGCACCAGCAACGACTACCTGCCGCCCGAGGTGCCGGCGCTGCCAGCGTTCCAGTTGCAGCGCGGCGTCTCCACCATGATCCGCGACCTCGGCCATGATTACTGGACCGGTACGGTCTACACCACCAACCGCCGCGTGTGGGAACACGACGAGGCATTCAAGGCCCGTCTTCGGCAGACGCGCTGCATGGCGATCGACATGGAGACCGCCACCATTTTCGCCGCGGGGTTCGCCAACGGGATTCCCTGCGGTGCGCTGTTGCTGGTCTCCGACCAGCCGATGATCCCTGAGGGCGTGAAGACCGAGGCCAGCGACCGCAAAGTCACCGAGAACTACGTCGAGGCGCACATCCGCGTCGGCATCGAGGCGCTCAAGCTGGTTCGGCGCAACGGACGCAGCGTGAAGCACTTGCGGTTCGAGGAGGATCGCGAGGAGGAGTAGCTGCTCGCGGGGCGGCGCTCGCCGCGCAGGCTGCGTGGATCGGTCTCGCAGCCTTTTTTTGTTCCCGTTGCCCGAAAGAGGCGGCGCTCGTCGCAAGT
>JAJZET010000067.1 GCA_021805685.1 Pseudomonadota bacterium
CGGATCGGCCAGATCACCCTCGCCCGCGGGCACCTCAACTTCACCGACAACTTCATCAAACCGAACTACACCGCCAATATCACCCAGCTGGATGGCCAGGTGGGCGCGTTCGGCACGGCCGGCGGACAGCCCGCCCCGGTGTCCCTGCAGGGCCAGCTCGACGACAACGCGCCGGTGAACATCACCGGTACGATCAACCCGCTGGCGCCGGTGGCCTTCCTCGACGTGAAAGGCAAGGCCGATGGGGTGGAGCTGACCCACCTGTCGCCCTATTCGGGCAAGTACACCGGCTACCCGATCACCGGGGGCCGGCTGACGATGGACGTGCATTACCGGCTCGACAACGGCAAGCTCGACGCCGACAACCACCTCTTCATCACTCAGCTCAGCTTTGGTGACGCGATCCAGGGTCCCGGCATCAGCCACCTGCCGGTGAAACTAGCGGTGGCGCTGCTGAAGGACGCCGACGGCAACATCGACGTGAACGTGCCGGTGTCCGGTTCGCTGGACGACCCGGAGTTCAGCGTCGGCGGTCTGATCTGGCGCGCGTTCGCCAACCTGATCGGCCGCGCGGTGACCTCGCCGTTCCGGCTGATCGCCGCGGCGATGGGCGGGGGCGCCAGGCACCAGGACCTGGGCTACGTGGCATTCGCCCCCGGCTCGGCCGTGCTCGATGCGAAGGCGCAGGACAAGCTCACACAGATCGTGAAGATCCTGCAGCAGAAGACCTCGCTGAAACTGGACATCATCGGCCGCGTCGATCCGAAGTTCGACGAGAGCGGCCTGCGCAAGGTGGGGGTGGACGACCTGGTGCAGCAGGAGGCCGGCAAGGGCGTCGACCTGGCCAGGCTCACGCCCGAGCAGTACGACAAGTACCTGAAGAAAGCCTACAAGCACGCCAGGTTTCCCAAGCCCCGCGACTTCATCGGTCTCACCAAGTCGCAGCCGCCGGACGTGATGCGCAAGCTGCTGGAATCCCACGTGCCGGCGAACACGGATGCCCTGCGCCACCTCGCCGAGCGCCGCGCCGACGCGGTGCGCGCCTGGCTGCGCGGCAAGCTCGCCGACAGCCGCGTGTCCGTGCTGGCGCCGAAGCTCGACGCCAAGGGCATCAACGACCAAGGCCAGACCACCCGCGTCGATTTCGGCCTGCGCTGATTTTTGCGATCATCCCTGATCGCGAAGGTCGGACGGGCGGCCATGCTTGGCCGCACTATTCAATAGAATCCTTGCGATCATCCTTGATCGCGAAGATCAAACGGGCGGCCATCCTTGGCCGCACTGTTCAACAAGACCCCTGCGATCATCCTTACCCAACGAGCGGAACCCCACCATGAGCTACCCCGGCCAGGCGCGCTACGCCAGCGAACTGAACTCCATCCGCGAACAGGGCCTGTTCAAGGCCGAACGCGTGATCGTCTCGCCGCAGTCGGCCGAGATCGAGCTGGAGGGCGGCCGCAAGGTGCTCAACTTCTGCGCCAACAACTACCTGGGTCTGGCCGATCATCCCGAGGTGATCCAGGCCGCGAAGGACGCGCTGGACACCCACGGTTTCGGCATGGCCTCGGTGCGCTTCATCTGCGGCACCCAGGACCTGCACAAGCAGCTGGAAAAGAAGATCGCCGAGTTCTTCGGCACCGAGGACACCATCCTCTATGCCGCCTGCTTCGACGCCAACGGCGGCCTGTACGAGCCGCTGCTGGGTGAGGAGGATGCGGTGATCTCCGACGCGCTCAACCACGCCTCGATCATCGACGGCATCCGCCTGTGCAAGGCCAAGCGCTTCCGCTACGCCAACAGCGACATGGCCGACCTGGAGCAGCAGCTGCAGGCCGCCGACGCGGCCGGCGCGCGCACCAAGCTGATCTCGACCGACGGTGCGTTCTCGATGGACGGCTTCATCGCGAAGCTCGACCAGATCACCGCGCTGGCCGCGAAATACAACGCACTGGTGCACATCGACGAGTGCCATTGCACCGGCTTCCTGGGCGACACCGGCCGCGGCTCCGCCGAGGTCAACGGCGTGATGGACAAGATCGACCTGTTCACCGGCACCCTGGGCAAGGCGCTGGGCGGCGCGCTGGGCGGCTTCACCACCGGCCGCAGCGAGATGATCGAGATGCTGCGCCAGCGCTCGCGCCCCTACCTGTTTTCCAACTCGTTGCCGCCGCACGTGGTGGCTGCGGCGATCAAGGTGTTCGACATGCTGGAAACGGCCGGCGACCTGCGCGCGAAAGTGCAGGAGAACACCCGCTACTTCCGCGAGCGGATGACCCAGGCCGGCTTCGACATCAAGCCCGGCGTGCATCCCATCGTGCCGGTGATGATCTACGACGCGCCCAAGGCGCAGGCGATGGCTGCCGCGTTGCTGGAGGAAGGCATCTACGTCACCGGCTTCTTCTACCCGGTGGTGCCGCAGGGCCAGGCGCGCATCCGCACCCAGATGAGCGCGGCGCATACCCGCGAACACCTGGATCGCGCCATCGCCGCGTTCACCAAGGTGGGCCGGCAACTCGGCGTGATCTGATGCTCAACGCGTCCTGAGCGCCGCCACCTCGGCGGCGCTCAGCTGACGCCACTGCCCCTTGGCCAGCTCGCCAAGCTGCAACGGCCCGATCGCCACGCGTACCAGCCTCAGCACATCGAAACCCAACGCCGCCAGCAGGCGGCGGATGTGCCGGTTGCGGCCTTCGTCAAGCACCACCTCCAGCCAGGCATTCCTTTCGCCGGCGCGCAGCAGTTCGACCCTGCGCGCCTTGAGCAGGTCCGTGCCCTCGCGAACACCGTCCAGCATCGCTGCCAGGGCCCCGGCGTCGGGCTGTCCAGCCACCTGCACGTGGTAGGTCTTGTCGAGATGCGTGCTCGGCTCGGTGATGCCTGCCGCCCAGACGCTGTCGTTGCTCAGCAGCAGCAAACCCTCGCTGGCCTTGTCCAACCGCCCCACCGGCCCCAGCCAAGGCAGCCCGGCATCCTGCAGCAGGCCGTAGACGGTATCGCGGCCATGTTCATCCGCCGCACTGACTACAACGCCACGGGGCTTGTTGAGTGCGAGATAGACGCGCTGGACCGCCACCACGGCTGCGCCGTCCAGGCTGATCGTCTGACGCTCCGTCTCGACCGGATGCTCAGGATCGCGCACCAGGTGCCCATCCACGGCGACACGCCCCGCGCGCACCGCGGCCTCCGCCTGGCTGCGCGAACACACGCCCAGCTTGCTTAGCGCGCGGGCCACGCCATGACGTTTGCCGGCTGATGGTCGGGGTAGTCGCGCACGGGTCATCGCACAGGCCTGGCTGAAGTCGGGGCAATCCCTGTTGCCATCATCCCTGATCGCATGAATCGAGCGGGTAGCCGTGACGCGCTTGCCGCTCACAAAAAAAGCCCGGCTTTCGCCGGGCTTTTGTGACACTGCGACCAGTCCGGTTACTGCTGGACCTGCAGCTCCACGCGGCGGTTCTGCGCGCGGCCCGCGTCGGTGCTGTTGTCGCCGATCGGGTCGTTCTCGCCGTGGCCGATCGGGCCTTCCAGACGGCTCGCATCGATACCGTGGCTGGTCAGGTAGTCGTACACGATCTGCGCACGACGCTCCGACAGCGCCTGGTTGTATGCCTCGGTGCCCTTGCTGTCCGTGTAACCCGCCACCGTCACGTGCACGTCCGGGTAACGCTTCAGCGTGTCCACCGCCTGGTCCAGGATCGCGATCGAATCCGACGTCGGCACCGCCAGCGCCTTGCCGATTTCCGACGCGTGCACCTGGCCCTTCTTCGGGAAGTCGAACTTGAAGTTCACGCCACGCAGGTCGATCACCACCTTCTGCGGGGCCGGCGCTTCCTGCACCGGGGCCGGCGCAGGCGCGGGCGCCGGCGCAACCGGAGCCGGCGCAGGCGCCGCCGGCACCGCGCCGAAGCGCGACACGATGCTCAGGCCCAGGAACCAGTCGCCGTAGCCGCTCTTGGTCGGCTGGCTCTTGTTGTCCCAGTCATAGCGGTAGCCGCCTTCCACGCGGATGTCCGAGCTCTCCGCGATCGCCTTCGACAGGCCCAGACCCAGCTCGGCCGCCGGGGCCCAGCCGCTGTCCATCGCGTTCTTGTGGTAGCTGCCCATCACGCCGCCCAGCAGGTACGGACGCCACCCATTGCTGCCGTAGTAGTAACGCGCGGCAACACCCACCGTGTTGCTCGCCCAGGTACCGCCGTGGTCAGCCTTGCGCTTCGTGCGGTCCGCAAACAGGTCCAGCGACAGGTTCGGCGTGAAGAACTTGCCCACGCCCAGGCCATAGTAGAACTGACGGCTGTGCGTATTGCGGTCGGTGTCGTTGTAGTAGCCGCCGATGGTCGGCGCAATGTACCAACGATCGTCGAAGCCGTTCGGCCACGCCGGCGCCGCTGCGCTGTCGCTGCTGCCCGTGCTCGCCGTGCTGTCCTGCGCATGAACCGCACCAGCACCGGCCAAGGCCAGGGCAACCATGAAATAAAGGCCCTTGTGCTTCATCAGGTCTCTCCTCGTCAAAAATTTGATCTTCGCGTTCGCTACGCGCCAATCGGGGATGGGGCTGCGTGTGCTGCTTTTTCTGTGTTCAGCTTGTAACGCCTGCGGCTTGGCGCCTGTGCTCTGCAAGCCGTGACGAGTGTAGCAAAATCGTTAAGTCGATCGTATGGACTGCAGGGCAGCTTTTGCACTAGCCAGTACACTATCGTTCAGGGTCGATGGACTGACCTTGCTTTGTTTCCATTGCGCATTGGCAGAATTCGCATACACAAAAGCCCGGCTTTCGCCGGGCTTTTGTGACACTGCGACCAGTCCGGTTACTGCTGGACCTGCAGCTCCACGCGGCGGTTCTGCGCGCGGCCCGCGTCGGTGCTGTTGTCGCCGATCGGGTCGTTCTCGCCGTGGCCGATCGGGCCTTCCAGACGGCTCGCATCGATACCGTGGCTGGTCAGGTAGTCGTACACGATCTGCGCACGACGCTCCGACAGCGCCTGGTTGTATGCCTCGGTGCCCTTGCTGTCCGTGTAACCCGCCACCGTCACGTGCACGTCCGGGTAACGCTTCAGCGTGTCCACCGCCTGGTCCAGGATCGCGATCGAATCCGACGTCGGCACCGCCAGCGCCTTGCCGATTTCCGACGCGTGCACCTGGCCCTTCTTCGGGAAGTCGAACTTGAAGTTCACGCCACGCAGGTCGATCACCACCTTCTGCGGGGCCGGCGCTTCCTGCACCGGGGCCGGCGCAGGCGCGGGCGCCGGCGCAACCGGAGCCGGCGCAGGCGCCGCCGGCACCGCGCCGAAGCGCGACACGATGCTCAGGCCCAGGAACCAGTCGCCGTAGCCGCTCTTGGTCGGCTGGCTCTTGTTGTCCCAGTCATAGCGGTAGCCGCCTTCCACGCGGATGTCCGAGCTCTCCGCGATCGCCTTCGACAGGCCCAGACCCAGCTCGGCCGCCGGGGCCCAGCCGCTGTCCATCGCGTTCTTGTGGTAGCTGCCCATCACGCCGCCCAGCAGGTACGGACGCCACCCATTGCTGCCGTAGTAGTAACGCGCGGCAACACCCACCGTGTTGCTCGCCCAGGTACCGCCGTGGTCAGCCTTGCGCTTCGTGCGGTCCGCAAACAGGTCCAGCGACAGGTTCGGCGTGAAGAACTTGCCCACGCCCAGGCCATAGTAGAACTGACGGCTGTGCGTATTGCGGTCGGTGTCGTTGTAGTAGCCGCCGATGGTCGGCGCAATGTACCAACGATCGTCGAAGCCGTTCGGCCACGCCGGCGCCGCTGCGCTGTCGCTGCTGCCCGTGCTCACCGTGCTGTCCTGCGCATGAACCGCACCAGCACCGGCCAAGGCCAGGGCAACCATGAAATAAAGGCCCTTGTGCTTCATCAGGTCTCTCCCTTTCGATATTGAACAAAGCGCATCCGGATTCGAATACGCCGACTTTGCACGATCAAACCGACCGATTCGGCTTTACGAAATTCTAACACAAAAATCCCCCGCAACGATTCCTTTCGACGGCTGAGTGCACGGTTTCGGCGAGGCTTGCCCTGCCGGGGTGTTCAGAGCGTGAAGAGGCCGAGGAATGGCTCGACCGGCAGGGAATCCAGCTTCGCCGGATCATGGGCAAGCTCGAGGATGCGCATGACCCTGTGTGCCGGCAGATGGCCACGCATCGCAGCCTCGAATTTCCCGAGCAGCACCGGGATGCCCTCGATGCGGCGCCTGCGATGGCCGATCGGATAATCGATGGTGATCTTGTCGGTACTGCTGCCGTCCCTGAAGAACACCTGCACCGAATTGCCGATGTAGCGCTTGTCCGGATCGAAATAGTCCCTGGTGAACTGCGGATTCTCGCTGACCACCGTCTTTTCGCGCAGCGCGTCAATGCGTGGATCGGCGGCCACCTCGTCGCCGTAATCGTCCGCGGTCAGGCGGCCAAAGATGAGCGGTACCGCCACCATGTACTGGATGCAGTGGTCACGGTCGGCGTAGTTGGCCAGTGGGCCGTTCTTGTCGATGATGCGCATGCCCGCCTGCTGGGTTTCGATCGCCACCTTTTCGACCTCACCGAGCCGGCCGGCCACCTGCGGATGCAGCTGCATGGCGCACTCCACTGCGGTCTGCGCATGGAACTCGGCCGGAAAGCTGAGCTTGAACAGCACGTTCTCCATGACGTAGCTGCCGAACGGCCGCTCGAACTCGAACGCCCGGCCCTGGAATGCCACGTCGTAGTAACCCCAGGTCGTCGCGCTCAGTGCCGACGGATAGCCCACCACGCCGCGATACACCGCGTTGATGGCGTGGATGACGGCACGGCGGCAGGCGTCGCCCGCGGCCCAGCTCTTGCGCGGGCCGGTATTGGGGGCGTGACGGTAGGTGCGCAGCGAACCGTTGTCGATCCAACTGTGCGAAATGGCGGTAACGATCTGGTCCCGGTTGCCGCCCAGCATCGCCGTGGCCACCGCGGTGGAGGCCAGCCGCACCAGGATGACGTGGTCCTGGCCCACGCGGTTGAAGCTGTTGCGCAGCGCGTAGCAACCCTGGATCTCGTGCGCCTTGATGGCCCAGCCGAGCACGTCGCGCACGGTCAGCGCCTTGCCGCCCTCGCGCCGGCCCTTGCGGCCGAGGTAGTCGGCCACGGCGAGGATGGCGCCAAGGTTGTCGGACGGGTGGCCCCACTCGGCCGCGAGCCAGGTATCGTTGAAATCGAGCCAGCGGATCTGCGTGCCGATGGCGAACGCGGCCTGCGCCGGGTCCAGCTCGTGGCTGGTGCCTGGCACGCGCGCGCCACCTGCCATCGTGGCGCCAGGCACAAGCGGACCGAGATGCTTGACGCATTCGGGAAACTTCATCGCCAGCATCGCGGCCGCCAGTGAATCCAGCAGCACATAGCGGGCGGTGTCGAATGCCTCCGTGGAGTCGATGCGGGCATCGACCACGTAGTCGGCGATGTCGACCATCGGCTGGTCGGGGGACGGCCGCCGGGCCGAGCGCGTGTCGTGCTTGCTCATCGGTCGCCTCCCACTGGCAGGCTTGCCGCAACACCGCGGCGCTTCATGCACCGGCTGGATGCATGCCCGGATGAGCTTACGCGAGCGGCGTCACGACGGCGCAAAGGCGACGGCGCGGCGCCTGCCTCATCCTGCGGGCACGCGCACCCAGCCCTCCATCAACACGCGCGCACTGCGGCTCATGATCGCTTTGGTCACCGTCCAGCCGCCGTCGACACGGGCCGCCTCGGCGCCCACGCGCAAGCTGCCCGAGGGATGGCCGAAGCGCACCGACTGGCGTTCGCCTCCGCCCGCCGCCAGGTTCACCAGCGTGCCGGGGATGGCCGCGGCGGTGCCGATGGCAACCGCCGCCGTACCCATCATGGCGTGATGCAGCTTGCCCATCGACATGGCACGCACCAGCAGGTCGATGTCGCCGGCCTTCACGTGCTTGCCGCTCGATGCGACGTAGTCGGCCGGCTTCGCGACGAACGCGACCTTGGGCGTGTGCTGGCGCGTGGCGATCTGGTCCAGCGACTGGATCAGCCCCATGCGCAGCGCCCCATGCGCACGGATCGTCTCGAACATCGTCAGCGCCCTGTCGTCGCTGTTGATGGCGTCCTGCAGTTCGGTGCCGGTGTAGCCGACCGCCGAGGCCTCGACGAAGATGGTCGGAATGCCGGCGTTGATCAGGGTCGCCTTGAGCGTACCAACGCCCGGCACCTCCAGGTCGTCGACGAGGTTGCCGGTGGGGAACATGGCGCCGCCCGCGCCCTCTTCCTCCGCCGCCGGGTCCATGAACTCCAGCTGCACTTCGGCCGCGGGGAAGGTCACGCCATCGAGTTCGAAATCGCCGGTTTCCTGCACCTGGCCCTCGGTCATCGGCACGTGGGCGACGATGGTCTTGCCGATGTTGGCCTGCCAGATGCGCACGGTGGCGATGCCGTCGCGCGGCACGCGTGCCGGATCGACCAGCCCGCCGGCGATGGCGAACGGGCCCACCGCCGCCGACAGGTTGCCGCAGTTGCCGCTCCAGTCGACGAAGGCCTTGTCGATCGCCACTTGGCCGAACAGGTAATCCACGTCGTGGTCCGGCCGGGTGCTACTGGACACGATCACCGTCTTGCTGGTGCTGGAGGTGGCGCCGCCCATGCCGTCGATCTGCTTGCCGTAGGGATCGGGGCTGCCGATCACGCGCATCAGCAAGGCATCGCGCGCGGCGCCCGGCACCTGCGCCGCCTCCGGCAGGTCCTGCAGGCGGAAGAACACGCCCTTGCTGGTGCCACCACGCAGGTAGGTGGCGGGGATGCGGATCTGTGCAGCATGCGACATGGGAATCTCCGGAAGTGCCCGCGGCCGCCTCAAAACAAGCCGGGCTGCGTGGCGGGGGGATCGATTTCAGGCAGTAATGGCCAGCGGCCGATGATGTCGTAACGGTACGGATGGCCGCCGCCGATGGCGAGACTCAGCTCGTCGATGGTCCAGGCGACCGGTGGATCGAGCACGATCTTGTCCAGCGGCTCGCGTGCGCAGTAGCTCAGGGTCATGTGCGGCGTCACACCGGTGGCGATGTGACCAAATCCTGCTTGCACGAGGCGGCGCTGAATCTCCTGCAGCAAGGCAGTGAACGCCTTCGGGACGCCACGTGCACGCATCGTCCAATGAATCCGGCCCGGCACGCCGACCGCCCCCTCGATGCGGTTGAAATGCAGCGTGCACGAGGCCGCGGAAACGGCTGCGCCCACCCGCAGCAACGCCGCACAGTCTTCATTGGTCGGCAAAAAGATGCGCTCGGAAAACGACTGATGCAGGTTCGCCAGTGCAAACAGGGCGCTTCCCAGGCGTTTATCCAGACCGAACCGCTCCAGCAGAGCACCGATGTCATCCACCCGTGCCTGCGGCGGCATGGCCATGAAAAACAAACGCGGTTCCGCGCCCCGGCTCATGCCGCCTGCGACGCCTCGATGAAGTCCTGCGCGAAGCGCTGCAGCACACCGCCGGCTTCGTAGATCGACACTTCCTCGGCGGTATCCAGCCGGCAGGTCACCGGCACCTCGACGCGCTCGCCGTTCCTGCGATGGATCACCAGCGTGAGGTCCGCCCGCGGCGTCCGCTGGCCCACCACGTCGAAGGTCTCGCTGCCGTCGATGCCCAGCGTCTTGCGGTTGGTGCCGGGCTTGAACTCCAGCGGCAGCACGCCCATGCCGATCAGGTTGGTGCGGTGGATGCGCTCGAAGCCTTCGGCCGCGATCGCCTCCACGCCGGCCAGCCGCACGCCCTTGGCGGCCCAGTCGCGCGACGAGCCCTGGCCGTAGTCGGCGCCGGCGATGACGATGAGCGGCTGCTTGCGCTGCATATAGGTCTCGATCGCTTCCCACATGCGCATCACCTTGCCTTCCGGTTCGACGCGTGCCAGCGAACCTTTCTTCACCTCGCCATCGACCACGGCCATCTCGTTGATGAGCGTGGGGTTGGCGAAGGTGGCGCGCTGCGCGGTGAGGTGGTCGCCGCGGTGGGTCGCGTACGAATTGAAGTCCTCTTCCGGCAGGCCCATCTTCGCCAGGTACTCGCCCGCCGCGCTGGTCCGCAGGATCGCGTTGGACGGCGATAGGTGGTCGGTGGTGATGTTGTCGCCGAGCACCGCCAGCGGGCGCATCCCGGTGAGACTGCGCGCCCCGGCGAGGGCGCCCTCCCAGTACGGCGGGCGGCGGATGTAGGTGCTCTGCGGGCGCCAGTCGTACAGCGGCGCGGCGCGGGTACCACCGCGACCGGTGCGGGCAAACATTGGCTCGTAGACGGCGCGGAACTGCTCGGGCTTCACGCTGGCCGCGACGATCGCGTCGATCTCCTCGTCGGACGGCCAGATGTCCTTCAGCGTCACCGGCCGGCCGTCGGCGTCATGGCCCAGCGCATCGCGCTCGATGTCGAAGCGGATGGTGCCGGCGATGGCATAGGCCACCACCAGCGGCGGCGAGGCGAGGAAGGCCTGCTTGGCGTAGGGATGGATGCGGCCGTCGAAGTTGCGGTTGCCGGACAGCACCGCGGTGGCATACAGGTCGCGCTCGATGATCTCCTGCTGGATCGCCGGATCGAGCGCGCCGGACATGCCGTTGCAGGTGGTGCAGGCGAACGCGACGATGCCGAAGCCGAGCTTTTCCAGCTCCGGCAGCAGCTTCGCTTCCTCCAGGTACAACTGCACCGCCTTGGAACCGGGGGCCAGCGAGCTCTTCACCCACGGCTTGCGGGTGAGCCCGCGCGCGTTGGCATTGCGCGCCAGCAGTGCGGCGGCGATCACGTTGCGCGGATTGCTGGTGTTGGTGCAGCTGGTGATGGCGGCGATGATCACCGCGCCGTCCGGCATCTGCCCGGGCGTTTCTTCCCACGTGCCGGCGATGCCGCGCGCGGCGAGGTCGGACGTCGGCAGCCGCTTGTGCGGGTTGGACGGGCCGGCCATGTTGCGCACCACCGAGGACAGGTCGAAGGTCAGCGTGCGCTCGTACTGCGCACGGGCCAGCGAGTCGGCCCAGAGGCCGGCGGCCTTGGCGTAGGTCTCCACCAGCTTGACCTGCTCGTCGCTGCGGCCGGTCAGGCGCAGGTAGTCCAGGGTCTGCTCGTCGATGAAGAACATCGCCGCGGTGGCGCCGTACTCCGGCGCCATGTTGGAAATGGTGGCGCGATCGCCCAGGGTGAGGCTGGCCGCGCCTTCGCCGCGGAATTCCAGGTAGGCGCCGACCACTTTCTCCTTGCGCAGGAATTCGGTGAGTGCCAGCACGATGTCGGTGGCGGTGATGCCGCTCTGGCGCTTGCCGGTGAGCTCCACGCCGATGATGTCCGGCAGGCGCATCCACGAGGCGCGACCGAGCATCACGCTCTCGGCCTCCAGCCCGCCGACGCCGACAGCGATCACACCCAGCGCATCGACGTGCGGCGTGTGGCTGTCGGTGCCCACGCAGGTATCCGGATAGGCCACGCCGTCCTGCACGCCCACCACCGGCGACATCTTCTCCAGGTTGATCTGGTGCATGATGCCGTTGCCCGGCGGGATCACGTCGACGTTCTCGAAGGCCCGCTTGGTCCACTCGATGAAGTGGAAGCGGTCTTCGTTGCGGCGGTCCTCGATCGCGCGGTTCTTGGTGAACGCCTCCGGATCGAAACCGCCGCACTCCACCGCCAGCGAGTGGTCGACGATCAGCTGCACCGGCACCACCGGATTTACCTTGGCCGGGTCGCCGCCGCGCTCGGCGATCGCGTCGCGCAGGCCGGCCAGGTCGACCAGGGCGGTCTGGCCGAGGATGTCGTGGCACACCACGCGCGCGGGGAACCACGGGAAATCGCGCTCGCGCTTGCGTTCGATGATCTGCTTCAGCGACTCGGCGAGGATCGCCGGATCGCAGCGGCGCACCAGGTTCTCGGCCAGCACGCGCGAGGTATAGGGCAACGCGTCATAGGCACCGGGCTGGATCGCCTCCACCGCGGCGCGCGCATCGAAGTAATCCAGCGAGGTGCCGGGAAGGGGTTGTCGGTAGGCGGTGTTGATGGACATCAGGAACCCTTGGATTGAACGCGCGGCTGATACTTTGGTTCGATATTTTAGCGAGTGACGTCCCCTTGCTTGGAGACGTCGACTTGACTGGCACGCAGGGCGCATCGACCATGGCCCGGTACTGATCCCAAAAGGGAGTAGTTCGGGACGCCACTGCACCGGGCGTCCTTGCAGCGGTCGTCATCACGGGCGGAACACCGCCCCGGTCGTTGCAGCGGCACTGCCGGGGACGAGACTTTTGCGGTAACGGCGGGCCGCGCGTGCCCGACGTCGCTGCATCTGTCCTACGCGCAGAGACCGAGACATGGCACCCACCGAATTCCTCTCCGGCCTGCTGACCATCGTGCTGCTGGACCTGGTGCTGGCCGGCGACAACGCCATCGTGATCGCGCTGGCCGCACGCAACCTGCCTAAGGCGCTGCAGAAGCGCGCGGTGCTGTGGGGCACGTTCGGCGCCGTGGCGGTGCGCATTGCACTCAGCGCCGTGGTGATCTGGCTGCTGGAACTGCCGGCGTTGATGCTGCTCGGCGGCATGCTGTTGCTGCCCATCGCATGGAAGCTGCTGAAGCAGGAGGATGGGGCGCACGAGATCTCGGCCGCCCACGG
Source organism: Pseudomonadota bacterium (assembly GCA_021805685.1). Lineage (GTDB taxonomy): Bacteria > Pseudomonadota > Gammaproteobacteria > Xanthomonadales > Rhodanobacteraceae > Rhodanobacter_A. The sequence continues at coordinate 12,627 of JAJZET010000067.1, forward strand.
CTTCTGGTCGGCCC
>JAJZET010000026.1 GCA_021805685.1 Pseudomonadota bacterium
GCGGTGTCGTGGTCCTTGAGGTAGCGCTCGACCTTCTTGATGATCTCACGGTCGTGCGCGCGCTGCGGGTCGAGCCAGAACACCGCCGGCGTGTTGCTGAGGCGCGCGCGCGACACGGCGAGCTTCACCCAGTCCTGCACCGGCGCGTCCTTGGTCTGGCAGGCGCGCCAGATGTCGCCGGCTTCGACCGCGTGTTCGTGCAGCACCGTGCCGGCCTCGTCGATCACCTTCACCACGCCGTCGACATGGATCTGGAAGGTCTTGTCGTGCGAGCCGTACTCTTCGGCCGCCTGCGCCATCAGGCCCACGTTGGGCACGCTGCCCATGGTGGCCGGATCGAACGCGCCATGCGCCTTGCAGTCGGCGATGGTGGCCGCGTACACGCCGGCGTAGCTGCGGTCGGGGATGATGGCCTTGCAGTCCTGCAGCTTGCCCTCGGCGTTCCACATCTTGCCGGAGTCGCGGATCATCGCCGGCATCGAAGCGTCGATGATCACGTCGCTGGGCACGTGCAGGTTGGTGATGCCCTTGTCGGAGTTCACCATCGCCAGTTGCGGGCGCCGGGCGTATTCGGCTGCGATGTCGGCCTTGATCGCCGCCTGCGTCTCCGCCGGCAGGCTGCCGAGGCGCGCGTACAGGTCGCCGATGCCGTTGTTGGCGTCGAAGCCGGCCTGCTTGAGCGCCTCGGCATGCTTCGCGATCACGTCCTTGTAGAACTCGTTGACCACCACGCCGAACAGGATGGGATCGGACACCTTCATCATGGTGGCCTTGAGGTGCACCGAGAACAGCACGCCCTGCGCCTTGGCGTCGGCGATCTGCGCGTCGATGAAGGCGGCCAGCGCCTTGCGGCTCATCACCGCGGCGTCGAGGATCTCGCCGGCCTTCAGCGCGATCTTCTCCTTCAGCACCTTGCTGGAACCGTCCTTGCCGAACCATTCGATCCTCACCGCGGTCGGCGCGTCCACCACCACGGATTTTTCGCTGCCGTAGAAGTCGCCGCCGTCCATGTGCGCCACGTGGGTCTGCGAATCCTTGCTCCAAGCACCCATCTTGTGCGGGTGCTTGCGCGCGTAGTTCTTCACCGAGAGCGGCGCACGGCGGTCGGAGTTGCCTTCGCGCAGCACCGGGTTCACCGCGCTGCCCTTGACCTTGTCGTAGCGCGCCTTGGCATCCTTCTCGGCGTCGTCCTGCGGCACGTCCGGGTAGTCCGGCAGCGCGTAGCCCTGCGCCTGCAGTTCCTTGATCGCGGCCTTGAGCTGCGGCACCGAGGCGCTGATGTTCGGCAGCTTGATGATGTTGGCGTCGGGCGTGGTGGCCAGCTTGCCCAGCTCGGCGAGGTGGTCGCCGATCTTCTGGCCGTCCTTGAGGCGGTCCGGGAACTGCGCCAGGATGCGCCCGGCCAGCGAGATATCCCGCGTTTCCACCGCGATGCCGGCGGTGGCGGCGAACGCCTCCACGATCGGCAGCAGCGACGCCGTGGCGAGGAACGGCGCTTCGTCGGTGAGGGTGTAGATGATCTTCGGCGTGTCGGACATGTCGGCGGACTCTCTGGCGGCAAGGGGAATGACGCGAGCTAACGGGGCATTGTCGCGGTTTCCCGCGCGCCACGCATGCTCAGCGCGACGAGATGTACTTCTCGCGGCGGATCTGCGGCACCGGCAGGCCGTATTCCTTTAGCGCGTTGAACGCCGCATCGACCATGTTGGGGTTGCCGCACAGGTAGGCGATGTCGCGCGCGGCGCTGGGCGCCAGTTCGACCAGCGCGCCCTGCACGTGTCCGCTGCGGTCCGACGCACGCGGCACGGCGCGCGGCTGGCGACTCAGGCAGCCGTGGAAGGTGAAGCCGGGGTGGGCCTGTGCGAAGGCCTCGAATTCCTCGCCGTAGAGCAGCTCGGTTTCGTTGCGCGCACCGTACAGCAGCACCACTTCGCGCCCGCCCTGCGCCAGCAGCTTCTCGATCTGCGGCAGCATCGCACGGTACGGCGTGACGCCGGTGCCGGTGGCGAGCAGCAGGTAGCGCGGGTGCACGTCGCCGGGCTGCAGGCAGAAGCGGCCGTAGGGGCCGCTGGCGTCGACGGTGCCGCCGACGGGCAGTTCGCCCAGCAGCCGGGTGGCCGCGCCGCCCTCCACGTAGCTCACCGCGATCTCGATGCGCCCGGCTTCAACCGACACGCCCGGGGAGCTGCCCTCGCCCACGGTGGCCACCGAGTAGCTGCGCTTGGTGGGCGTGCCGTCGTCGTACTGGAAGTGGATCTGCAGGAACTGCCCGGGCACGAAGGCCAGCGGCTGGCCATCCGCGCGCTCGAACGCGAGGTGGCGCACGGTGGGCGCCAGCATGCGGCTGTCGACGAGGCGTAGCTGGAAATGGTCGGCCATGAATTGGATTCCGGAAACGGTGCGTGCACCCGGAGGCACCGGGCGGCGAAGGTTGGCCCGCTATAATAGGAGGCTCGCCCATTCCGGTGCAGCCCATGAGTTCCATCCCCGCACTCGTCGTCGACAACCTGCGCAAGACCTACGGCAACGGCGTGGAGGCCCTCAAGGGCGTCTCGCTGACCGTGCAGCCCGGTGACTTTTTCGCCCTGCTTGGCCCCAACGGCGCCGGCAAGTCCACCCTGATCGGCATCCTCTCCTCGCTGGTGAATTCCAGCGGCGGCGACGCGCAGGTGTTCGGCATCTCGGTCAACAAGCAACGCAGCGAGGCGATGCGCCTGATCGGCCTGGTGCCGCAGGAGATCAACTTCAACCAGTTCGAGAAACCGTTCGACATCTGCGTCAACGAGGCAGGCTTCTACGGTATCCCGCGCAAGATCGCGATGGAGCGCGCGGAGAAGTACCTGAAGGAGCTGCGCCTGTGGGACAAGGCGCAGCACCAGGCACGCATGCTCTCCGGCGGCATGAAGCGGCGCCTGATGATCGCCCGCGCGATGATGAACGAGCCGAAGCTGCTGATCCT
>JAJZET010000077.1 GCA_021805685.1 Pseudomonadota bacterium
CATGCTGCTTGCGGTGGCGAAGCGGGTGGTGGCAGGTCATGCCCGGCCTGCACTGCCCTTGCGAACAGGAGCCGGCATCACGCAACGGGAAAGGTTCGGGCCAGACGTCAGCGCGCGTGCCAGCACCAGTGCCACGGGCGAGCCGGGAACTGACGCGAGATGCGTTGAAGCGCATCTCGCGCCGGCGAGCGCACGCACAAGGATGTGCGGGCCGGTACCACGCACCAGGGAAGGTTCGGGCCGGACTTCAGCGTGCGTGCCAGCACCAGTGCCACGGCTCATGCGCGATCCCGTGTGCGTTGCCGCGCGGGTACGACATCCGGAAGCCGAAGTCCGCCGCGTGCCGCTGCAGCCATGCGAACGCCGACGAGTGCTCGAAGACCTCTTCCAGTGGCACGTATCCGGGGGTGGTCAGGTCGACGGCGCGGCCCGAATGGTGCTCGCTGTAACCCGGTGCGGCACTGACGCGCAGGATCTCGTCGATCGATTGTCCGCGCGCGCATTTGCGTTCGAGGATTTCGAGCTGGTACTCGATGGTGCGAAATGCCGACACCAGGTCGATCGTGACCCGGTCCGCAGCCGAGGCCCGGAGCAGGCGGCGCAGCGCCGTGGCCGCGCGCGGTGCGAGCCATTGCGGACGGCCGTTGACATCATGGCCGATGAAGCTCAATCGCTGCGGTTCGCGCATCGGCGGCAGTCCGCGCACGCGACCGTAGTCGGCCGGCACGCCGAGTGCACGCGCGCGCCGCAGCAGCACTGTTCGATCGGCGCTGCGCGGCGGCGGGACCGGGTGGGGATGGTCCATGGATCGCGGTGAATCCGCCATCAGCCGGGAACTCAGGTTGGCGGCGGGACCAGATGCAGGCCGGCGACCGCGCCCTGCGCGCCATAGCTGAACTGCATGCCGACCACCTGTTTGCCGAAGGTCACCGGTACGACCACGTTGCGATAGGGCGCCGGTGCCGGCAGGTCGCTGGCGGCGCCGTGGCCCCGGTAGGGTCCGTACTGCGCGACCAACTGCTGCCAGATTTTCTCCACTGCGGCGGGCGGGGCCGCTTGCTGCATGGCGGCGTCGAACCCGTGTGAGGCATCGGTCCAGCGGCCTGCGGCCATCGCATCCACGGCCGCAGCCGCTGCGCCGTGTTCGGCGGCCATGCTGCCGGCGACCGCCGCGGGGGCAGTGGCGGGCATCACGGGTCGATTCGCCACCTTGGACGCCAGTACGGGAGCGCCCGCCAGCAGCGCTGCGCCGAGACCGAGCGCGGGTATCAGCATGGATCGTGCGTTCATTGTCTTTCCTCCGTGGCGGGACCCGCAGCGGGCCGTGGGCGCCCGCTCAGCGCGGGCGCTTGAAGAACAGGGTAACGCCAATATACGGCGGTTCGTTGTGCACGCCGACCAGCTCCCAGCCCAGAGTACCGAGGTCACGCATTTCCCTGACCATGGGGTCGTCGTCGGGAAGCGCACCCGGTTCCAGTCGACCCATCAACGAGCACTTCTTCACCAGCACCAGATTGACGACTTTGTAGTCCCATGCAGCCACGGTCGGTCTCCTGTTCGAAGGGCGGGCGCTGGCCGGATCATTCGCTGCCGCGCTTGCGCGATGCACTGGCCGGCAAGCGGCCGGCCTTGCGCAACGCCTCGCGCAGCACGTATTCGATCTGCGCGTTGAGGCTGCGCAGCTCGTCGTCGGCCCAGCGCTGCATGGCGGCCAGTACATCGGCATTGACGCGCAGCGGATAGGCTTTCTTGTCGGCACTCATGCGGACTCCGGAGGCGATCGCGGCAGCACCTGCACGGAGTGGCCGGCACGCGCAGCGGAAGACCGCAGTCCGCGGCCGGCCGTACCTGACGCAGGTTGTCGGAAGCGATCCGGCACCGGTGCTCAACCGTTGTAGAGCGTGCCGGTATTGACTACCGGCTGGGTACCGCGTTCGCCGCACAGCACGACCAGCAGGTTGGACACCATCGACGCCTTGCGCTCCTCGTCCAGCTTGACCTGGCCGCCCTGCTCGAGGCGTTGCAGGGCCATCTCGACCATGCTGACCGCACCTTCGACGATCAGCATGCGCGCGGCGATGATCGCGCCGGCCTGCTGGCGCTGGAGCATCGCCTGGGCGATCTCCTGCGCATAGGCGAGGTGGCTGATGCGCGCCTCGACCACCTGCACGCCGGCTTTGCCGAGGCGGGTCTGGATCTCGTCGCGCAGGTGCGTATTGATCACCTCGCCGTGGCTGCGCAACGAGGGCTTGCTGTCGTCGTGGGCGTCGTAGGGATAGCTCTGCGCCATCTGCCGCAGCGCGGATTCGGACTGGATCTGCACGTAGTTTTCGTAGTTGTCGACCTGGAACACCGCCTCGTAGGTATCGACCACCTGCCAGACCACCACGGCGGCGATCTCGATCGGGTTGCCGTCGAAGTCGTTGACCTTGAGCTTGGACGACTCGAAGTTGCGCACGCGCAGACTCAAGCTGCGCTTGGCGTAGAACGGATTGGTCCAGCGCAGGCCCTCGTCGCGCGCGGTGCCGGCGTAGCGTCCGAACAGCTGCAGCACCTGGCCCTGGTTCGGCTGCACCTGGAAGAAACCCTTGTTGAGGAACATCCACAGCGCGAACAGCACCACCGCCGTGATGCCGGCGCCCGCGTCCTGGCGGTCGAGCCCGTCGAGGAACAGCGCGGCGATGCCGGACAGGGCGAGCAGCGACACCAGCAGCATCGGGATGCCGGACAGCGAAAGACCTTTGCGTTCGTTCATGGCAGACCCCCGGATCGTGAGTGAAAGATATCATAAAGATATCATCACGCGAGCGCGATCCGGTTCCGGACTCGCCGAAGAGCCCGGGCATCGCCAGCCGCCGTCGGTCGGGAGCGGGGACGCCGCTTCAGGGTTTGCCGTAGCGCTTTTCGTACTGGCCGCCGCTGAATCCGAGGCCGA
>JAJZET010000280.1 GCA_021805685.1 Pseudomonadota bacterium
CGGCCGGATGCCGGATGCGACGGACTCGAAGTCCTGAGCACGATCTGCGCGAAGTGCCCGGAGACGAGAAAGCCGCCAGGGATGGCGGCTTTTTCCGTTTGACGTAATCACGCCGCATCCGCCCAGCCATGCATGGGCGATGCGCATCAACCGCGGGTGCACGGCGCTACCGGTGCGCCGGATATTCCAATTCGGACTATTTCCCCTCAAGATGAAGGGCAAGATGCCGCTATATGGGGCCACGGTCGACCGGGGTATTCGGAACGGTCCCGGCAATGCCGCCGAGGTGGAAGCCGATGAGGTCGAGTACGCAGGAAGCAATGCCCTTCGCCCCACCAAGCCACCGGTGGCCAACGCATGACGCATACCTTGGAGCGAAACGATATCGACCCACCGAGAGCGAGCCCGTCGCCATGGCCCCACCTCGTCCGGTCAGCAGGCGGCCCGCCGGGTCGCGCCGGGCACCTGGTCTCGCGATGCGGGCGCCTGGCACCTCCCGCCTTGTGCTGCCTGGGCATGCTGCCGGCCAAGCCCGCACCAAGACTGTCCGATCATGTTGCCCGCGGGGGGATTGCATTCCCGCTAGGCGGGCTCGCCGTTAAGCACAACCACCGGATTTCCCAGCTTCATATGACAGCGCACTCAGTTCCACGAACTGGCAAGAAATGCACCGCCTTCGACGCCGCATCATCGGCCCGCCCCAAGGATCGACTGGCAGACATCGAGACCCTCATTACCAGGCACCGCCATGCGATCTGCGGCCTGCTCTCGGCCGCGCTGGGCGTCGTCTCCATTGCAGAGCCGATCACGGTTCACATCCGGCAAAACGAAGCCTGGCTGGCTGCGGCCATCGGCCTTGCCCTGGCGTGCTTCGCCAATGCCGCCCTCACCCTCGGGCGCAACGCGCGCCTGGCGACCCACCTGCTGGTGGCCATGGTGGCGGGATTCGTGGTGCTGCAGGTGGACATGCGCACGGGCATGGCCTGGGCCTTCATCGTGCCGCCGCTGATCCTTTTCATGCACCCGCCCCGACGCGGCTTTGCCTACGTGCTCGGCGTCGCCGGCGTGCTGCTGATCGCGTGCTTCTCGCTGCACGATACGCGCGACCTGAATCGCACCGACAACCTCGACTTCATCTGCAGCTTCGCGGTGGTGACCACGGTATCCACGCTGTTCTCCCGCGATCTGCTGGCGACCACCGCGGCCGTCACTGCCATTGCTTTTCGGGATCCGCTGACCGGGCTTTTGCAACGCGACATTTTCGAGTCGCTGGCGAAGGCGCAGATGAAGCGCGCCGCGTTTGGCGAAACCGATCTTTGCGTGGCTATGGTTGATATCGATAACATGAAGCGGATCAACGACGAGTGGGGCCACGGGGCAGGGGACTTCGCGATCCAGCACGTTTCGCGCGCGCTTACCTCTGCACTGCGCGAGGCGGACCTGTGCGCGCGGATCGGCGGGGACGAGTTCATGGTGCTGTTCAATGGTGCCGACGCCGAGCAGGCCCGCCACATCGTGGAGCGGGTGTTGCGCTGCGTGACCGCGACCGATGCCAGTGCCCCGTGGCATTCCGAGCATCGCCTGACCGTGTCGGCGGGCATCGCCCAGCTCCGAGGAGACGAGAAATTCACCGATCTCTACCTGCTGGCCGACCAGGCGCTCATCCAGGCCAAGCGCAAGGGCCGCAACCTCGTGGCTGGTTCGAACTGAAGAGCGCCCCATCATGGCCAAAGCGACGTCGCCACGCCGATCCAGTCCCTCGCCTTTCTCGGCGATCGTCCAATGGCTGTCAGGCGTGCGCAACATCGGCCGAAGCCTCAGGGACCGCGTGCTCATCCTCACTGTGCTCGCCGCGCTTCCGGGGCTGCTGGTGGCGGTGGCGGACGGGCTTAATCTCAGCCGGGTGCAGGAGTCCAACGCCCGGCAGGCGCTCTATCAGACACTCAGCCACAGCAAGAGCGACTACGCCGACGCGGTGGACGACCTGCTGTTCGACACCGATCTGCTGGTGCGAAGCAGCGCCGAGGGCGGCAGCCGGTGCCCGTCCATGCTGTCGACGCTGGCCAAGATGCATCCGGACTACGCGATCATCGCCATCGTGTCGCCCGCTGGCGAGGCCATCTGCTCGGCCCGCCAGGGCGCTGCCGCGGCCGCCTGGCTCGATGCCATGCATGCGGCGATCGGCCGGTTGACCCATGGCCGGAGCGACGCACAGAGCACCCTGGTGGCGGCATATCACGGCTACCCGATGATGCTCGTGTCGGCCCGGCGGACCGTTGGTACCGCGGCGTCCGGCTCGATCGCGGTGATCGCCACGCCCTATTCGCCGCTCGAGCGCCTCGGCCCTTCCCGCGACGGCGCGCGGATCAGTATCGACCTGCACGATCCCGCCGGGCATCTGATCCATGTCAGGAGCAAGGACCTCGGCTACGGCATTGCGCCGCCGGCAGCCAATGACGCTCCGTCGCCAGCCGGCGACTTGTTGCTGCAAAGCGACGAACAAAGCATCAAGGCCACGCTTCGGCTGATCCACCACGGGCTGCCCAGCGTGCTTCGCATCGAGCTGCCCAAGTCCATCGTCTACTCCGATGCCTACGTGTCGCGGCAGCACAACACGGTATGGCTGGCCTGCGCCCTGGTGCTGCTGCTCACGGTGGGCGCCACCTTCGGACGGCAGATGATCGCCGTGCCCGCCGGCGCGATCATGCGCACCATCACCCGCCTTTCCAGCGGTGACCTTGCCGCGCGCACCGGCCTGCGCACCAAGCGCGACGAGCTCACCCAGGTCGCCTTCGCACTGGACAAGATGGCCGAGACGCTGGAGCAGGAGTACGCCCGCCGCACGCGGTCGCTGGACCTGCTCCGGCAGACCAACCGTCTGCACGAATTGCTCGGCGTGATCGGCGACGCGGCCGGTGCGCGCGATGATGATGGTGCGTTCTTGGGGGAGGTCTGCCGTCTTGCGGTGGATGTCGGGGGCGTGCGCGCCGCCGGTATCTTTGAGCCGAAGGAACCGGGCGACTGTCCTCCCCTCACGCTCGCCTCCAGCGTCACGCCGCCTGATGCTGCGGGCCAGCAGAGCCAACTGCAGCGCGCTGCCGACCGGGCCGCCCACTCCTGGCACATTGAAACGGTGCTTGCGGCCGACGACGGTGGCACGGGGGCGACGGTGGCGATCCCGCTGGGCCACACCTACGACGGCCACAAGCGCATCATCGCTTTCGCGTTCGACGACGCCCGGCTGCTCGAAGAATCGACCTACCGGTTGCTGGGCCAGATCGCACAGGACGTCCAGCTGGGCGCGCGCATCATCCAGACCGAATCGGCCTTGCAACATGCGCGCAGCCATGACGCGAGCACCGGCCTGCCCAATGAAGCCCACTTCTACGACAGGGTCCGCCGCGCCCTGCACGACCCCGAGCGCAAAGACTCCATCGTGGGCGTCTGCCTGTTGGATATTGGCAGTGACAGCGCTTTGCCTGGCAGTAGCCTGATCTCCGCCAAGGCCCATGCCATCCAACTGGCCCAGCGCATTGCATCGCGGTTCGGCGAGGCGATCGAGATGGCGCTCCTGCCCGGCCCGTCACTGGGGATCCTCGTCGCTCCCGGCCTGGACCACGCCTCCACGCGGGACTGGCTCGATGCGGTGGCCGATGCCGCGGCGGTGGACCCGGGGGCTGCCGATGCCGGTCCGCCGATGCGCCTGGGGGTCGCGTTCTGGCCGGAAGGCGGCGACACGCCGCAGTCACTGCTGGAGTCGGCGCAGATCGCGCTGCGTGCGACCACGATCGCTGAGGGCGCTGTCAGCTACTACAGCAAGCAGCTGGGAGACGTGGCGCGCGAGCTCCGGGAGATCGAGCGGGCGATGCCGGCCGCGCTCGCCGATGGTGCGATGGAGCTGCACTATCAACCGATCGTCGACCTGGCGACGTCACAGGTCGCTGGCTTCGAGGCGCTGCTGCGTTGGAACGATGCGCTGCGCGGTCCCATCGCGCCGTCGAAGTTCATCCCCATCGCCGAGCGCTGCGGACTTATCTCCGCGATCGGCAAGAAGGTGCTGCGCGATGCATGTACACAGGCCACGCGTTGGGCCGGCGCGGCGAGCGCCGGCCTGTTCATCACCGTGAATGTCTCGCCGCTCCAGCTGACCGACCGGGACTTCGTCAGGAGCGTGCAGGATACCTGCGGCCATGCCATGGCCGGCGCCCAGTCGATCAAGATTGCCTTCGAAGTCACCGAGAACGACCTGATCGCCGACATCGCCCATGGCGCCCGGGTTCTGCAGGAGCTGAAAGAGGCCGGATTCGACATCCTCATCGACGACTTCGGCAGCGGCTACTCCTCGCTCAGCTACCTGCATCGCCTGCCCATCGATGCGCTGAAGATCGACAAGGCGATCACCCGCGACCTGTTCGTCAGCGACCGCGCGCGTGCCGTGTGCAGCGGGATCGTGGCGATTGCGAAGAACCTGCAGGTTCGCACCATCATTGAGGGCATCGAAACCGCGGAGCAGCTTGCACTGGCCAAGGCGCTGGGATGTGACCTGGCGCAGGGGTTCCTGTTCGGCAAGGCTTCCGATCCGGTATCGGCCTGGGCACGGGTGGGCAAGCCCCTGGCTTGAGCCAGTCGGCAGCGGAGGCGCGGCCTGTCTTGCCGAAAGATCGGCTGTCGCGTCGCGCCACTTCCCGAGGCCGCGTGCATTGGCGCCGGCGCTGCGGCGGCTGGCGGAAGCCTCGGTGGCCGAATGATTTTGCGAGGAGGCTCCGGATATCGAAAGGCGATCCATGTCACCGGATTGCCTGGATCTCGCGGGCCTTTCGTGAAGCGGGCGCATCCGGCAGTGGCCGCATGCGCGTGCAAGCCCCCGTGGAGGGCGTCGTACGACCAGTCCGGCGCCGCTTAACCCGGTGCATGCAAGCGCTGCCGCCGCTTGTTCCTGCGCATCAGTGCCTCTATCGAGGTGGCCATGCTCTCGTCGCTGACCCGGCGATAATCGCGGTGATCGAGGAACAGGTCCATCAGCACGCCTGCATCCACACCGAGCGCCTCGCAATACGATATGTATTCGATGATGTCGATGCGGCGCTCGCCGCGCTCGCACTTGGAGACGTACGACTGGGTCGTACGAAGCCGCTGGGCCAGCTCCACCTGGGTAATCGCAACCGCCTCCCGAACCTGCTGCATGAGGCTCAGAAGCAGTTGGTAATCGTCCTTGTGGATGGTTCGCGTCATCGCGCCACTAACTGTGCAGAAGCGCACCGTAAATAGCGCGTCAAAATAGTCCAAAAGAGAATACCGTCCGCGCTATGGTCGTGAGTTCTTGCTGTGATAAGTGCGCTCTGATTCCTCCTGATGGTCGAGGCCCCGACCCGTGGGCCAGGCGTACCCAATGCCCATGGCAGATCATGCCGACGTGGCCGATGCGACCGCAGTGGTTCCGCTGTCCGTGGCGTGGCGGTCCGCGTCGGCCCGCGTAGCATGCGCGAGCGGACGCGGATACGGGTGAGGCGAACCCTTGATGTCGCTGGATGCGAAGGCCTGGGCGTAACGGCACGGTACGGCTACGCTGGGATTGGGTCCGCACGCAGACGCCGTTGTCGGCGGGTTGCACGCAGCGTTGCGCTAGAAGACAGGTGGTGATGATTCGCCGGCTGCGAGTCCGTCCGGATTTCGGACGGACGCCAACGGAAAAGCCCGCCTTTCAGGGGCGGGCTTTTCGCTTGTTTCTGGTCGGGGAGACAGGATTTGAACCTGCGACTTCTACGTCCCGAACGTAGCGCTCTACCAGGCTGAGCTACACCCCGTGGGAGCCGCGTATCTTAATGACGGCGGCGGGGCTTGGCAACAGGTCTTCGACAGGCGCGGAGGCTGCGGGGCCATCTGTTAATCTTGGCGGCTGTCGCCGCGCGGCGAATCCTTCCCCGTCCACAGAGGTTTCCATGGCGCTTACCCCGGCCCGCACCATGCCCGGCGTGCTCGAGCTGCTGCCGCTCGACCAGATCGCGTTCCAGCGCATGCTCGACACCATCCGTCGCAACTACGAGCGCTTCGGTTTCCTGCCGGTGGAGACCCCGGCGATCGAATTCGCCGACGTGCTGCTGACCAAGACCGGCGGCGAGACCGAGCGGCAGGTGTATTTCGTGCAGTCGACCGGCGCGCTGGATAGCACCGGTGAGGAAGCTGTGCGGAGAATGGCGGCTTTGGCTGCTGGTTCCAAAGCTGATGAGTCGATGGAATCGCTCATCCAGAAGATGCATAAACTCGCATTTCCGACCCCGGATCTGGCGCTGCGCTTCGACCTCACCGTACCGCTGGCGCGCTACGTGGCCGAGCACGAGCGCGACCTCAGCTTCCCGTTTCGCCGCTACCAGATGCAGCGCGTGTACCGCGGCGAGCGCGCGCAGCGCGGCCGGTTCCGTGAGTTCTACCAGTGCGACATCGACGTGATCGGCAAGGACAGCCTGTCGATCCGCTACGACGCCGAGCTGCCGGCGGTGATCTACAGCGTGTTCCGCGAACTGGCCATCGGCCCGTTCACCATCCAGCTCAACAACCGCAAGCTGATGCGCGGCTATTTCGAGAGCCTGGGCGTAGCCGATCCCGAACAGCAGATGCTGGTGCTGCGCGAGGTGGACAAGCTGGACAAGCGCGGTGCCGACCACGTGCGCGACACGCTCGTTGGCGAGGGCTTTGGTCTTTCGCCCGCGGCGGTGGAGAAGATCCTCGCCTTCGTGCAGGTGCGCTCCAGCTCGCTGCAGGACGCGTACGACACGCTCGACGCGCTGGGCGCCGGTCCCGAGGCGCTGGAGCAGGGGCGCGCCGAACTGAAGGAAGTGCTGGGCCTGATCCATGCGTTCGGCGTACCGGAGACGCATTACGCGCTCAACCTGTCAATCGCGCGCGGCCTCGACTACTACACCGGCACCGTCTACGAGACCACGCTGAACGAGCACCCGCAGATCGGCTCGATCTGCTCGGGCGGCCGCTACGAGAACCTCGCCGGCCAGTACACCAAGTCGCACCTGCCCGGTGTGGGCATCTCGATCGGCCTCAGCCGGCTGTACTGGCAACTGCGCGAGGCTGGTCTCGTCGGTACCGCGCAGAGCACGGTGGACGTGCTGGTCACGCAGATGGACGAGTCGCAGTTGCCTGCCTACCTGGCGCTGGCCGGCGAACTGCGCGCCGCGGGCATCGCCACCGAGGTGGTGCTGGAGGGCGGCAAGCTGGGCAAGCAGTTCAAGTACGCCGATCGCGCCGGCATCCGCTTCGCCGTGGTGCTGGGCGAGGATGAGCTGGCCAAGGGCGTGGTCACCGTGAAGGACCTGCGCCGCGGCGACCAGTTCGAGGTGGTGCGCGCGGAACTGGTCAAGACGCTGCGGGTGGAACTGGAGCAGGCCGCGGCGATGGGCTGAGGCCCTCCACGGTCGTGCCGCCAGCTGTGCCGTCATTGCATTTACCTGTTGGAGCATTTGTGAGCAAAACCATTCTTCTCGACGGCGGCAGCCTCACGCGGGCGCAGCTGGTGGCGGTGGCGCGCGACGGCGCCAAGGTGGCGCTGGACGCGAAACAGCTGGAACGCGTGCAGCGCGCGGCGGATTTCCTCGCCGACAAGGTCAACTGCGGCGAACCGACCTACGGCGTCACCACCGGCTTCGGCAGCAACGCCGACAAGCTGCTGGGCGCGCATCGCGTGCGCGACGAGCTGCCGGGCAGCCGCACCGAGGTGCCGGAAGGCACGCTGCTGGAAGAACTGCAGCACAACCTGATCACCACCCACGCCGTCTGCGTGGGCAAGCCGTTCGGTGAGGACGTCGTGCGTGCGATGCTGGCCATCCGCATCAACACGCTGATGCGTGGGCATTCGGGCATCCGCGTGTCCACGCTGCAAGCGCTGGCCGCGATGCTCAATGCCGGCGTGGTGCCGGTGGTGCCGGAGAAAGGCTCGGTGGGCGCCAGCGGCGACCTCGCGCCGCTCTCGCACCTGGCCATCGTGCTGCTGGGTGGCGGCGAGGCGTTCTACCAAGGCGAGCGCCTGCCGGGTGGCGAGGCGCTGCAGCGCGCCGGCCTGCAGCCCGTGCGCCTGTCGTTCAAGGAAGGCCTGGCGCTCAACAACGGCACCGCGCAGATGCTGGCCACCGGCACGCTGGCGCTGCACGACCTGGAGCGCCTGCTCGACGCCGCCGACCTTGCCGCGGCGATGACGCTGGATGCCTTCGCCGGCCGCAGCGGCGCGTTGCGCCCCGAGGTGCACGAGCTGCGTCCGCATCCGGGCCAGGTCGCCGTGGCGGCGCACGTGCGCGAACTGCTGCAGGGCTCGACCCTGCTCGACATCCCCTACCACCTGGTGCCGCGCTTCAAGCCGTGGACGGCCGAGGCGTGGAGCGAACCGGACGACCAGGCGCTCAGCTTCGACATCGGCTGGGACTGGGTGCCGGCCAACCAGCGCCACGGCCGGGAGGCGTTCTACGCGCGCTTCCTGCCGTTCAAGGGCGGCAAGAAGCACCAGCCGCAGGACGCCTACTGCCTGCGCTGCATGCCGCAGGTGCACGGCGCGGTGCGCGATGCGTGGGCGCAGGCCTGCCGCGTGTTCGACATCGAGCTCAACGCGGTCACCGACAACCCGCTGATCTTCCCGGATGCGGAAGGTGCGCGCTTCATCGAGGAGCAGGTGATTTCCGCCGGCCACTTCCACGGCATGCCGCTGGCGCTGGCGATGAGCTACGTGAAGGCGGCGATCCCGGTGCTCGCCTCGATCTCCGAGCGCCGCCTCAACAAGCTGGTCGACCCGGCGACGAACGACGGCCTGCCGGCCTTCCTCAGCGGCAACGAGGACGGCACCGATTCCGGCTTCATGATCGTGCAGTACACCGCCGCGGCGCTGGTCAATGACCTCGCCACCCGTGCGCATCCGGCCAGCGTGTATTCGGTGCCGACCAGCGCGAACGCCGAGGACCACGTCTCGATGGGCGCCAACGAGGCGCGCCACGTGCTGGAGATGATCGAGGACCTCGGCCACGTGATCGCGCTGGAGCTGTACACCGCTGCACAGGCGCTGGACTATCGCCAGGAAATGCTCAACGCCGCACGTCGCCTCGCCCAGCGCGGTGGCTGGCAGGCGCTGGCGGCGAAGGTGTCCAACGCGCCACGCGAGGGCCAGCCGCACCACGAGCAGTTCGTCGCCGAGGCGCAGCAACTGGCCGCGGCGCTGGCCGCCAGCAGCGACTTCCACGCCGGCGCCGACGTGCGCCGCGCCCATGCCGCCTTGCGCCAGCAGATCGACTTCCTGCACCGCGACCGCGCGCTGGACGGCGACGTGCGCACCATCTGCGAACTCGTGCGCCGGGGGGCCTTCCACCCCGCCCACGCCAACTGAACCTGGAGTACGACATGAGCCTGATCCAGACCCCGGTGTCCTACGGCGAGCTGATCGACAAGATCACCATCCTCGAAATCAAGTCGCAGCGCATCGGCGATCCCGCCAAGCTGGCCAACGTGCGCACCGAGCTCGACCTGCTCAACGCCACCTGGGCGGCGCACCCCGCCTCGAAGGCCGACATTGCCGACGAACGCGCGCGCCTGCTCGCGGTGAACGAGGCGCTGTGGGACATCGAGGACGCGATCCGTCTCAAGGAGAAGGCGCAGGCCTTCGACGCCGAATTCATCGAGCTGGCCCGCTCGGTGTACTTCCGCAACGACGAGCGCGCGGCGGTGAAGCGCGAGATCAACGTGAAGCTGGGCTCGCAGCTGGTCGAGGAAAAGTCCTACCAGGACTACCGCGCCGTCTGATGCCGCAGCCCCTCTCCGCGCGGGGAGGGGCTTTCAGGCCAGGCCGAGTTCGTGCGCGGCCGCCTCGAAGCGTTCGACCACGTCGTCGACGCCGATCAGGTCCATCACGCCCGGCTTCTCGATCTTGCTGCCCCAGGCCAGTTCGCTGGCTGGCTTGCCGAGGAAGCGGCGCGCGGCCTCGTCGTACTTGTCCACGCACCAGCGGCGGTCGGAGTAGGGGCCGGACCGATGCGGGTTGCTGGCGGCATGCAGGCCCAGCACCTTGGCGCCCACCGCGTTCGCCATGTGCATGGGGCCGGAGTCCGGCGTCAGCAGCAGGGACGCGCGGCCTAGCAAGGCCAGCAATTTCTTCAGCGTGTCCTTGCCGGTGAGGTCGAGCGGCGCGTGCCTGCAGGCGGCGAGCACCGCGTCGGCCATCGCGCGTTCGTTCGGCGAGGGGCCGCCGGTCAATGCGACGCGCCAGCCACGCGTGGCGGCATGATCCATCACTGCCGCGTAGCGCTCCGGCCGCCAGTTGCGCAGCGCATGGCTGGAACTGGGGCTCACCAGCAAGGTGGGCGTGTTGCCCGGCAGTTGCTCCGCCGCCCAGGCCTGCGCCTCGTCGGGAACCGGGATGTCCCAGCGCACTGCGGTCTGCTTCAGGCCCATCGGTTCGACGAAGCTGCCGATGGCATCCAGCACGTGTTCGCCCGTGCGCGCGGGAATGCGCTCGTTGACGACGAGGCCGTGCAGGTCCTTCGCGCGCGCCGCGTCGTAGCCGATGCGGCGATCCGCTTTGATGCCCAGGCTCAGCAGGTTGGAGCGCAGCGCCACCTGCATCTGCAGCAGCGCATCGAAGCGCTGGCTCCGCAGCGACGCCCACACCTGGCGCAGGCCGGCCCAGCCGGCCGCCTTGTCGAAGGTGACGAAATCCACGCCGGGCAGGTCGCCCACCAGCCGGCGTTCCAGCTTGCCCACGATCCAGGTGAGCCGGGTTTGCGGCCAGGCCGCCTGCAGCGTGCGCACCAGTGGCACCACATGGGTGACGTCGCCGATGGCTGAGGTGCGCAGCAGGCAAATCGAGGCGGGAACGGGCATGTAGAATCGCAGGAGTTGATCGGGTGAGGGACGGCCGCATCGATGCGGGAACAGCTGCACATGGATGCCGATGGCGCGATTCTGTTCGACGCCGAGGCATCGCCACAAGTCGATGACGATTGGTTCGTGCCGGACTACTGGCGCGAACACGGCGCGCTGCGCTCGCAGTCCGGCGGCCGCGGCGGCGTGCAGCTGATCGCCACGCCGGCCGGCGAATGCGTGCTGCGGCACTACCGTCGAGGCGGCCTGGTCGCCAGGCTGATGGGCGACCGCTACCTGTGGCGTGGCGCCGACGCCACGCGTTGCTTCGCCGAGTTTCGCCTGCTGGCCGAGATCGCGCGACTGGGTCTGCCCGGGCCAGCGCCGGTAGCCGCGCGTTACCGGCGGCATGGCCTGTTCTACCGCGCCGACCTGATCACCCGCCGCATTGTGGATACCGCGACGCTCGCCGAATGCCTGGCCGCCGGGCGGCTCGACGCGGAACTCGCACGCGAGGTCGGCGCGCTGGTGGCGCGTTTCCATCGCGCCGGCATCTGGCATGCCGACCTCAACGCGCACAACGTGCTGGTCGGGTCTTCGGCGCTGCACCTGATCGACTTCGATCGCGGCCGCGTGCGCGACCTTGCCGAAGGCTGGCGGCTCGCCAACCTCGCGCGGCTGCAGCGCTCGCTGCGCAAGCTGGGCGCCGCGGCGCGGGGCGAAGCGGCGTTCCGCGCGACCGTGTGGACTCCCCTTATCGAAGCCTACGAGACGACCTTCGGCGCATGAACTGGCATCTGCATTTCCTCGGCACGGGCGCGGCGCACGCGGTGGAGCTGGGCTCCTCGGCGGTCGTGCTGGAACGCGACGGCGAACCGCTGCTGCTGGTCGACTGCGGCCCGGACACGCTGGACCGCTACCGCGCCACCTACGGCGACCTGCCGCGCGCGATCTACATCACGCACACGCACATGGATCACATCGGCGGCATGGAGCGCCTGTTCACCCGCGTGTGGTTCGACCAAGCGTTGCGCGGAAGCATCCGCATCTTCTGCCACGCCGCATTGGTGCCCTGGCTGCAGGCACGCGTGGCCGATTACCCCGGCGTATTGGCCGAGGGCGGCGTGAACTACTGGGAGGCGTTCCGCCTGGTGCCGTGCACGCGCGGGTTCTGGCTGGACGGCCTGTGGTTCGATGTGTTCCCCGCGCGGCATCACCGCCCCGATACCGCATTCGGCCTCGCGCTGGCCGGCAGCTTCGCCTACACCGGCGACACGCGGCCGATTCCCGAGACGCTGGGCCGGTACGCCGGCGGCGACGCGCTGGTCGCGCACGATTGCGGGCTGCACGGCAACCCCTCGCACACCGGCATCGACGACATCGAGCGCGAATACGATGCCGCATTGCGCGCCCGCCTGCTGCTCTACCACTACGGCAGCGCCGCCGATGGCGAGGCATTGATGGCGCGTGGCTACCGGGTCGCAGGAACGGGGCAGCGCATCGCCCTGCCGGCACCGTTGCCGCCGTGCGCGGATGCCGGCTGAGCTTGTCAGTGGCCGTGGCGGCCGGTATCCTTCCGCCTCTTCACCGCCCGCAGTTGGGGCGGCGAACAGGTTGCGTGCGGAGAGATGTCCGAGTGGTTGAAGGAGCACGCCTGGAAAGTGTGTATACGGCTTATCCCCGTATCGCGGGTTCGAATCCCGCTCTCTCCGCCAATT
>JAJZET010000010.1 GCA_021805685.1 Pseudomonadota bacterium
AGGTAGTCGAGGCTGGGGCTATCCTGCAGCTGGCCGCGTACCACCAGCACGTCGGGCGCGATGCGCGCCTGCTCGTAGGCTTCGGGCGCCTCGTCGCGCATGATCTCGCCCAGCGTGCCGGACAACGGATAGCCCTCCCACTTGCGCAGCTCCAGGTTCTGGAAGCGCTTGAGGTCCACGCCCGCGGGCAAGCCAGGGCTGCCGTAGCGCCGCGCCGGAATCACCAGCTCGTGCGGATCGAACTTGCCGAACACGTAGAACTGCAGCAGCACGTCCTCGTCGGCACCGGCTTGCCAGTAGGGGCGCGGCCACTCGGGGGTTGGGGCGGTTTCGGTCATGGGGATGCCTGGAATGGAAGGACGCCGGCGAAGAAGCCGCCCGCGCCGGTTAATCGTTCCGAAAAATTGCGGGGGCGCCCATTTTCACAGGTGGCCCTGGCCTTCGGTGATCTTCTTGAACTCGGCGCGGCTTACCGAGACATAACGGTCGTTTCCACCGATCTCAACCTGCGGGCCGTCGGTCACCGCGCGCCCCTGTCCGTCCACGCGTACCACCATGGTGGCCTTGCTGCCGCTGTGGCAGATCGTCTTGATCTCCTGCAGCTCGTCGGCCCAGGCCAACAGGTAGCCGCTGCCCTCGAACAGCTCGCCGCGGAAGTCGGTGCGCAGGCCATAGGCCAGCACCGGGATGTGCAGCCGGTCGACCACGTCGCTGAGCTGCCACACCTGCGCCCGGGTGAGGAACTGCGCCTCGTCCACGAACACGCAGTTCAGCGTGCCGTGCGCGGCGATGTCGGCCTCGACCAGCGCGAGCAGGTTCTCGTCCCCGGAGAAACGGCGCGCGCTCGCCTTGAGACCGATGCGCGACGCGACCACGCCCTCGCCGTGACGCGTGTCCAGCGTCGGCGTGAGGATCACCGTGCGCATGCCGCGCTCGTGGTAGTTGTACGCGCTCTGCAGCAGCGTGGTGGTCTTGCCGGCGTTCATCGCCGAGTAATAGAAGTAGAGCTTGGCCATGATGCTGCGCCGGGTGCCGGGTCGCGCATGGTACCGCGCCGGGCCGCGACCGGTGGCTCTGTTACCATCGACCACCGCCTTACGCATCGCCTCGCTCCATGCTCAACCCGCAACAACAGGCCGCCGTCGAACACTGCGACACGCCGCTGCTGGTACTGGCCGGCGCGGGCTCCGGCAAGACCAGCGTGATCACGCAGAAGATCGCCCACCTGATCCAGCGGCGGAAGCTGGCGGCCTCGCGGATCGCCGCGATCACCTTCACCAACAAGGCCGCGCGCGAAATGCGCGAGCGCGTCGGCAAGCTCGTCTCCAGCGAGGACGCCGCGGCGCTCACCGTATGCACCTTCCATGCGCTGGGTCTGAAGTTCCTGCAGATCGAGCACGCGCGCGCCGGCCTGCGCCGCGGCTTCTCGGTGCTCGACGCGGACGACAGCGAGGGCATCGTCAAGGAGCTCGCGCCGAAGGGTGCGAAGCCGGACGTGCTGTTCGGCATCCGCAACCTGCTGAGCCGCGCCAAGAACGCCGGCCTTTCGCCGGAAGAGGCGCTGTCCGCCGCGCGCGCGCCGCGCGAGCTGGAAGCGGCGACGATCTACGAGATGTACCAGCAGCGTCTCGCCGCCTTCAATGCGGTGGATTTCGATGACCTGATCCGCCTGCCGCTGCGCATCCTCGAGAGCGACGCCGAATGCCGCGACGCCTGGCGCGAGCGTCTGCGCTACCTGCTGGTGGACGAGTACCAGGACACCAACGATGCGCAGTACCGCCTGCTGAAGGCCCTCACCGGCGAGCGCGGCGGCATCACCTGCGTGGGCGACGACGACCAGAGCATCTACGCTTGGCGCGGTGCCAACCCCGAGAACATCGACCAGCTCGGCCGCGACTGGCCGAACCTGCGCGTGATCAAGCTGGAGCAGAACTACCGTTGCGGCAAGCGCATCCTGCGCGCAGCCAATGCGCTGATCGCCAACAATCCGCACGCGCACGAAAAAAAGTTGTGGAGCGAGCATCCGGAAGGCGCGCCGATCCGTGTGCTGGAGTGCAAGGAGGCCGACCATGAGGCGGAGAAGGTGGCCGCGCTCGCCACCACGCTGGCGGAAAAGCACAAGGCGCGCTGGCACGACATCGCCATCCTCTACCGCGGCAACTTCCAGGCACGGCCGCTGGAAAAGGCGCTGCGCCTGGCGCGCATCCCCTACCACCTCACCGGCGCGCTGTCCTTCCTCGACCGCGCCGAGGTGAAGGACGTGCTCTGCTACCTGCGCCTGCTCACCAACCCGAACGACGACGCCGCGTTCCTGCGCGTGGTCAACAGCCCCAAGCGCGAGATCGGCTCCACCACGCTGGAAAAACTGGGCCAGCTCGCGCAATCCAGGCATTGCTCGTTGCTGGAAGCCACCCGCAGCGACGGCGTGCTGCGCCAGCTCACGCCGCGCCCGGCCGCGGCACTGGCCGCGTTCTCCGAGCTGCTGGACGAACTGCGCAGCGCCTCGCTGCACGAGAGCGCGGCGGATCTGGTCGAACGCATCCTCAAGCGCACCGGTTACGCGGCGCAGCTCGCCGCCAGCACGCCCGATGCCAGCGTGCGCGAGCGCAAGCTCGGCAACCTGCGCGAACTCACCGACTGGTTCCGCGCCATGCAGAAGGGCGACAGCGCCGGCGACCTCGCCGCCCAGCTCGCCCTGCTCAGCCATGCCGACCGCGACGATCCGGGCAACGCGGTGCGCATGATGACCCTGCACGCCGCCAAGGGCCTGGAGTTCCGCTTCGTCTTCATCGTCGGTTGCGAGGACGGCACCCTGCCCCACGACGGCGCCATCGACGAGGGTCGCATCGACGAGGAGCGTCGCCTGATGTACGTGGGCATCACGCGCGCCAAGGAGCTGCTGACGCTGTCGTGGTCGGC
>JAJZET010000139.1 GCA_021805685.1 Pseudomonadota bacterium
CCGCCGTGACCGTCCCCCAGCCCCTTCCGACGACCGAGGTCGCCACGCTGGACCCCGCGGTGCTCGCACCCTTGGCCGCAGGCGCAGCCGAAGCCCTGCTCGCTGAGGGCGAGTGTCACGAGTCGGCGTAATCCGGCCACCCGGAGTCGGCATATATCGGCCAGTGGAGCCGGTGCCGAGAGGGGTCTCGAACGACCCTGTTGAAGGACGTTATTTTGCCGGGTTTTGGGGTTTGTTCGAAGGGGTGTTTTTCGAGGCCGGAGGCACCTTCGGATCGCGGTACGAGCGTCCGGTGAGCTCCAGGCAGTAGGCGTTGTGGCGCAGGCGGTCGAGGGTGGCGGCGGCGAGCAGCCGGTTGGCGGCGAAGGCCTGGTCCCACTCGTCGAAGTCGAGGTTGCTGGTAACGATGGTGGCGGCCTGCTCGTAGCGCTCGGCGATGAGGTCGTGCAGGTCCTCGTCGGCGGGGGCGCGCAACGGCTTGAGGCCGAAGTCGTCGATGATGAGCAGCGGCACCCTTGCCAGAGTGGCGAGCTTGCGCTCGTAGGCGCCGGTAGCGCGCGCGGCGTTCAGGGTCTGCGTCAGCCCGGCGCAGGTGGCGAACACGACGTCGGCGCCCTGGCGCACGGCGCAGTGGCCCAGCGCCTGGGCCAGGTGGCTCTTGCCCACGCCGCTGGGGCCGACGATGAGCACCGGGGCCTTCTCCTGCAGGTAGCGCCCGCTGGCCAGGTCATGCACGAGCTGGCGGTTGAGCTTGGGGAGGCGGTCGAAGTCGAACTGCTCCAGGGTCTTGTTGGTGCGGAACTGGGCGCGACGCAGCCGCATGGAGAACTTCTTGTTCTCGCGCCGGGCGACCTCGTCACCGATGAGCAGGGCAAGGAACTCGGTGTAGGCCAGCTTGCCGTCGATGGCCTGGCGGTTGCGCGCTTCGAGCGAGTCGAGGATGCCTGAGAGGCGTAGCTGCTTGAGCTGGGGGGCCAGCTCGGGGATGGGGTTGAGGTTCATGCAAGGGTTCCTGGTTGCGCAGCCGCGGCTGGGAGAGCGCCGGGTGCGGGCCGCGGCTGCGGCCGCCGCGCCGACGGCGTGAGATCAGTGCAGACTGGGCGGCTCGAACAGCTCGGCAGCCGAGCGCGCGAAGCGCGCGCTGCGGTACGCGCTCGGGGTGTGGGTCTCGATGGGCGGCTGCTGGTCGGCGCCGGTGGCCAGGATGGTCTTGACCGTGCGGTAGTACGGGCTGCCATGGTCCATCGCCCGGGCGCAGGCGGCTTCCAATCGCTCCTGACCGAAGCGCTTGCCCAGCTGCAGCACGCCTTGGGCTGCGCGCAGCCGCTCGGAGACGCGGTCGCTGAGCAGCGCCTCGATCAGCTCGGCGCAGCGCGGCCCCACCTTGCCGGCCTGCTCGACGCACCAGTGGCGGTCGCGAGCAAAGAAGGCTCGCGCCTGCGGCGGCATGTGGTCGTTCACCGTGCGGCGCTCGCCGCGGCGCTGCACGCGGGCGTGGGTATGCACGTGGCGGTAGTCCTCGAACAGGGCCACGGCGGAGTCGGTGGCGCGCAGCCACAGCACCTTGCCGACCAGGGTGAAGGGCACCGAGTACAAGCCGTCGTCGAACTTGACGTGGCAGTCACGGTGCACCGTGACGCGGTGCCAGCTGCCCAAGTCAGGCGCCACCGCCGGCAGCGGCAGCATCAGCGGCCGCTCCCGCTCGAACAGCGCCAGCGGCTGCTGGCGCGTGGTGCCGTGGTCGCGCCGGCCGGCTTCCTCCATCACCCAGGTGCGCGCCTGGGCGTTGAGGTCGGCCAGGTCGCGGAAGGCTCGCGTGGGCAGGAAGTTGCCCTTGACGTACTTCACGCCGGACTCGACGATGCCCTTCTTCTGGGGATCATGCGGCGGGCAGGCCTCGATGCGAAAGCCATACCCTTCAGCGCACTCGGCGAAGGCGCGCTGCACCAGCGGGTCGTGGTTGCACGCCTTGGTGATCGCGCACTTGGCGTTGTCCACGATGACTCGCGCCGGCACGGCGCCAAACCATTCGAAGGCGCGGCGGTGACAACCCAGCCAGGTGGCCACCGTCTGGTCCCAGACGAACTCCACGTACTGATGCCGGCTGTGCGCCAGGGTCATCACGAAGGCCCAGGTGCGGCGCTCGCGTCCGTCGGGGTGAAGCAGCATGGGGCCGGCGCCGAAGTCCACCTGCGCGGCGTCTGCGGGTGCGAAGCTCAGGCGCACCGTCACATCGGGCGGTTGCTCCAGGCGCAGCCGCTGCAGCATGCGCACCACCGCCGAGTAGCTGCCGGTGAAGCCGTGTTCACGCTTGAGCGCGGCGTGGATGGCACGCCCCTGCACCCCGGCGTCGAACCAGTGCTGCACCACCTCGCGCAGAGGCTCCACGCTGGACACCGTCGAGGCCGCGCGCTTGGGCGAGCCCAGCGCCGCCGCCAGCGTCGCGTCGTCGGGAAGCTCAACCTGTGGCGACAACCATCCCCGCGCCTGCGCCAGCGCGCGCAAGGCGCCCAGCCGGTCGCGTCCCATCAGCCCGTTGCGCGCGATCTCGCGCACCGTGTCGCCCGCGCGAAGCCGCACGAGCGCGTGTCGATACTCAAACATCTCGATCCTCCTGCGTCCCACCGGGCTCCTCCTGCCAAGCTCAAAGCTTGGGAAGGTAGCCCGCAGGGTCAGGTTCGAGACGCCTCAAGGGCCTCGGCTGGCCGGTATATGCCGACTCCGGACTGGCCGACTGATGCCGACTCCGCCGTGGCCGATATATGCCGACTCCACGCTGGCCGGTATATGCCGACTCCGACCGGCGCCGCCGCCGGCCTCAGCTGGCCTGATTACGCCGACTCTGAAGTGGCCGGTATATGCCGATCCGTGACAGCGCCGTCGGCCCCGACGTGGGCAGCCACGGCGTAGCCACTGG
>JAJZET010000262.1 GCA_021805685.1 Pseudomonadota bacterium
GCGTACGGCGTACCGGCGAACATCTGCTGCAGCAGCTGCGTGTAGAACTTGAAGTTGGGGCTGGAGAGGTCGCGCGAGACTTCCTGCTCGATCGCGCCGCGCTCCTTCTCCCATTCCTTCGGCGCCATGTCCACGCCGCGCATGCGCAGGCTCTGCACGTGCAGCGCCACGTCGAGATCCTGCGCCGGCGCCACGAAGTAATACTGCGTCACGCTTTGCGTGGTGTCGGCATTGAACGCGCCGCCCATGTTCGCCGCGATCGCCGCGAGCTGGTCCTTGTTCAGGCCGGGGCTGCCGCGGAACATCATGTGCTCCACCGCGTGCGCGGTGCCGGGGAAGCCGGCGGGCACCTCGTCGGAGCCGGCGAGGTAGTTCAATTCCGTGGTGATCACCGGCGCCAGCGTGTCGCGCACGATCACCACGCGCAGGCCGTTGTCCAGCGTGGCGCGGGTGACGTCGGCGCCGCCGGTCGCGGCGATCGCGCCGTTGGCTGCGAGGGCGAGGCCGATCGCGGTGGCCAATCGCAGGGCTTGCTTCTTCATCGTCTGTTCCTTGTGTCGTTGGAAGAAACGGACGCCCCCCAGCGTCCGGGTTTTGCGGCGAAAACGGGTGGGTCAGCCGGCCTGTGCGAAGGCCCGGGCAGCAGTCGCGATAGGCGCCTGGGCGCGGCGCCTGGCCAGCAGCTCCCCGACACCGGAACATAGACATGCGCAGGGCCCCGCGACGTCGAACGCCGCGCTCGCGAAGGGTCTGGACAGAACCAATGCGCTGGTCAGCATGATCGCGAGGCCAATGCCTCCCAGCATGAACCAGGCGCGGTAGTGCCTGCGCGCCAGCTGGGTCTGCTCGTGCAGGATGTTCGATGCGGCGACGAACGGCAGTCCGGAATCGCGCTGCAGGCTCTTGATGCTGGCGAAGCTCATCGGCGTACCTGCTGGGCGGGCAGCATCCGGGCCTTTCCTTTGCCGGGCCATCGAGCGATCGGTTCCATGCGATGTCTCCTCCGTTGCGTCGGTCGATTCACTGGATCAGGAACGGATGCGGTCGTTGCCGCAGCCCGCGCCAGCCATGTTGCGCCAGCCACAGCAGCGCCATGGCTGCCGTAGCCCAGGCGACGGCAAGGCCGGCCACGCTGCCCGCCTCCAGCGGGCGGGCATGCCGGCCCAGCGTAGCGAACAGCGGCACGAAAGTACTTGCGGACACCAGCAGCCCCATGCCGGTCAGCAGCACGCCCATGCCCCAGCCCGGCAGTGGTTTGCCGCCGAACACGGCCAGCGTGGTGGCCACCACGGCGCCGGCACAACCGCACTGGCCCAGCGCGACGAACAGCAGCAGCGAGGGGCTGGCATGCATCGCGAGCGCCGTCCCCAGCACCAGTGCCAGCAGCAGGGCCTGCAGCGCCAGCGGCCGTCCCAGCGCAGCACGCAGCAGGTTGCGGCGCAGCGCGTCGGCATCGCCCAGGCCGGGAAGCAGCGCCAGCAAGGGCAGTTCGGCATTTCCCCGGCGCCAGCGAACCCATGGCAGCAGGCTGCCCATCGCCATCAGGGCGATGCCGCCCATCAGTCCGAGCCAGCCGACCACGTTGATGCCCACGCCGAGCAACACCTTGTGCAGCACGTCGCCATGCGCCTCGCCGACCTGCATCGCCGCCATTGCGGGAATGAACAGCAGCAACGGCAGGCCGAGGCGTGCGAAGCGCCGCGCATGGCTGCGCAGCGTCTGCGGCGCGAGGTTGTCGCCCAGTGCCACGCGCAGCGCGAGCACCGGCGCGTTCGGACCAACGCCATCGAGGCGCACCGATGGCGCGGCCTTGGCCTGCCGCAGGCGCGCCGATGCGCCATCGCCGTGGCGCAACGTATCGTTCCAGGTCGAACCGAGCACGCCGTAGCTGCCGGCCATCGCCCCGCCGCGCCGGTACTGCATCACCATGGCGCTGCCCATGCCCGTCTCCGCGGGCGCTTCGGCATGCAGCAACTGTCGCCAGCGCGCCGCGCACGTCGCCAGCAGCACGACGAGGATCGACAAGCCCAGCGGGGCAAAGCCAGGCTGGCCGGGGAAGGGGATATGCACCCAAGGCCGCGCACCGATGGCCAGCGCGGGAAGGAAGCCGAGCACCATGGTGCAGTAGCGCGGCAACAGCGGTGCGGCCAGGCCGGTACTGGCCGCCAGCGCGGCTATCAGCGCGATGGTGGTGGCGTCGCCGCCCAAGGGAACGAAAAACACCAGTGGCAGCGCAACCGAGGCAAGGCCGTACATCAGCAGGCTGCCCACGACGGTTCGCCCGGCGCCGGGCAGGCACAGTCGTCTCGCGTCGACGGCCACCAGCAGCAGGCAGGCCATCACCGTCATCCAGAAATAGCCCGCGCCAAACGCCCAGAGCGCCAGTCCGAGGCGCCAGCCGCGCGCGCCGCCCACGTCCAGTGCAACGCCGATCGCGCCGACGAAAAGCAGCAGTGCGACCACACCGCCCAGCCAGCGCAGGGAGCGATGCACGGTATGCCATGGCGTGATGAACACGTTGGCCAGCAACGAGGCGGAATGTGCCGTGCTTTCCATGCTCACGGTTCAGGCATTCGGCAGGAAGGGGTGCGGACGCTGTTGCAAACCGCGCCATCCGCGCTGCGCCAGACGCAGCAGGATGGCGAAAAGGGTGGCCCATGCGACGGCGGCGATCAGGGCGACCACAGGGTTGCGTATAGGCGGCTGGCTACCGAACAGCGGCAGTGCCAGCAAGACGCTGATGTTGATCAGCAGGTAGCCATAGATGGCCAGTGCGAATTGCCAGCCGTCGCCGATGCGCACGCCGCCCAGGCTGATCAGCGCTAGGGCGGTCAGCATGGTTGCGCCGGTGAGCGGGCCTAGCAACAACATGATGCGGATGCCTGCATCCATATGCAC
>JAJZET010000137.1 GCA_021805685.1 Pseudomonadota bacterium
GAAAACCGTGATCAGAGCACGAGCGCCCGACGCGCGCCAAGCCGGCCATCCCGAAGCACCGGGCGGCTTGCGGCCGCCGTGTCCGACGCCGCGCCCTCAGCCGATGTTCTGCAGCCCCTGCGCCGCGCCGTTGACGCTCGCCACCAGCGCGGTGCCGGTGCCGTGCCAGCCGGTGAGGCCGGCGCGACACTGCGTCCAGGTGAACACCCGGGAAATCGCGCGCAGGCTCTCCACGCCGCGCGTCCGGCCGCGACACGGCAGGCGCGAGCCGAGGGTCATGCGCTCGATGATGTCGATCGGCGTGGCCGAACGGAATCAGTCGTCGAAGGTCCGCGCAGCGACCAGCGCACGGCAGCGCCCGGCGCGAGGCGATGATGCCGCCGTCCTTGCTCGAATCCGAATGGCCCGGCATCACCCACGGCCGCCGGTCGCGCGCGTCGAGGTGCGCGCTGCACCGGATCGTCTCGACTTGGGCAGGAAAACCGGCGCCCTGCGCTGGCGCGAGGCAGGCCCCGACACCACGGAGTGCGCGTCACCCGGCGCCGCCCGCAGGCGGCGCCGATGCGCTCACTGGCAGCTGCCGCTCGTCACCGGACAGGGCGGATAGCTCGGCTGGGTCGGAAACGCCGGCATCCACGGCGGCGGCGGCGGCACCGGAGTCGGTTGCTGCTTGATCTCCTGCGCCAGCACGGCCACGGCTTTCTCGATCTGGGTGTCGCGACCGGTGCGCGCCAGCAACCCGGGATCGACATGCTGCTCGATCGAGGGCACCACGCCGATGTTCTCCACCACCCACTTCGAGTCGGTACCGTACATGGCGATCTCGGACACCACCTGCGCGCCGCCGTCGAGCAGCTGGAAAGGTGCCTGATAGCCACGCACACCGCCCCAGGTGCGCGAACCGATGGTCGGACCGAGGTGATACTGCTGGAAGCGGTAGGCGAAGATGTCGCCGTCCGAAGCCGAGCCGCCATTGATCAGCGCCGCCAGATGGCCGATGTAGGCATCCTCGGGGCTCTGGTTATAGGCGCCATGGCGATTGGTCCAGGCTCCGACCATCTTCTGGTCGAGCTGGTTGAACAGGATGGTGTCGATGAAGCCGCCGAGATTCCAGCGGTCGTCGATGATCAGGCCCGGCTTGGTCAGCTGGCTGTAGTACTGGCGCACGAACTCGTGCAGACCGGTCGCCTCCATGTCATCCAGATACACGTAGCCGATGGTGCCGCCCGACAGTTTGCTCACCTCGCGGCGGTTGTCGTTGATCCAGTGCAGCAGGTGCAGCTTGCCGCTGTTGACCACCGGCCTGACCATGATCGTCCACGGCTTGCCGCCGGGCGACGACGCCAGTTGCAGCGCGATGGTCTGGCCCAGCGTGCCCTGCAGCAGCTGGTAGGGATTGGTCGGCGCCTTGAGTTCGTGACCGTTGATGGCGAGCACGTAATCGCCCTGGCGAACCTTCAGTCCCGGCTGCGCCAGCGGCGCCGTGTAGCCCGGCACGGTGTTGTCGCCGTGGAAGATGCGCTTGAGGTAGTAGCGTCCGGCGCCGGCGTTGAGCGCGAACTCGGCGCCCAGCCCGGCGGTGGGCTGCGGCGGCGTGCGCCAGCCCATGTCGCCGCCGAACACATACATGTGGCTCTCGCCCAGCGAGCCGATCATGTTGGCGATGATCCAGTTGACGTCCCCGCGGCTGCGCGCCAGGGGCAGCAACGCGCGGTAGCGATCACCCAGCGCCGCCCAGCGCGCCTTGATCAGCTCGGGGTTGACGAAATAGTCGCGCACGTTGCGCCACGACTCGTTGAAGATCTCGGCCCACTCCGCGCGCGGATCGATCTGCATCTGCATGTGCGCGGTGTCCAGCGGCTTGGCCTTGGCCTTGGGCACGAAGGTCGCCGGTCGCAGCAGCCACTGCGCCTTGGCGCGGTAGAGCAGGGTCGAGCCATCGGCCGACAGCGCGAAGCCGCCGCCGATGCCCGGCACCAGGGTCAGCGCCTTGCGCTTGGCCAGGTCATAGGCGCGCAGCTGCGGCAGTTCGCCCGGAATCGCGCCTCCCAGCACGGGCACCGGCACGGTCACGTAGTACACGACACCCTTGGCCTCGGCGACCTGCACGATGTTGGCCGCCGGGACCGGGACCTGCACCGCGCGCCCGATCAGGCCGTCGAAGTCGATCCTGACCTCGGGCTTCGCGGTCTTGTGCTTGCCCTTGGCGGATGGACTGGCTTTGGCCGCGACCGCCGATTGCGTGCGCGGCGCGAACGGCGAGGGCGTGGTCGCTGCGAGCGTGGTCACGTACAACCCGTCCGGCACCACGCCCGAGGCGCCGAAGTTGTAGCTCGACAGTACCGGATTCACCAGCCGCGCCGACACGAAGTACAGATACTTGCCGTCGCGCGAGAACACCGGATCGCTGTCGTTGAAATCGCCGCGGCTGACCGCGTGCAAGCGGCCATCCCCCACGCCGTAGATGAACAGTCCGCGCAGGTGGTTGGGCAGGTGTCTGGAAAACGCCAGCCAGCGGCTGTCGGGGGAGAACGCCACGTCCTGGAAGGCGCCGATGATCTTCTGCGGATCCGCCGCCACCTCCTTGCGCGCGCCGGTTTTCACGTTGACCAGCCACAAGCGCTGGCGCGAGTCGGTGTAGCTCAGCCAGGCGGCGTCCGGGCTCCAGACCAGCGGGCCGGCACAGGTGATGTCGCCCTCGGCAGTCAACGCCCTGGCCACGCCCTGGCCGTCGGCAGGGCGCAGCATCACCTGGCTGTCGACGCCGGTGTCGCGGATGTAGGCAATCCACCGACCGTCCGGAGACCACGACGGATCCTTGTCGTTGCTGGCCACGGTCTGGCTGATCTCGGTGGTGTGGCCATATTCGGCCGGCACCGTGAACAACGCG
>JAJZET010000292.1 GCA_021805685.1 Pseudomonadota bacterium
AACCTGCCGCCCCAGGTGCTGCTGGCCGCCGGCTTCACCCAGGCCGACATTGACGGCGGCCTGACCATCTACGAGGCGGTCGGTTGCGACGAATGCAACGAGGGTTACAAGGGCCGCGTGGGCATTTACCAGGTGATGCCGATGCTGGAGGAGATCCAGAAGATCATCCTGCAGGGTGGCAATGCGCTGCAGATCGCCGAGGTGGCCAGGGCGGCCGGCATCAACGACCTGCGCGCCTCGGCCATGCTCAAGGTGAAGCAAGGTCTGACCAGCCTCTCCGAAATCGACCGCGTGACCAAGGACTGACCCGCCTGCAGCGGCGCACCCTGCACATGGCGGCCTGGCCCGACCGGGCATGGATCGACGTGCGACGTGGCGCGCCTGCGCAAAGCTGCGGCGGCGGCCACGGTTTCACGGCAGGAAAATGACGTAAGCTACGGTATCAGAACGATTCCATCGCGCCGAATCAGGCGCGGGAACGCATCATCCAGGGGGACAGCGCATGGCCACGGCATCCGCAACCGCAAAGAAGGACGCGCGCGCGCTCGGCGCCGAGCGCGCCGCCGTCAGCAAGCTCACCACCTACGAATGGGTGGCGCTGGACAAGCGCGGCAAGCCCATGAAGGGCGAGATGCCGGCAAAAAATGCCTCGCTGGTGAAGGCGGAACTGCGCCGCCAGGGCATGAACCCGCAATCCGTGAAAGAGCGGGCCAAGCCGCTGTTCGGCTCCGCGGGCAGCAAGGTGACGCCGCGCGACGTGGCGGTGTTCAGCCGCCAGATCGCCACCATGATGACGTCCGGCGTGCCGATGGTGCAGTCGTTCGACATCATCGCCGGCGGCCAGAAAAACGCCCGCTTCAGGAACATCCTGACGGACGTTAAGCAGGGCCTAGAAGGCGGTCAGGCGTTGCACGAGGCGCTGGGCCGCTATCCGGTGCAGTTCGACGAGCTCTACCGCAACCTGGTGCGCGCCGGCGAGGCCTCGGGCGTGCTGGACACGGTGCTGGACACCGTGGCCACCTACAAGGAGCGCACCGAAGCACTGAAGAAGAAGATCAAGAAGGCGTTGTTCTACCCCATCATGGTGATTGCGGTGGCCTTCCTGGTCAGCATGATCATGCTGCTGTTCGTGGTACCGGTTTTTGCGGACACCTTCAAAAACGCCGGCGCCGCCCTGCCCGCCCCCACCCAGTTCGTGGTGAGTGCATCGAAGTTCATGAAGAGCTGGTGGTGGTTGATCCTGCTCATCGTCATCGGCGGCGTGGTGGGTCTGGTGGAGGGCAAGCGCCGCTCGGTGAAATTCGCCCACTTCCTGGACCGTGTCACGCTGAAACTGCCGGTGTTCGGCAAAATCATGCGCGAATCGGCGATTGCCCGCTTCGCCCGTACCCTCGGCGTGACCTTCCGCGCCGGCGTGCCGCTGGTGGAGGCGCTGGATTCGGTATCCGAGGCTACCGGCAGCGTGGTCTATGGCGATGCCGTCAAGCAGATGCGCGACGACATTTCGGTCGGCCATCAACTCCAGCTCGCGATGAAGCAGACCGGCCTGTTCCCCAACATGGTGGTGCAGATGACCGCCATCGGCGAGGAGTCCGGCGCGCTGGACAACATGCTGTTCAAGGTCGCGGAGTTCTACGAGGAAGAGGTCGAGAACGCAGTCGACACCCTCTCCACCCTGCTCGAGCCGATGATCATGGTGATCCTCGGCGTGGTGGTGGGCGGCATGGTGATCGCGCTGTACCTGCCGATCTTCAAGCTGGCCGGCACGTTCTGATCGCCCCTCCCGAAGGAGCGCACCCCTGTGCGCTCCCGGCTGCAACAACGTAAGCTCTGAGCGACCCGTAGCCGCCGCCCGACCCGCATGCCCGAATTGCCCCTTTTCGCCTGGATCGCCCTGGCAGCCGTGCTCGGACTGCTGGTGGGCAGCTTCCTCAATGTGGTGATCCTGCGCCTGCCCGGGCGCATGGCCGCCGAATGGCGGCGCGAGGCCCGCGACGTGCTGGAGCTGGAGGCCATCGACGAGGCCCTGCCGCCCGGCATCGTGCGCGAGCCTTCGCACTGCCCGCACTGCAAGCACCCGTTGTCGGCCGCAGACAATATCCCGCTGTTCGGCTGGCTGCTGCTGGGCGGACGCTGCCGCTACTGCAAGGCAGGGATCTCGATCCAGTATCCGCTGGTGGAGCTGTTGAGCGGGGTGCTCAGCGCCATCGTGGTGTGGAAGTTCGGCGTCGCCTGGCCGGCGCTGGCGGGGCTCGTGCTCACCTGGACGCTGATCGCCCTCTCCGGCATCGATTTCCGCACCCAGCTGTTGCCCGACCAGCTCACCCTGCCGTTGTTATGGCTGGGCCTGCTGCTGGCGCTGAGGCCGCTGTTCGTCGCCCCGTCCGCGGCGATCCTTGGCGCCGCCATCGGTTACCTCAGCCTGTGGAGCGTGTACTGGGGATTCAAGCTGTTCACCGGCAAGGAGGGCATGGGGCACGGCGATTTCAAGCTGCTGGCTGCGCTGGGCGCCTGGATGGGGCCGATGGCGTTGCTGCCGATCGTGCTGCTTTCGTCGCTGATCGGCGCCATCGTCGGCGGCAGCCTGATTGCACTGAAGCGCCACGACAGCGACATGCCGATGCCATTCGGTCCGTTCATCGCGATGGCCGGCTGGGTGTGGTTCGTGGCGGGAAACAGCCTGCTGCACGCCTACCTGCAGCTCACCGGCCTGCGATGAGCAGCTACGTGATCGCGCTTACCGGTGGCATCGCTGCCGGCAAGAGTGCGGTGACCCGGCGATTCGCCGCCCTGGGCGTACCGGTGCACGACGCCGACGTGGCCGCGCGCGAGGTGGTGGCGCCGGGCAGCGAAGGCCTTGCCGCCGTGGTCGCCACCTTCGGCGACGA
>JAJZET010000190.1 GCA_021805685.1 Pseudomonadota bacterium
AGCCACCAGTACGAAAGTCTGCTCAAGAAGGCCAATCTCCGTCGCAACTAGTGGCTGCTGGGCGCGAGCGATTGGCCGAAAACCCGAAGGTCGGGCGGTGTTGAGCGCCGCAGGGCTTTCCTGTCAAGTTGATTCAGGTTAAAATTGCGCGTTTACCGCGCACGAAAGTATCGGAGAGAGCACATCATGGCGCGTATCGCAGGTGTCAATTTGCCGGTCCAGAAGCATGTCTGGGTCGGGCTGCAGAGCATTTATGGCATCGGCCGCAGCCGAGCCAAGAAGGTCTGCGCAGACGCTGGAGTGGTTCCCACCACCCAGATCAAGTCGCTGAGTGAAGGTGAGGTTGAAAAGCTTCGCGCGGAAATCGCCAAATACGTCGTGGAAGGCGATTTGCGCCGCGAAGTGGGCATGGCCATCAAGCGCCTGATGGACCTGGGCTGCTATCGCGGCCTGCGCCATCGTCGCGGCCTGCCGGTGCGCGGCCAGCGCACGCGTACCAACGCACGCACCCGCAAGGGCCCGCGTCGCGCCATCAAGAAGTAATGGATCGAGCATATGGCTAAGCCTGTCAAGACCAAGAAGAAGATCAAGCGCGTCGTCACGGATGCCGTGGCCCACGTGCAGGCCTCCTTCAACAACACCATCGTCACCATCACCGACCGCCAGGGCAACGCGCTGTCGTGGGCGACCGCTGGCGGCGCGGGTTTCCGCGGCTCGCGCAAGTCGACCCCGTTTGCCGCCCAGGTCGCCGCCGAGAAGGCCGGTCGTGCCGCTGGCGACTACGGTGTGAAGACCGTGGAAGTGCGCATCAAGGGCCCGGGCCCGGGTCGTGAGTCGGCCGTGCGCTCGCTGAACGCCTTGGGTTACAAGGTGCTCAACATCATCGACGTCACGCCGATCCCGCACAACGGCTGCCGTCCCCCCAAGAAGCGTCGAGTCTAAGGAGCACAACCATGGCACGTTATCGTGGAGCTACCTGCAAGCTCGCCCGCCGCGAAGGCGCCGACCTGAGCCTCAAGAGCCCGGCGCGCGCGATCGACTCCAAGTGCAAGCTGGAGAACAAGCCCGGCCAGCACGGCGCCAACAAGCGCATGCGCATGTCCGACTACGCCGTCCAGCTGCGCGAAAAGCAGAAGGTCAAGCGCATCTACGGTGTGCTTGAGCGCCAGTTCGGCAACTACTACACCAAGGCCTCGACCCTCAAGGGCAACACCGGCGAGAACCTGCTGCGCCTGCTCGAGAGCCGCCTGGACAATGTTGTCTACCGCATGGGTTTCGCGGTTACCCGCGCCCAGGCCCGCCAGATGGTTTCGCACAAGGCGGTGCTGGTCAACGGCAAGAAGGTCAACATCCCCTCGTACCAGGTCAAGCCCGGTGACGCCATTGCGCTGACCGAACGCGCCCGCAGCCAGCTGCGCGTGCAGGAAGCATCGACTGTGTTCGACACGATGGACCTGCGTCCGGGTTGGGTCGAAGTCGACAGCAAGAAGTTCGAAGGCACGTTCAAGGCCTTGCCGGACCGCGGTGACCTGCCGTCCGACATCAACGAAGCGCTGATCGTCGAACTTTACTCGAAGTAATCATCGGAGCCCTGCATGGCAGTTTCGTCTACTAGCGTGCTGCGGCCGCGTGGCCTCAGCGTCGAACAGCTTGGCGCCAATCGCGCTAAGGTGGTGGTCGAACCGCTCGAGCGCGGTTTCGGCCACACCCTGGGCAACGCGCTCCGTCGCGTCCTGCTTTCCTCGATCCCCGGCAGCGCGATCGTCGAGGTCGAGATCGACGGCGTGCTGCACGAATACACCACGCTCGAGGGCCTGCAGGAGGACGTGATTGAAGTCCTGCTGAACCTCAAGGACGTGGCGATTCGCCAGCACACCGGCGACGAGGTCACCCTCACCCTGTCCAAGAAGGGCAAGGGCGTGGTCACGGCCGGCGACATCGTCGTCGACCACTCGGTGGAGATCATCAACCCCGAACACGTGATCTGCCACCTCACCAAGGACATCGCGCTCAACATGCGCCTCAAGGTGCGTCGCGGCGTCGGTTACCAGCCGGCCAGTGCCCGCGTCCATCCGGACGACGAGGCCCGGCCGATCGGCCGCCTGCAGCTCGACGCGTCGTTCGCGCCGGTGTTGCGCGTGGCCTACGAAGTGGATGCCGCCCGTGTCGAGCAGCGCACCAACCTCGACAAGCTGGTGCTGGACATCGAGACCAATGGCACGATCGGCGCCGAGGATGCGGTGCGCAAGGCGGCCGAGATCATCAACGACCAGCTGTCGGTGTTCGGCGATTTCTCGCGTCGCGAGAGCGCTACCGACAAGGCCGAGAAGAGCGGTTTCGATCCGCTGCTGCTGCGTCCGATCGACGATCTGGAGCTCACCGTGCGTTCGGCGAACTGCCTGAAGGCCGAGAGCATCTACTACATCGGCGACCTGGTGCAGAAGACCGAGGTCGAGCTGCTGAAGACGCCGAACCTTGGCAAGAAGTCGCTCACCGAGATCAAGGACGTCCTTGGCTCGCGCGGCCTGGCCCTGGGCATGAAGCTCGAGAACTGGCCGCCGGCTGGGCTCTCGCACGGCATGCAACTTGGTTGATGAGTTACTGGTGCGATCGTCCTTGATCGCCATGTAGCAAATCCTCAACCGGAGCGAATCTTGCGCTCCGGTTGAGCGCTAGAAGCGGCCGTCCATGGCCGCACTCCTCGTAGGAGCTTTTGCTCCGATGGGCGATTTTAAAAAGAGCCTTGCTGCGATGAGGCCATAAAAGCGGGTAACCGCGGGGTGTTGGACACAGGTGCCAACGCTTCATAACAACAGACCACATAGAGAGTATTCGCCATGCGCCACATGAAATCCGGTCGCAAGCTCAACCGCACCAGCGCCCACC
>JAJZET010000254.1 GCA_021805685.1 Pseudomonadota bacterium
TCGCCACCGATGGCGCCGCACGCCGCGGCCGCCTCTCCTTTCCCCGCGGCACGGTGGAGACGCCGGCCTTCATGCCGGTGGGCACCTACGGCTCGGTCAAGGCGATGACGCCGCGCGACGTGCGCGCGACGGGCGCCGAGATCATCCTGGGCAATACCTTCCACCTCTACTTGCGGCCCGGCCTGGAGATCGTGGAGAAGTTCGGCGGGCTGCACCGCTTCATCGGCTGGGACAAGCCCATCCTCACCGACTCTGGCGGCTTCCAGGTGTTCTCGCTGGCGCACCGGCGCAAGCTCACCGAGGAAGGCGTGACCTTCGCCTCGCCGGTGGACGGCTCCAAGGTGTTCCTGTCGCCCGAGGTATCGATGCAGATCCAGCGCACGCTGGATTCCGACATCGCGATGATCTTCGACGAGTGCACGCCGTACCCGGCCACGGAGAAAGTGGCGTCCGACTCGATGGAACTGAGCCTGCGCTGGGCCGAGCGCTCGCGCCGCGCCTTCGACGACCTGAAGAACCCCAACAACCTGTTCGGCATCGTGCAGGGCAGCGTGTACGAGCCGTTGCGCCGGCGCTCAGCCGAACGGCTGGTGGAGATCGGTTTCGATGGTTACGCGGTGGGCGGCCTGGCCGTGGGCGAGCCGGAGGAGGCGCGCAACCACACGCTGGATTTCACCGTCGACCTGCTGCCGCAGGACAAGCCGCGCTACCTGATGGGCGTGGGCCGGCCCGAGGACATCGTGGCGGCGGTGTGCCGCGGCATCGACATGTTCGACTGCGTGATGCCCACCCGCAACGCGCGCAACGGCTTCCTGTTCACCGCCGAGGGCACGCTGCGCATCCGCAACGCGAAATTCGCCGACGACATCCGGGTGATCGAGGAGGGCTGCGACTGCCATGCCTGCGCCAACGGCTTCAGCCGCGCCTACCTGCGCCACCTCGATCGCTGCAACGAGATCCTCGGCAGCCAGCTCGCCACCATGCACAACCTCCGCCACTACCAGCGACTGATGGCGGGCCTGCGTGCGGCGATCGCGGCGGGATGCCTGCAGGATTTCGTGACGGAGTTCCATGCGCGCCGGCAGGGGGCGGGTGCAATGGCCTGAGGTTCCTGCTGCGCCGGCCGCAAGCGGCGGCGGGGCTAGGTGCGCGGTGTGCCGTGCGGCGGCCGGGAACGCATGGCATAATCCAAGATCTTTTATCGGGCGTTCAGCGGAAATCCCTGCTGGCGCCATAACTTGCGAGACGAACCGATGAGTCTTCCGATGTCTATCACGCTGGCCCAGGCGGCTGCGCCGCAGGGTGGCGGCCTGTCCATGATCATCATGATGGTGGTGCTGTTCGGCCTGATGTACTTCATGATGATCCGCCCGCAGATGAAGCGGCAGAAGGAACACCGCACCATGGTCTCCGCCCTCGCCAAGGGCGACGAGGTGGTCAGCAACGGTGGCCTTGCCGGTCGCGTGGAGGAGGTGGGCGAGACCTTCATCACCATCGAGATCGCGCCGAACGTGAAGGTGAAGCTGCAGAAGGGCGCGGTGTCCCAGGTGCTGCCCAAGGGCTCGCTCAAGTCCGCCTGAGCCGCATGGCTTGGGATGCAGGCTTCTACGAACAGTGCGGTCATGGATGGCCGCTTCTCGACCTTCGCGGTCACGGATGATCGCAAAAACAAACCGCGGCCACGGATGGTTGCCTGGCTGACGTTTGCAACACGGATGGCTGCAAAGGATTACCGATGAGCGATTTTCCACGCTGGAAGTACGCGCTTGTGGCACTGGCGATGCTGTTCGGCATCCTCTACGCGCTGCCCAACGCTTTCCGTCCGCTGCCGGCGGTGCAGGTCACCGCCAACCAGAGCAGCGCGCCGGTCGACGCCGCGCTGCGCCAGAAGGTGGCCGATGCGCTGGCCAAGGACCATGTCGCCACGAAGAGCCTGCAAGTGGAGGGCGATCACCTGCTTGCCACGTTCACCAACGCCGACCTGCAGAAGAGCGGTGCCGACGCGATCGGCGCCCTGCTCGGTGACGGCTACACCGTGGCCTTCAAGCTTGAATCCACGGTGCCGCACTGGCTCTCCATGTTCGGCGCCAGGGCGATGCCGCTGGGCCTGGACCTGCAAGGCGGCGTGCACTTCCTGATGCAGGTGGACCAGAGCGGCGTGCTCGACAAGCTGGAAAACAGCTATGCCGACGACATCCGCAGCCAGCTGCGCAACAAGAACATCCGCTACGAGTCGGTGACGCGCAGCACGGTGGCCGGCCAGGGCATCGTGGTGGTGCTGCGTTCGGCGGCCGACCGCTCCAGCGCGGCCGACCTGATCGCCAGCAACTCGCCCGACCTCGCCTTGACCGACGGTCCCAGCACCGGCGACCGCTACGTGCTCTACGCGGCGATCAAGCCGACCAAGCTGCGCGACATTGCGCTGGGCACGATCAAGCAGAACCTCGCCACGCTGCGCAACCGCATCAACGCGCTGGGCGTGTCCGAGCCGCTGATCCAGCAGCAGGGCGAAGACCACATCGTGGTCGAACTGGCCGGCGTGCAGGATCCGACCGCGGCGAAGCGCCTGATCGGCGCCACCGCCACGCTGGAATACCGCCCCGGCATCGGCTATCCGGGCGATCCGCGCGCGATCGAGGCTGCGCAGACCGGCAACATCCCGCCGGATGCCAACCTCTACTACACCAGCCACGGCCATGTCCCCGTGCTGGTGGGCAAGCGTGCCATCGTCACCGGTGACCAACTGGTGGATGCCAGCTCCGGTGTCGACCCGAACAACGGCACGCCCTCGGTGAACGTGACGCTGAATGCTTCCGGCGCCGCCAAGATGCAGGAGTTCACCAACAACAACGTCGGCAAGCCGATGGCGGTGCTGCTGATCAATA
>JAJZET010000205.1 GCA_021805685.1 Pseudomonadota bacterium
CATGCGTCCCGCATCGGCGGGTGCGACGGAGAGGATCGCGGCGTTCATCAGGCAGCCTCCTGCAGGGTGATATCGCGGGTGAGTTCGGTAAAGGCTTCGGCAAGGCCGGCGCGCTGCACTTCCAGCTCGCCCAGCGCGGGATCGCCATCAAGCAGGCGACGCACTACCGTCTCGGCCTGCGCGGTGGCGATGCACAGGTGTGCGCCGTCGCGCGTGACGGAAGCTACGCTGGGCCAAGCGGCAACCGCCGCCGCATCGAGGTCGCTGACGCAGCGGACGCGGGTGAGCGCGACGCGCTTGCGCAGGTCGTCCACGCTGCCCTCGCTGAGTACGCGGCCCTGGCCGAGCACCACCACGCGTTGCGCCAGCGCCTCGGCCTCCTCGAGATAATGCGTGGTAAGTATCACCGCACAGCCTTCGGCGACCAGCGCGCGCATCGCCGTCCAGAGCTTCTGGCGCGCGTCGATGTCCATGCCCACGGTAGGTTCGTCCAGGAACAGCAGCTCGGGCCGCCCGCACAGCGCCAGCGCGAACTGCACGCGCCGCTGCTGGCCGCCGGAGAGCTTGCCGTAGGGCCGCTTCAGCAGATCGGCGATACCGGCCAGCGCCGCGGTTTCGTCGTAGCCGCGCGGGGCCGGGTAGTAGCTCATCGTCAGGCGCAGCAATTCGCCCACGCGCAGGGTGGGCGGCAGGTTGGCGGACTGCAGCATCACGCCGATACGGCGGCGCGCCTCGATGCGTTGCGGATCGAGGCCGAACAGTTCGGCGCGCCCCGCATCCGGGCGGATCAGCCCCAGCAGCAGGCCGATGCTGGTGCTCTTGCCGGCGCCGTTGGGTCCGAGCAGGGCCAGCAGCTCGCCGCGCCGCACGGCAAGGTCCACGCCGTCCAGCGCGGTGAGCGGTCCGTAGCGTTTCGCGACGGCGGCGAGCCGGGCGACGGTGGCGTCGGTCATGGCGTGGTTCTCCCTCTGCGTTCGCCTTCCCCGCATGTGGGGGGAAGAGCCGGTGGGCCCGCGGCTTGCGGGACATGCCACGGAGCTTAGGCAAGGCGTCCCGAGCACCCCAGTCGCCACCGTCAGGTATCGCGTGTGACAGGCGTCATTCGCGCGCAAGTTGCTGCAGTGCAAGGCGTTTCGATGCCGCCAGGGGGTACCGGGCAGCCTACCCCACGGGTTATCCTTGGCGTTCGTGGATGCGCGCCGCCCGCGAAGCCGGATGACCTGTCGCGCACACCACGCCCTATACGTCGGCCTGCTTCGCGCTGGGTGCGAGGCGCCGACGGATTTCGAGGAGAACACCATGGGTTTGATCGATCAGCTGCGCGAACTGCGCGAATTCGGCGGCAAGCCGCGCACCACCGGCCTGGATGACGCCAGCATCGAGCGCATGGCCGCCGCCGACGCCATGCTGGGCGAAGCCGTGTCCGCCGCGGTGGCGCGCCATCGCGAACTGCGCAACGAGCTGGGCGAGTTCCTGAAGCTGGACGAGGCGGAGCAGTTGGCGCAGGCACAGGCCGGCTTCGTCAACTTCTACCCCGACGACGCGATCAACCCCTACCTGCCGGCTGCCGCGCGCGGTCCGTGGATCGTCACGCTGAAGGGCGCCGTGCTGCACGACAACGGCGGCTACGGCATGCTCGGCTTCGGCCACAACCACCCGGCCATCGACGCCGCGCTGGCGCGCGAGCAGGTGATGGCGAACGTGATGACGCCCAGCGTGTCGCAGCTGCGCTTCACCCAGGCGCTGAACCGCGAGCTGGGCCGCAACCGCGGCGGCAACCCATATGCGCGCTACCTGTGCCTGAACTCCGGCTCCGAGTCGGTGGGCCTGGCCTGCCGCATCGCCGACGTCAACGCCAAGCTGATGACCGACGCCGGCGGCCGCTACGCCGGGCGCACGATCAAGCGCCTGGTGGTGAAGGGCGCCTTCCATGGCCGCACTGACAAGCCGGCGCTGTATTCCGACTCCTCGCGCAAGACCTACCAGCAGTACCTCGCCAGCTACCGCCACGAGGACAGCGTGCTGGTGGTCGAGCCCTACAACGTGGCCCAGTTGGAAGCCGCGTTCGCCGATGCCGACAAGAACGGCTGGTTCATCGAGGCGATGTTCCTGGAACCGGTGATGGGCGAAGGCGATCCGGGCCGCGCGGTGACGCCGGAGTTCTACGCCGCCGCGCGCCGGCTCACCGAATCGCACGGCAGCCTGCTGCTGGTCGACTCGATCCAGGCCGGCCTGCGTGCGCACGGCGTGCTCTCGCTCACCGACTACCCCGGCTTCGAGAAGCTGCCCGCGCCGGACATGGAAACCTTCTCCAAGGCGCTCAACGCCGGCCAGTACCCGCTGTCGGTGCTGGCGGTCAGCGAGCGTACCGCCGGCCTGTATCGCAAGGGCGTCTACGGCAACACCATGACCGCGAACCCGCGCGCGCTGGACGTGGCGCTGGCCACGCTGGGCGAACTCAGCGACGCCGTGCGCGCCAACATCCGCGAGCGCGGCAAGGAGTTCGTGGACAAGCTCAACGCGCTGAAGGACGAGCTGGGCGGCCTGATCACCAAGGTGCAGGGCACCGGCCTGCTGTTCTCCTGCGAGCTGGCCCCGCAGTTCAAGTGCTACGGCGCCGGCTCCACCGAGGAGTATCTGCGCGAGCGCGGCATCGGCGTGATCCACGGCGGCGTCAATTCGCTGCGCTTCACCCCGCACTTCAACGTCACCAGCGCGGAAGTGGACCTGGTGGTCTCGCACGTGCGCCACGCCTTGCTGGAAGGCCCACGCAAGAGCGAAAGCAAGGCGGCCTGAGCGGACGGCAGCCCAGCGCCTGCCGCCGACATCGCGGCGGGCGCCCGGCCTACACCACCCTCCTCCCGTTCAGCCTCGGTGCGTC
>JAJZET010000235.1:0-11066 GCA_021805685.1 Pseudomonadota bacterium
CTGGGCCTTGCCGCGGCCGAAGACATCCGGCTGGTAGATCTCGTGCACGCTGGCGGCCGGCGCGACGAAGTGGCCCGGGCTGGTCACCTGGGCGCTGTAGACCAGCACGTAGTGGCCGGCCGGCAGGGTGTCGGCGTAGAAGCGCACCGCATCCAATGCGATTTCACGGTGGTAGAAGCCGCCGGTGACGATCGACATGTTGGGCCACGCGCCGCCGTCGAACATCAGGACCGTCGCGCCCGGCTCGGCCATCGGGGTGCTCGTCATCGCCGTGGCAAGTTCCCGGTTGACCGCCTCGAAGGCGCCGGGCAGCGGGTCGCTGACCACCACGTAGTGGCGCTCGGTGGGTGCGTCCACGGTCAGATTCACGCGCACGATGTCGCCACGGTGCAACGGCGTGCCCGGCTTGACTGGCTCCCAATGGTTGCCGTGCTGGACGAAGTAGGCGCGGCGGATGGTCATGCCCGCATCGGTCGCGCCCAGCGCATCCGGCGGCATCGCGTAGCTCAAAAGCACGTTGTAGTAGAGCCGGCCCTGGCCGGCGTGGCGGATGTCGACATCGAACGGATGCGCGCGCTCGCCCGCACCCATCGCATGGCTGATGCTCTTGCCGGGGTTGCTGCGCGCGGTGAACTGGACATCGCCGGCCGGCTTGTCCGCGACGTCGACGGTGCCGGTCAGCTTCTGCACCGGCGTTTCGTAGACATCCGAGTAATGCGTGATCGCCGTGGTGCAGAACACGTTCTCCTGGCTGTTGGGCCAGCCACCCTGGTTGCGCCGCCGGTGGGTGATCCAGCGCATCAGCTTGGCCGGGGTGTCGCCGAGCAATCCCTGATCGCCGATCTGCTGCTTGTACTCGACCAGCGCATCGAGGATCGCGCAGTTGGAACGCAGCGGCGTTGCCAGCAGGCTGGCGTAGTCATCGGCGACCTGTTCGTTGAACGAGATTTCTCCGCCCGACTCTTCCGCGTACGAAAACAGCGATTTCGCGATCTGGCGTGCGCTGGCCTGGTCGTGCGTGTCCAATGCCGCGTCCAGCAGCAGCGACTGGCCGAACAGGTCGAGCTTGTGCAGCTGGGGCAGCATGCCTTCGATCGCGCCCGCGGGCACGCTGCCGGTAGGTGCCAATGCCGCCAGCGCGCCGGCTCGCAAGGTCAGCCAGGACCCGTCGGGGTCCGTCCGGTCGAGGATCTGCTTGTGCAGATAGGCGTTCAGACGTTCCTGCACATCGGCGGGCGGCGCATGGCCGTCGCGCTGGAGCCAATTGAACGCCAGCGCGGTGTAGACCGACAGATACGGGCTGACGAACGGGTTGCTCGGAATCCAGAACGCCATGCCGCCATTTGGCGCCTGGAACGCCGAGGCGTGGCTCAGCATCGAGTCCAGGTCGTCCTTCGCTGCAGGCCAGGCAAAGGTGTCGCCGATGACCGGCTTCAGGCGCAGGTAGTCCGAGGCCAGCACGCCGCGGCTGAGGCGAATCTCCCAGGTCTGCAACGGATCGTCACGCATGTAGGCGAAGGCTCCATCGAGGCCTCCGACCAGGGTCGGCGAAAGGTTTACCGCAAGCTTGGCGGTGCCGGGCAGCGCGCCGGCGGGCAACTTGACCGGGACCCTGGCATCGC
This sequence comes from Pseudomonadota bacterium, assembly GCA_021805685.1. Lineage (GTDB taxonomy): Bacteria > Pseudomonadota > Gammaproteobacteria > Xanthomonadales > Rhodanobacteraceae > Rhodanobacter_A. The sequence continues at coordinate 1,623 of JAJZET010000235.1, forward strand.
CGGAGGTGAGGCTGCCGTATTCGGCGGCAACTTCCGTGGCACCGGCCAGGCGCACCGGGATGGTGGTGGTCATGGCATCGCCCAGCGATCCCGAGCGTGCCGTCCCGGTGAAGCGGATGGTGCCGGTGCCGGTGGCATCGACGTCCATCCAGCTCAGGCCATGCTCGAACTTGCCCAGCCGCAGCTGCCCATCGTGCTGGACCTTGCCGCCTGCGATCGGCCCATCCGCCACCAGATGAGTCCCGATGTCGCGCGGCAGATCTGTGCGGTTGGTGACGTTGAAGGCCGCCCCGAAGCGGTCCCCGACATGCACCTGGTTGGGGAGCGCCGGCTCGATCTGGATCGGCAGGTTGACGCGCACGCTGGCGTGGCCCAACCCCATGGCCGCACCGGGTGTCATCGCGACCACCAGGATGCGCCAGCGGGTGAGGTTGTCGGGAAGCGTGAAGTGGAACGAGGCCTTGCCCTGCGCATCCGTCACCAGCGCCGGGTTCCAGTATGTCGCGGACTTGAACTGGCTGCGCACGTTCGGGCCGGTGCTGGTGCCCCCATCGCCGCCGGGGCTTTCGCCCTTGCCCGTGCGCGGCTGCAGGCTGGTCAGCAACTGGTTGGCGAGGCTGAAGTTGGTGACGTCCGGCCCCGCCGGCGGCGCGTAGAAAGTCGCCAGCGGATCGTAGGTGGCGGCACCCTTTGGCAGCAGGTCGAGCACCGACTGGTCGACCACCGCCACCACCAGGCGCGTCTGGCCCGGCGCCTTGCCTTCGCGCGTGCCCACGTCGACCTGGACGTTGACGGTCTGGCGCGGCTTGTACTGCTGCGCATCGGGGGTCACGGTGATTTTCAGGGCGCTGCCCTTGCCGTGGATCTTCAACGGCAGGTATCCCAACGCGATTTGCGGCTTGCCCAGGTCGGGGTAGGCCGGCGGACTCACGCGCGGCGAGAAGATGGCTATCGACAGGTAGGCCCCCGGGAAAAAGTGCTTGCCGATCGGTACATCGATCACCGGCGCGGCACCTTTCAGCGTGACCATTTGCTTCCACAGCACACCGTAGCGTTCGACCGTCACCAGCGCCCGGGCGCCGGGATAGGGGTTTTGCACCATCACGTGAGCGATGTCGCCCACGTGATAGAAGGATTTGTCCGGCACCAAGGTCACGCCCGCGTTCTGGCGTGACCACAACACCTCGCCGGGACCGGTGACCCAGGTCCACATGGCACTCTGCTGTACCCGCCCGCGGGTATCGGTAACGCTGGCCAGCACGCGGTAGCTGCCGGCATGTTTCGGCGTCAGCGTGCAGGTGGCCGGTGCCGCGGTCGAGACGGCCTTGCACTGGTCCTCGGTGGACCAGGTGGTGTGCTCTTCGGCATCGAAATCACCCGCACCGTTCTTGACCTGCGTACGCGCGACCACCGCACGCTGCAGTTGCAAGGTCAGGGCACTGCCGGACTGCGGCTTGCCGTCCACGTCGACGACCAGGTACTGCACCTTGAAGGGCTTTTGCGCAGTCTGCAGCCAGGAATCCGTGCGCACGCCGACAAAACGGTCACGTGCCGCGTAAACCGCACTGGCGTGGGCAGCCACGTGCGTACCGCGCACCGATTCCACCGCCGCTTCCACCTGCAATTGGCCGTAGGTAATGTCCGTCTTGGCTGGCAGCGCAACCTGCGTCTTCGCGTCGCCGTTGTGGTTGAGCCGCCCATCGGTTTGCGCCACGGTAACCGTATTAGGCGCGTTCTCCTCCGCGTCGCCGAACTGGAAGCCCGCAGCCAGCGGTGTATCCGGCGCAAACACCCGGGGCACGATTTCCGTGCTGAAGCGGATCTTGGCGTCGGTATACGGACCGCCCGCATGCAGTCGCGCGCTGGCACTGGCCTGCACCTTGTCGCCAGGAGCAAAACGCGCGCCGTCGAGCATGGCCTGCACGTGGAAGGGCGACGGCACGAATTCGGTCACCATGAAGCTGCCGACCTGCCGCGAATCCGTCCCGGTGGCGGTGGGCCAGGAGAGGCTGACGTCATATGAGCCGGTGGGGGCATTGGCGCTCACCGGCAACTGCGCCTGATAGTCGCCGAACGCGGACAGCTTGACGTGCTTGCGGGTCAGCACCGCGTTGCCGGTGGGATCGGTCACCACCATCGTGTATTCGAGCCTGGGCGGGGCGATCAGGCTGTCGTTGTCCACGTCGCGCACGAACACGCTGAACTTCACGTCGCTGCCTGGACGATAAATGCCCTGGCTGGTCACCAGCCAGGTTCGCATGTGACCGTGGGGCGGCTGATGATTTTCCCACACGGTGCTGTTGCTGGCCTCGTACATCGAGCGTGTGAACGATCCGTCCAGCGGCAACAACGCCATGTCCTTGCCTTGTGCGGCCGACAGGTAGAAGCCGACGCTGTGATAACCGCCCTGCTTCTGGCCGGTGCAGGTCGATCGATAGGGTGCGAACCAACACTCGCCGATCGCAGCGGCGCCGGGCAACACGGCCAGGCCGTTGACGTCGGTGCGTACCGCCGCCGCCGCGGCCGGATGCAGCCGGGCGAGATCACCGTTGTAGGTTTTGAGCAGCCGGATCCGGGCGTCGGCCACCGGCTGGCCGGTCTTGAACGAGGTTACCCAGACCAGGCTGTTGAAGAGGCCGACCTTGGCGAACACCTGGTAGGGCGTGACCTCCATGAAGGCGTGGTAGCCATGGTACGGGCCGTTGGGATCCCAGTCGAATTGTCCCCAGACAACCCCGGACCGGTGCTGCAGCAGGTCACGCAACCCCAGCGATTCGTGCACGATGCGATCGGGGACGACCTGGCTGCCGGCCTGCTTCAGCAGGTCCAGGCTGGTCGGCGGCACGGTGTCGTTCGCCTGCGCTCCGGAATCCAGATCGTCCGCAAACAGACGATGGAAGGAAAACTCAAAGCGGTCGAGATTGGTGAAACGAAAGGGCACGAATGTGTGCTCGCCCGCTTCCAGCACGGCCGGCAACGGCGGCAGGTCGAGGAAGGGCGTGCGGTGACCGGTCAGGAAATTCACCGATGCTGCCTTGCCCAGCGGACGGCCGAAGACATCCTTGACGTCTGCCGGCATGCCAACCTGGTAACCGCTCATGGGGCTTGGCACAAAGGTCAGCGGGTACGCATCCGGCGCATCGGCATCGCGCGCATCGTTCCTTTCGCGAAGGAACCATTCCGGATAGTTTTTCCAGCGCTCACGCAGGTTGGTGGGTGGTGCCGGTTGCCAGTGGCTGGCGGCCAACGTCGTGCGCGGTACCGGCGCACTGAACAGCAGGCGCGTGGTACCGGGAATGCAGCGCTGCGTCGGTTGCTCGCCCGGGGCGACGGAAATCTCGGAAGCGCCCGGCCTCGGGTCGCTGCAACGGATGCCGAGAAAGCGGAAGGCGCCGTAGGTATGCAGGGTATCGGCCTGGTCAAAGGTACCGGGCAAGGGCCCCAGGGGACTGCGAAGGCCTGGCTGCACGATCAGCGAGTACACCGTATCCGGCTTGAGTTGATGCGTTGCCCTGATCAGCCACACGCGGCGCGCCTCGCCTGCCGGCGAGTGTGCGTCGAGCGGCGTATGGGGCGCGGGATGATCGATTTCGACCAGCGCCCCGGGCGCGCCCGGCACCGGCAGCAGGATCGGGCCCTGGCGTTCCCTGGTGAACGGCTCGACGTTGGCCGGCACGCTGTCATCAGGGCCCTTGAACACGAGTTTGGCCGCTACTTCGGCGGCGGTAACCGGTATGTTGAAGCGCAGCGCGTAGCTGGGCCGCTGGGGCCCAAGCCAATGCTGAAAATCGGCAGACTCCACCTGCGGCAACCAGGTAGTGAAGGTTTCCGTCACCGGCTCCGCGAGATGGCTGCCGTCATACGCCTTCAGCGCCGTATCGACGGTCACCGTGTATCGGGTGGCCGGGCGGAAACGCTTCTTTCCCGCCAGCCGGCAGGCCAATTCGCTGGTGTTAAGCCAACGCCATTCGCAACCCGGATCTGGACTGACCTGCACATGGGCTTGCGCCGGCGCACGCGTCATGTCGCCCAGCGCCACCATGGTGCGGTCGAACTGGATCACCACTTCCTGACCGGGTTGAACCGCATCGCCGCTGGGCGAGATGCGCCGTACCTGCAGCGGTCCGTTGGCGGCATGCACCGTGCCCGTGGCCATCATCGCGCATGCCAGGATCACCCAGGTGACCGGCAAAGTCGTCGTGCTTTTCATTGCGTGCCCCCGTCTCCCTGACATGCGTACGCTTCCGGATCGCGTGGATGAAAGCCTCAGCCGAACCGGCACCTGCTCCCATGGCATCAACGCATGACGCGGAGGCACCCGAAGGCCGATTCTAGGGCAACAAGATGACGCGACGTGCGATGGTCAGAGCGGGTCAGACGGCCGCCAGATTGGGGCATCTAGTTGTGAGCGTGTGCAGTGCTTTGTGTGACCGGGGTTTCGGCTACAGCCGAGGGGTGTCTCCTGCCAGGGACCTGAGTACACAAAATTCAGGACACGCCCGACCGCGGCGGTTCACTTAGGTCGAGACCGCCATCAGGCCCGCCGGACCCACATCGATCCGTGGCGCGCCCAAGCCCCCGCGCCGACTCGTGAAGTTTGCGCGGGCGAGCGAAGTCCGTTTGTTCGCACACAAGCGCGCAATCTTTGACCGTGGCTAGCGAAGATTGCGCAAACGCGCAAACTCTATTCGTCTGCGCAACAATGTGCGTGAAACCATAAAGTGGCCGCATCTATAAAGCATAACTTGGCCGCCACCGACGACGCCCAGATTCATGGCGGCTTCTACTCCCCTTACCGTTGTCGGCTCCGCTGCCTACGCATCCGCGTCTCCGGTCGTAGTTGGCGGTTCCAGCTCGGTAGCGGCCGGCGGCTGCACCACGGCCGGTTTGTGTGGTGTTCCAGGGCGTTGTCAGGTCGAGCTCGCCTCGCTCCTTCATCCTCGCCGCTTTCAGTCCAAAGCTTGAAACCCGCGATCATCAGGTTCGCGGGTCACTTCATCGCTCACTCCGCTCGCATGATGCTGGAAACTCGCGACCGTGCGCAGCGGCTATATAGGGCGCGGCCGATAACTCTTATCACGACGTACGTCGCGAAGGCGAAAGCCGCCATGGTCACGATCACCATCCCGTGAGCATGTTCCGGCTCAGCCGGCGCATACAGGCCGATCAGGATGCCAACCCCTATGCCGACACCGTAGGTGACTAATCGGATCACGGTTCCGGGAGCGCGGCGAGGCGTTGGTGTCGCAGACGTTACGCCGATCATCACCAAGACTGGGTTGTGGCCAACCATCCCCGCGAAAGCAGGAAATGGAAGCCGGGTGGCAAGGAAGAAGGTGGCGCTGGCTGCCGCGATTCCGAGGCATGAGACAGGCAATAGGCAGCGCCAGTCTTGGAAACGCTCGTCAGTAGTTGTGTCCTTAGAGGTCATGGGATCAGACGATGGTTTGGATGGCGGGTGTTGGCGCTCGCGACATATGCTGGGCTCTCAACTGACCACCTGCACTGACAGCTGGTGGCGCTCGCGACGGATCGACCATCGTGCTCGCTTTCGATTGACCATCTGCACTGACAGCGAACCCTCGCCGCGCGCCAGGCTGGACGAAGGCGGCCCTGGTCAATGAATTTTCAGCCATCTGGTCAAATCCCGGCGCGCGCCAACACCACATAGCCCCAGCTCACGGTGTAGGCCCCTGTATTGCTGGTGCCCGGCGCGCTCAGGCTTGGTGCGCTGCCCGGCGGCAATAGCACGTGGGTCGTCCCCGTGCCGCTCCACGGCCCGCAGCCGCTCGCGTTACAGGCCGTTACCCGGTAGCCATCAGTGGCGGTGGCCTGCCCACTGGCGCCCCAGCTGGTGGCACCGCTCGACTGCACCGTGCTCCAGCCGCCGCTGTCGATGCTGATCTGTAGCGTGTAGCTGGTCGCCGTCGCGACGACGCCACCCCAACTCACGGTGTAGCTACCGTTCGCACTGTTGGCCAGCACGCTCAGGCCCGGCGCGCTGGCCGGCGGCAGCAGTACCGTCACGGTGCCGGTCAAACCAGCAGACCAACAAGCCGCCACCGCACCTCAATGAATGCCGACGAACGGACGCTCATCCGAGCACTGCTCACTTTGCCCAACGGCCTTACACAGGTGAAATCCCGACAGGAAATCCATGACGCCAGCCCAGTTGTGTTTCGTGATCCCTGTGATGTGAAGGTGTATCGTCTGGGCTGTGTTCGAGGCCTGGAACATGACATCCGCCGAGCTTCCTGATGTGGTGTACTGACACTGCTTCGCATCGCCGGCCGAGGGACAGGTCTTGGCAGTCCCATCCTTGAACGCATCCTCGGGCTGATGGCCTTCGTAAATGACTACCTGGGTGCCATTCCAGAGTGAAACCGTGCGCAGAACGAAGTCCGCTGGAAGCTCCATCTTCATGACGTCCCCGCCGGCGAGGCCAAAGCAGGCATCAGTCAGGTAGACGTTGCAGTAGACATACCGCGAGTTGACCGGCGCAGTTGCAGATGCGGCGCGACTGGTGCCATTAGCTAACCCCAGGAACGCGATCGCCACGAGGATACATGAGTGACGCACAGGTGATTTCCTATTGATTGGGCTGCGTGGGCGGCGGCGGAGGTGGCCGTTGCGGGGTTGGGTTCTGCTCGATGTTGATGGGGCTGTGCAAAATCACGTCCATGTTGCGACTGTCTGTGAAGACAGAATTGCCAAGCGCCGCCATCAGGTTATTCCCGTATCCAGGGTCAGCCGTGGTTGTACGCTTGCCACTCGAATCGGTTCCGTTGGTGTAGTAGTCCTTGTCGCCCATAAGGTGGCCCGTTTCATGGGCGAACTCGCCCTCGCCAGCACCTGAGGACAGCACATTCCACTCACCACTCACGTGGTCACCGCTGACAAAGGAGGCTCCCTGCGTAGCCTTATCGGACGTAGGGCCATCGGTCAACGTGACCGTGTTTATAGCGCCCTTGGGGGTGCTCGGCGTGACGTCCGTGATCGCGACGTTCACCTTAGTCAGCTCACCAGCCACGTTGTAGACGCCCGACCAGCGACTTGCCACATCGGATTTGATGGCGGCAATCGTTGCTGGATTCGAAGCACCCGCTCCCGCGAACTTGATTGGAACGCTGATATTGATGCTGCCATCGCGGTTGTAACTGATGATCGCGTTCCGCCCATTGGGATCTATGTTTATAACTGGGTTGTTATTGGCATAGTCATACCGATTGAAGCTGTAAATGTTGCCTGCCGATGGTTCCATCTGATCCGGACTCAAAAACCGCCCATCCGGCTGATAGTACCGCGCCTGCATGTATACCAACCCAGTCTCCGGGTCATTCACATGCCCGGTATAGCCCGGCCCGTTTGGCGGGTTTCCCAGTGACGTCACCGCATTGCCGTACGGTGTGTAGTCATACCGCGCAATGACGTTGCCCGAGGTGTCCGCCTCTGCCAGTGGCGTGCCCTGCGGATCGGTGTAGACGTAGGTTACCGTGTCCGTTTGGGCATGGGCTTGCGGTCCCAGGCCTAGCCAAAGCCCAAACAGACACAGGAGCCGTATGACGCGCTGACTGATCTTCATCGTGTGTCCTTTCTCGATCTTCATGGCCGTTCCCCGGAAAAGCCACGGCATAGATGCAGCCCAATGCGTACGGACATACTGGAGCGTTCCAATGGTCGGCGACGCGTTGTGCATGACGCTGTCGCAATCGCTTCACGACTCGGCAACGACCTCGTCTTCATGGCGGCCATCACTACCACCCGCTCCAAGGCGAGCACCCGGCGCTGTTGCAGGCCTCCACACGGAAGCTGCGCGCGGCGCCCGAGTAGCCGCCCGTCCACGCGTGCCGCAATGGCAGAAGTCGAGGGGCTGGCTCATAGCGACGGCAGCGTTGGAGCTCTCCCGTAACCAAGTGACGCACTTTTACTCCCGTGCGAAGAACACACAGGAGATGATCAAGATGGCGGAGACGCTGGTTGATGAGTACAAGGGAGCAAGGACGCTCTATCTTTCCTGGGACGCTGCCTCGTGGCACATGTCGAAGAAACTACTTGCATTCGTTGAAGCTCACAACGCCAAAAGCGACGGTTCGCCCAAGCTCGAACTTGTTCCGTTGCCGGCCTCCGCCCAATTCCTCAACGTCATCGAGTCGGTCTTCAGTGGCATGGCCCGGGCGATCATCCATAACAGCAATTACCCTTCGGTGGGGGCGGCAAGCGAGGCTATCGACCGCTACTTCGAGGAGAGAAACCGGCACTTCGCCGAGAACCCCGAACGAGCTGGAAACAGGATTTGGGGCAAGGAACGGACGCCGGCGGCCTTCGACCCGTCCAACAACTGCAAGGACCCTGGTTACCGTTAGAGCAATGTGAAAGTGACTTGCCGCCAGCACGTAGAAGACGAGCGCGTGTCCCGCTTTTGGAAAAGCACCCTCTACCGGTCGCGTAGCATCCGATGGCTGTCCAACGCAGCATGGCCACTTTATGCTTTCAAGGAGATCATAAAGTGGCCAAAGCGGCCACTTTATGGTTTCCCGCACAAACAAGGATGCGCGATCTCGCATAGATTGGCCGCGGCCGTCTCGCATAGTTTGGCCACAAGGGAGCGGTCCACTCACACCCCTCATGCAAGGGGTGTCACCGCTCACGATAAATTCGCCATCGCACTCGCTTTCGACTGACTATCTTCAACTGGCGGCGAATTCTCGCCGAGCGTCGTAAGCGTGCGGCGAAGACACCTTCCATCCCTGCGTCGTGATCGCTCAGATACGCGCCTGTCCAAACAGGAGCGAAGTGATGGGCCCGAAGGGTGTGGACGCGTGGTGGCTGGTGAGTGATGCCATCGATTTCCGATGTGGCATCGATCGGCTGCTGGTGCAGGTGCGCGAAGTGTTGGGGCGTGATCCGCTGGATGGGTCGGCGTACGTGTTCCGCAACCGCAACACGACGCGGATCAAAGTGTTGGTGGTGGATGCTCATGGCGTGTGGTTATCAGCTCGCCGCCTGCACCATGGTCGTTTCATGTGGGCTTCGGGCGAGCGATTGTGGTCACTGAGCCGAGCGCAGTTCCGATGGTTGTGCGCGGGCGTGGACTGGCATCGGTTGAGTGCGCGATTACCTCTTGAAAAGATCGTGTAAATGATGACACTGCGTGACCATGGATCACGCAGCGATCAACGACATCACGGACGTCCAAACGCTGCGAGCGATGTTGGTTGAGCGCGATCAGGCGATCGCTTCGCACCAGCAAGCGATCGTCCGCCACGAACGGACATTGGTCGAGCGCGATGCACGCATCGCATGGCTGGCGGCGGAGGTTGCGCGGCTGCGCCGCCTGCAGTTCGCCGCCCGCTCGGAAAAGATGGATCCGACCCAACGGGCCTTGTTCGAGGAGACGCTGGCCGAGGAGATCGGGGCTGCGGAATCGGCCCTTGCCGCGCATGA
>JAJZET010000235.1:11515-137615 GCA_021805685.1 Pseudomonadota bacterium
AACCCCTGGCTGATCGCCTGCAGGCCAAACTCAAGGAAGCGCCTGTGCTGCATGCGGACGAGACCCCGGTGGGGATGCTCGATCCAGGCAACGGCCAGACCCGGCGGGCCTACCTGTTTGCCTACCGAACGGCGGTCGGGCCGCCGATCGTGCTGTTCGACTTTGCCACCAGCCGCAGCGGCGAGCATGCGCGTCAGTATCTGGACGGCTGGCGCGGCCATCTGATGGTGGATGACTACGGTGGCTACAAGAAGCTGTTCGGCCAGGGGATGACCGAACTTGGCTGCTGGGCGCATGCGCGTCGAAAGTTCTTTGAGCAGCATGAGGCCAGCGGCAGCCCGATTGCCGCCGAAGCGTTGGCGCGCATTGCCGCCCTCTATGGGGTGGAGAAGGCGGCCAAGGAGATGGACGCCGAGGCCCGTTGCGCCTGGCGTCAGCAGCAGGCGCGCCCACTGCTCACGGCCTTCAAAGCGTGGCTCGATGCGCAGCGTCTGACCACGCTGGGCAATAGCGGCACGGCCAAGGCGATGGACTACACCCTCAAGCGCTGGCCGGCCTTGGTCCGCTACGTGGACGATGGCCACTACCCGATCGACAACAACCCGATCGAGAACGCTATCCGACCGATTGCGCTGGGGCGGAAGAATTGGATGTTCGTTGGCGCCGAACGCGCCGGCCACCGGGCGGCGGCGATCATGGGCTTGCTGGCTACCGCCAAGGCCAATGGGCTGGAGCCGCAAGCATGGCTCACCGATGTGCTCACGCGTTTGCCGACCACGAAGGCTCGTGACATCGATACCTTGCTGCCGCTGCGGGAAGACTGATGGACTACAGCGCCATCCTCTCTGCGCTTTCCAAGGCGTCTGCGTTTGACCTCTATCGGCTGCGCTGTGCGATTGACCGACAGCTGGCTGATCCGGCTTGGGTGATGGCGGTGCGCCTGCGTATGAATGTGGGTATGCGTATCGCCTTCTTCGACTCGCGCGACAACGTCATGCGCGAGGGTGTCATCATCGAGTTCCGGCGCAAACATATCGTCGTGGAGGTCGCACCTCGGCAGCATTGGCTGGTCGACTACGCCGCTATCAATCTCGATGGTGCCGATGCCGATATCCGCGAGCGCCCGCAACAAGGGCTGGGACGCCATGAAGTCCATGTCGGCGATGTGGTGGGCTTCCAGGATCGTTATGGGCGCTCTCACCGGGGTGAGATCAGCAAGCTCAATGACAAAACAGTCACCATCATGGAAGGTCATACGCGCTGGCGGGTCGGTTACAACTTGCTGCACCGCCTGATCGAAGGCTGAGCGCTTCGTCAACGTGTCGCAACCAAACGCTTACCGAGCGTCAAGGTTGGACGACGACGATTGGTATAACCCGCCATCGTAGACGGCTAGGTGCTACTTTTGACTTGATTACTTAGCTAATCGCTTCAGACGCCGTTGAAAAGACCTCACTTCCGTAATATGCGATTAGGTTGTTAATAGCCAAGTCGTCGTTCTTATACATATTCTCCTTGAATAGCCCCGTCGATTGCGTACCGGGCCAAAAAATAGGGTGCAGCCTGTTCCCAACTTTGACTGGAAGAAACCCATTCAAGCGAGCCATGACATACAGCCAAAGATCGTCACTACTCGGACACAATTTCATGAACAGCGCTTCGTTTGTTACATCTGAGTAAAGGCTGCCATTTGGATAGAAAACACCACCAACACCATTAGCAATGATATCTGAACTGCGGATGCGTGATTTGTTATCTTGCACGTCAAAGCTCCAATCATAATATGGAGCTAACTTGCCGCCGGACAAATAGTGGTATCTGGCAACCATGTGCGACGGAATAGATTGGCTATCATTGGTAAATCCAACGACTAGCTCATCGAGCCAATTTCTAGGGTAGTAAATGTCATCGTCGCATATAACTATGTGAGCGTGAGGAAATCTATGTATTGTAGGAATTATTTTCTTGTACGAATAAATATCTCGAGTCTGTAAAATTGTTATCTTAGAATCAAGTCTTTGAACGGACTTAGGCAATTCGTCTATTTCTTCCTTGCTCACCCACAAAATGATGGCATCAGGAATAACTGTTTGCTCCAATAGGCTGCTTAGAGTTAGGTGGAGCCACTTAAATCGCGGCCGGTAAGAGGTCATTGAAACTATGAGCTTCTTGTCTAGGCGATGTGGCCTAGGAACAATGGGGAAAACACTCTTTTGGTTCTCGTAGGCGGCAAGCAATTTACCCATCGGAGTTTCAAAAAATTTTTTTGCTTCAGGCATTTTCGTTGCCGAATAAATTAAGTGCCATGTTGGCGGCTTTTGTTGATCGTAAGAGTAAATCGAAGGCGTGCATGAGCGTTTAACGAGAAATTATTTGAGCGGCATTCGCAGATTCCAACGACGCCGTCAACCGAGCTCTCGAGAAGGCTATGACGTTATTTTGGAAGCGTCTTTGTCACCCTTCTTTTTGCTAATTTTTTTCCATAGACAATAGAAAAGGCCGCGCCAAAAGCGGCAACCGCTCTTTGTCCTTGTACAGGCAATCCAATGTAGCCAATTAAAAAATATACAAAAACCACACATAGGAGGAAAAAAACAGTTTCATATGGAAACGGCGTGTTGCGAATGTTCATATTATTACTTCCTCTTAAAGTACGATGCGCTTAGAAGCGCATCGTACGGATGGTAGAAACTATTCCTTGTTAGGAATGCTTGAGATCGGGAAAGCCTGGTTGGGATCCACGGGCATCTCGGATGCAGCCCATCCGGCTAGCCCGCTAACAACGCCCCCAACAAACCCAAAATCTGCGATCGCTGTGCCGGCAGCGAGACCAACAGCGAAGCCGATCATACCGCCAACATCTACGGTATAGCCGCAACCCGATACCTCGTCAATCTCGCACTGCTCCAGCTCGCGCATCGATTCTGCAAATGACATAGACTTTTCCTTGATTTCAGTAGCCAATTTTGCGCCAAATTCATTGACGCTCCCTTGATCAAGCTATCGATTATCTTTCCAGCCTGATCAATCTTATCCTCGCATGTCGACTATTTCGACATAACGAGGGAAAATTAAAATCCTAGCTCATCAGAGCAGCTTATTACTCCGCCGCGTAGAGACGTGACTTTCCTAGCCATCCTAATCGTTTCCGGCCTATGCGCGATAACGATTTTGGTAATTTTCAGCCTGTGAAGCGCATCGTTAACGAGATGCTCTCGTTCTACATCCAGATGACTTGTTGCTTCATCCAGCACAAGCAGCTTCGGACATCTATACAATGCCCGGGCCAAGATCACCCTCTGTTTTTGCCCTCCTGACAGGCTCGAGCCCATGTCACCCACTAGGCTTTGATAGGCCATCGGCATCGCCATGACGTCCTCGTGAATCGCCGCCAAACGTGCGGCGGCTTCCACCTTCACCGGCGTGACTTCTGGATCGAAGAAGCTGATGTTTTCGAGGATGGATCCGGCGAACAATTGGTCGCCCTGCATCACGGCTCCTACCCATTGTCGGTAGGTGTCCAGCCCCAGCTTGCGGATATCGATACCGCCGAAGCGCACCTCGCCGTCCGTTGGCTCCAGCAGCCCCAGTACGATCTTGGTCAGCGTGCTCTTGCCGCAGCCGCTGGGACCGGTGATTGCGATCGACTCGCCCGCCTCGATCTTTAAGTTGCAGTGGCGGAGTATCCACGGCTCACTTTCCGCATAGCGAAAGCTCACATTGCACAGCTCGATGCTGGCCTCGGGGGTCGGGCCGTTCCAGGCAGCCTCGGCACGCTCTTCGGGCACGGCCAGCGCGATATCCGCCACCCGCTCCGCGTGCAGCTTCAGCATGCGGAAATCCACCCATTTGTCGATCAGTCCCGCCGCGCGGCTGGTGAATTGGTCCGCATAGGCGATGAAGGCGATCAGCGCACCCGCCGTAAATTCGCTCTTGAGTGCCATGGTCGCCGTGATCCAGATCATCGCCACCCGGCCGATCCCAAAAAGAAGCTGATTGCTCAAGCCGAAAGCAATGCTCAGGCGCTGGATGCCGATGCTCCGGTTGGCGGTCGAGACCGTGGCATTCGTGTAGCGTGACAGGCGTTCGTCTTGCTTGTTGGCTAGCTTGATCGGCATCGCACCCCGGATGGCTTCCAGCAGTTCACTCTGCTGGCGTGCGGCGGATATGATTTGCTCTTCATTCGCCCGGCGCAGCGGAGCGAAGAACGCCCAGCGGATCAGACCGTAGGCCAGGAACAGGCCTGCGACGAGCACCGTCAGCCACGAGCTGTAGAACCCCATGACCACCAAGGTGATCACAGACATCACGCCATCAAGCAACGAGCCGATGAACTGAGTCGTCAGGGTCCTCTGGATGGTCTGGATGGAACCGAACCGGGAGACCACATCGCCAATATGTCGCTTCTCGTACCAGTCCAGCGGCAAGTGCATCAGGTGGCTGAACAGGTTGCTTGCCCACTGCACGTTGAGGGTCGCGCTCAACCAAGTCACGGCCCAGGAACGTGCGGCAGTGATGAGGGCCGAAAAGACCGTGATACCGAGAAAACCCAGCCCCAACAACGTCAGCAGGTCGTGGTCGGCCGAGACCAGCACCTGGTCGAGTACCCACTGCAAGTAGAACGGCCCGGCCAGCGCAAAGACTTCCAGCGCCAACGCCAGCAGCAGGATCTGTCCCAACGCCGGCGCCAAGCCGCGCACCTTCCCGGTGAGGGTGCGCAGCGAGATGGCCTGACGCTCCCGGGCTGGTGTGAAGTTCGCACCTGGCGCGAGTTCCAGCGCCACGCCGGTGAAATGATCCGACACCTCGCGGCGCCGCAACGTGCGGATGCCGCGCGCCGGATCATGGATCACTATGCCCCGTTTTCCGACGCGCTTGAGGACCACAAAGTGGTTGAGGTCCCAATGCAGCAGGCAGGGCGTGCGCAACTTTGCCAGTTCATCCAGATCTAGCTTGAGCGGGCGGCAGGTGAAGCCGAGTTGACCGGCCATCGCCATCACCCGCGCCAGGGTCACGCCCTTGAGCGAGGTGGAGAAGCGACGCCGGAGGCCGGCCAGATCGACATCATGACCGTGGTAGCTGGCGATCATCGCCAGACAAGCTAGACCACATTCAGCCGCCTCCGTCTGCTGCATCATTGGTAGGCGGCGCGACCAGCCAAACTGCAGCGCTGGTCGGTAACCGGTCGCCGACGCAGGAGCCTCGATCTGGGAGCCATCAGCCACGTGCCGTACCTCCCCACAGGTGACGTCCCATGCCGTACAGCGGCTCGAACAACCATTCCAGTAGGCTGCGACGGTCCATTAGGATGTCCGCCTGCAGCGCCATGCCCGGCTTCACGGGCTCGTCGTGGCCGTAGGCGAGAACGAACTGTTTGTCGAGCCTGACCTGCACGCGATACAGCGATTGCTGGCTTTGCTGGCCGATAAGTGCGGCAATTTCCGAGGCGGTCAGGGCACTGCGCGAAATATCCGTCACGCGGCCATACTGCTGGCCGAATTTCTGGTAGGGGAAGGCTTCGTAGCGCAACACCACACGGCTACCCGGATCGATGAAGCCAATGGCGCGGCTCGGCACCAACAACTGCGCCTGCAGCGTTGAACCCGCGGGCAGGATCGAAAGCAAGGACTGGCCAGCACTCACCATCTGGCCCGGTTTGGGCAGCACGGTGGACACGATGCCATCGCTGGGCGCACGCAGCACGGTGGCACGCTGCCATTCGTTCTGGGCGATGGACTGCGCCACATTGGCTAGTTTGCGTTCGGTGTCATTGCGTTTGGCGGCGGCTTCCAGCGGCAATTGCGCCAGTTGCTGACGGGCTTCGTCGAGTTGCTGACGAGTATCCAGTTGCTGACGCGCCAAGGTCTTGGCCTGACTTTGCGCATCCAGCACAACGCCGCGTTGCTGCTGGATCTGCATTTCGGAGACATAGCCCTTGATACCCAACGGTACGAGGCGCCCCAACAAATCCTGGTTGTCCGTGACCTGCTTCTGCTCAATGGCCAATTGGCCGACGATCTGCACTTGCTGAGCCTGCAGCAAGAGAATCTTGTTGCGCAGTGCATCGGCCTGTTTCTGAGCGAGTTGTTGCTGGTCGGTCAGGTCGGCCTGCAGACGAGAACGCTGAGCGTCGAGTTGTTGCCCCACTAGTGCGTGGGTGTCACCGAGGACGGCACTATCCTGATTGCTGGTCAGCTCCAGCAGTACCGCCCCCGCTTTGACTCGCTGGCCGTCGCGCACATTCAACTTGGCGAGGGTGCCGGCACTGGGCGCCACAACGTTGAGCAGACCGGCGCTGGGTACCAACTCGCCGGACACGGTTTCACGCCGGGTGTAATGGCCGAAGACCAGGAACAGCACGATGGCGGTGGCTAACGCCACGGCCAAGGCGCTGAGAAGCCAGCGCGACAGCGGCGCGGCGACGATGATGGAGCCAAGCCATTCGCCTCGGCGAGCCTCCATGACCTCCTGTCTGAACAGTGGTGCTCCCGACATCTACCGCAATCCCCACATCGCCCGTACCCTATGTTGCTCAATGCTTGTGTCCTGCGCACACGCATGGACTCCGATACACGAACCAAGACGTTCGAGACCGTAAATTGTGAAATGGCACCCGAAAGGAATGTGCCCCCCCCGTTAACAGGGCCTGTTGGCGCTCGCGACGGATTGACCATCACGCTCGCTTTCGATTGACCACTTCAAGTGACAGCGAACCCTCGCCGCGCGCCAGGTTGGACGACGCCGACCCTGGTCAATCCATTTTCGGCAATCTGGTCAAATCCCGGCGCGGGCCAACACATCATGGCTATAAATCTTGAGTCTCTCTCCCCGGCGGAACTCCAGGCGCTCATCAAGAGCGCGGAAGCGCAGATGGATTCCGCGCGGAAGAATCACGTCAAGGAAATGCGGGCCAAGATCGATGGCATTCTCGCTGGCGCAGGGCTGACCATCGGGGAGGTGTATCCGGCACGTGGGGGTAGGTCTGCGAAGGGCCCGAAAGCCAGCGTTGCCCCGAAGTACCGTAATCCCGACAACGCTTCTCAAACGTGGTCAGGACGCGGTAAGCGGCCCCTCTGGTTCAACGAAGCGTTGAAGAGGAAGGGTGTAACTGCAGAGAGCCTGATGATTGCCAGCGCTCCTCCAAAGGCTTCGCAAACCAAGAAGGCTGCGAAGAAGGCTCCGGGCAAGAAAATCGCAAAAAGGTGATCCGGTAAGTCTCTTTTTTGGTGTAATTCCAGGGCGCCTGGCGTCGCATCCAGGCGCTCTCGCCATTCCTCTGCAGAGTCGCTACCGACCTATTGCAGACGTATAGGTGCACGCATCCAATAGTTCGGGCTCACCGGGAGAAAATTCTGTGGCTGAGGATTTCGACGTTGAGCAATTCGTCTACATCAAGATCCCAGATGCTATCCAGCCTTCGGATAGGAGCGACATCTTTGAGGGGCCCATTGATATGGCCCTGGGCTCAGGGGCCCTTGGATATGTCAGTGGCGGCGGAACGCTTCTCGGCCGCGCCGGTTCAAACGGCACCCGCCTGATCGAATTTTGCGGAATTGACATCAATACGACCGATCGGGAGGCGGCCCTCAAGGTCCTTAGGAATTTGCTTCCCACCCTCGGCGCACCACTTGGCACGGAGCTCCACTACACCGTTGGCGGAGTCAGGCTTCAAGACTGTTATGTTGGTGTCGAGTGGCGCACAGGTGATGCACGCAGCTTTCTGCATCCAGCGTTTGACATCTGACGTCGCTGGGCCCGCTGCCGACCGAGCCGGACATTTGCATTAGTGCATGCTTCCCGAGCTGCTAGGCAGGTAGCCGGCGCTTAGCAGCACCTTGCAGGGGGCCGCTTTGGGTAGGAGCCCAGAACTCGCCAGGGCGCATGTTAGCTTCCCACGCTGGCCAAACTATGCTTTCGAAATCTCATAGTTTGGCCAAAGCGGCCAAACTATGAGAGAAAGCGCAAAGGACGACGCTGCACTAGGATGTGGTGGGCCCGCCAGGACTCGAACCTGGAACCAAGGGATTATGAGTCCCCTGCTCTAACCATTGAGCTACAGGCCCTTGAGGATGCCGCCCGTTGCGTGGCGGCCATGCATGGTAGCGGCAGCGTGCGATATGCGCCAAGCAGATGGCGCTACCACGCGGGCCGCGACGATCGCGGCTTGCCGATGCACTTCAGAACTTGCGAACGCCTGCGCCGCGATCTGCTGCGCGCGGACGCGGCGCGATGCTCCTGCTTCAACCTTCCTTGCCCACTGCAAAAGCCCGGCGTATAGTTACGCGTAACGTTACGCCTAACCACGCAAGAATTATCCATGACCGGCAACAGGCATCTCAGCCCAGGCGCGAAGCGGCAGAAGGCCTTTCGCGAGCGGATGGGCACCATGGGCATGACGATCCCCCGCATCTACATGACGGCGGACGAGCAGGCGATGGTGCGGACGTTCCTGCGCCAATGCCGTGGCGAGCGCACCGAGCGGCTGATCGCGGACATGGACTTTTCGCGCCTGCACGAGAAGTGGACGGCTGCGCGCCTGTTCGAGGCGCTCAAGGCCGACGCCGCGCGGCAGGACGCGCTGACCGGCATCCGCCTTGAAGGCGCGCCGCCGGCGGTCATGCTGACGCTCTCGCAACACGGCGGCCAGACGGCGCGGCTTGCCGTAAGCGACGAGGAAATTTTCGTGACGACGGTGCTTTGCGAGAAGGGCGCGGTGAAACAGCCGGCGCGCTTCAACGAAGCCTGCCTTCGCCTGGGACCGACGCTGCCACTGTCGAACGTGGGGCTGGTCGGCAACGAGTACATCCTGTTCGGCCAGCTTTCGGCGCACTCGCCGCTGGCCAACATCGTCGAGGAACTCGACGTGTTGGGCCGCAATGCGGTGGAAACGCTGAGCGCATTGTCCGCACTGATCCGCTGAGGCGTGCTGCCATGCTTCGCTGCACTTTCGAGCGCTCCTTTACCCGCGATGCCGTGAAAGGCAAGCGGTGTTCCCGCCCACAGGCGCACGGCACGGGATAACCGGCCGCTTCATCCCATGACGAACGCATGCGGCGACGGCACGACCGTCGCGATGGTTGGCATGCGTCCGTCTTCGACAAGGGCGCAGGTGAAGCCGCAGCGGTGATCGAACCGCGGCGACGCCTTGCCCCTCCACCCAGGCCCGGCATCGCGCCGGGCACCACCCGAGAAAAGGAATTGCAACCATGACCTGGCTGATAGCGACGGCGATCGCCGTCATCGTGCTGGCGCTGCTGGTGTATGCCTCCAACGCCATCGTCTACATCCCCAACGACCGCGTCGGCATCGTCGAGCGGTTGTGGGGCGCGCCTTCGCTCACGGAGGGCCTGATTGCCCTGAAGGGCGAGGTGGGCTTCCAGCCGCAGGTGCTGCGCGGCGGCCTGCACTATTTCCTTCCGTTCCAGTACCGCGTGCACAAGGAGGACCTGGTCACCATCCCGCAGGGCGAGATCGGCTACGTGTTCGCCCGCGACGGCAAGGACCTGGCCGACGGCCAGGCGTTGGGCCGTTGCGTGGACGGCGGTGTCGTCGACGTCGCCGGGTTCCTGCGCGGCGGCGGCCAGAAAGGCCCGCAGCGCACGATCCTGCGCGAAGGCACCTATGCGTTGAACCTGGCGCAGTTCGCCATCATCACCGCCAACCGCGTGCATGGCCTCCTGCTGTCGCGCGAGGAGGCCGATACCATCGCCCGGATGGGTGCGGTGCTGACCGAGCGCCGTGGCTTCTCCCCGGTGGTGATCGTCAGCGGCCAGGCGCGCGGCGCCACCGAGGACACCACCCAGGATATGCTCGGCGTGGTGACCGTGCACGACGGCCCGGTGCTGCCGCCGGACGAGATCGTGGCGCCGCGCGTCGGCCAGGATCCGACCAACGTCGCCACCTTCCACAACAATTTCCAGAACATCGACGCGTTCCTGCGCGCCGGCGGCAACCGCGGCCGCCAGCACCAGGTGCTGGTGGAGGGCACGTACTATATCAATCGCCTGTTTGCCACGGTGGACTTCATTCCCAAGACGGTGGTGCCGGTGGGTTCGGTGGGCGTGGTCGTGTCCTACATCGGCCGGGCCGGCGCGGACCGATCGGGCGAGGGCTACTCGCACGGCGAGCTGGTCGACAACGACTGCCGCGGCGTGTGGAAGGAGCCGCTGCTGCCCGGCAAGTACGCGTTCAACACCTACGCCGGCAAGATCCAGCTGGTGCCCACCACCAACTTCATCCTCAAGTGGACGCCGGAGGTGACCGACCTGCACAAGTACGACGAGAACCTCTCCGAGGTTTCGCTGATCACCAAGGATGCGTTCGAGCCGCTGCTGCCGTTGTCGGTGGTGGTGCACATCGACTACCGCAAGGCGCCGCTGGTGGTGCAGCGCTTCGGCGACATCAAGCGCCTGGTCGACCAGACCCTGGATCCGATGGTCAGCGCGTACTTCAAGAACATCGGCCAGACCAAGACGCTGATCCAGCTGATCCAGGACCGCGCGGCGATCCAGATGCAGGCCGGCACCGAGATGAAGGAACGCTTCGCCGCCTACAATCTGGAGCTGCAGGAAGTGCTGATCGGCACGCCGCACGGCAGCTCCGGCAACGCCTCGGGCGCACGCATCGACACCATCCTCAACCAGCTGCGCGACCGCCAGGTGGCGATCGAGCAGGTGGCCACCTACGAGCTGCAGGAGCAGTCGGCGCTGAAGGAGCGTTCGCTGCGCGAGGCCCGCGCCACCACCGAGATCCAGGCGGAGCTGACCAACTCGTCGATCCAGATCGCGATCAAGAAGAACGTCGGCGAGGCCGCCGTGGTGGAGGCCAACAAGCGCGCCGAAGTGATCGGCATCAACGCCGACGCCGAGCGTCGCCGCCTGAGTGCGGAGGGCGACGGCCGTGCCTCGGCGATCGCCGCGGTCGGCAAGGCGGAGGCCGAGGCGATCCAGGCCAAGGCACAGGCGCTGACCGGCGAGGGCGCGCGGCTGCAGCTGATCAACACGTTGGGCGCGCAGTTCGCCGAGGCGATCCGCGATGGCCAGATCGCCATCGTGCCGAAAATCGCACTGGGCGGCGACAGCGGCGGGCACGGCCTGGGCTCGCTGATCCAGCTGGCCAGCTCGCTGCTTGCCGAGCGGGCGGATGCAGGCCTGGCCGATCCCGCCCGGCCGTTGGCCGCCGATACGACAACCACCGTGCAGGCCTGAACTGCCGCGGGCGCAGGATGCGACGTCGCGCCGGGCGGATGCACGTTGCATCCCTGCCGGGCAAGCAGGCCCCGTGCGGAAATCAAAAGCCCCGCCTTGCCAGGCGGGGCTCTCGCTGCCCGACGCCTCGCCGACGAAGTCTTTCCTACACGACCTTTCCGGCGAGCAGGCCGATGCCGGCGGTGAGCGCCATCGCCAGCGCTCCCCACAGCACCACCCGCAATGCCGGTTTCGGTACCTTGGCGCCGCCGGTCTTCGCGCTGGCCACGCCGAGCAGGATGAGGCAGAGGATCGAGCCGACCGCGACCAGCGGCACCAGCCGCGAATCCGGTGCCACCAGCACCAGCAGCAACGGCGCCGCGGCACCGACGGAGAAGGTGGCCGCCGAGGTCAGCGCGGCCTGCACCGGGCGTGCCGCCGTGAACTCGGAGATGCCCAGTTCGTCCCGCGCATGCGCGCTGAGGGCGTCGTGGGCCATGAGCTGGTCCGCTACCTGGTGCGCCAACTCCGTGGTCAGTCCGCGCGCCACATAGATCTGCGCCAGTTCCTTCGCTTCCGATTCGGGATCTTCCGCCAGCTCGCGGCGCTCGCGCGCCAGGTCGGCGTGCTCGGTGTCCGACTGCGAGCTCACCGAAACGTACTCGCCGGCCGCCATCGACATCGCGCCGGCGATCCAGCCCGCCACGCCGGCCAGCAGCACCGCGTGCTTGCCCGATGCGGCCGAAGCCATGCCCAGCACCAGGCTGGCGGTGGAGATGATGCCGTCGTTGGCGCCCAGCACGGCCGCGCGCAGCCAACCCGCGCGGCTTGCCCGATGCGACTCCCGATGCATGCGGCTCATGGCCTGCCGCCGCCCATCATCCGCTTCAGCACGCCATCCTTGAGCACGTGGTGGTGAACCAGCGCGACCGCGGCGTGGAGGCCGGCCAGGATCACGATGGTCCAGCCGATGACGTCATGCAGGTTGCCGAAGAGGTGCGCCAGCGGGCCGTTCCTGACGTCGGCAAAGCGCAGCGGAAACAGGTCGAAGAACTGGAAGACCTCGGCCTGCGCCCAGCGCCAGGCAAAGCCGAGGATCACCTGCGCCACCAGCAGCAGGTAGAGCAGGTAGTGCATCGCCTTGGCCGCCTTGCCTTGCAGCCCCTCGACGGCCATCGGCAGCCGCCTGCCGCGCGTGGCGCGCCACACCAGGCGCAGCAACAGCACCGCCGCAAGCACGATGCCCAGCGAGATGTGCAGGGATTGCATCTGCTTGTGCACGTCATGGGGCATGAAGTCCCACAGCATGGCCAACGCAAAGAGCACGAGCACCAGCACCGCGGTGAGCCAATGCAGGACGATAGTGGCGCGGTCGTAGCGGCTCGCCGCAGCCGGGGCGGCGACAGGGGATGGCGTTTGCGTCATGGGTTTGCGCGCTCCTGGGTTTGCGGGTAAACGGCCTTGCGGCCGGCTGGGCCGGTTCGGCCATGCCGGCAGGCCGCCTGCCGACCGCGGGGTCGGGCTGGGCGCGCATGCTAGCTGCGGAAACTGTGGCATTTCTGAGTCGCCGGCGCCACGTGCCCGAGCGCAACCGCCGCCCATGCGACAACGGCCGCTTGCGCGGCCGTTGTCGTGTCTTCTGCCCCGCCCCGCCAGGAGGGCGGGAGGTGCCGCTCGCTCAATCCACGTCGAGGAAGGAACGCAGCTGCTCGGAGCGGCTGGGGTGGCGCAGCTTGCGCAGCGCCTTGGCCTCGATCTGGCGGATGCGCTCGCGGGTGACGTCGAACTGCTTGCCGACCTCTTCCAGGGTGTGGTCGGTGTTCATGTCGATGCCGAAGCGCATGCGCAGCACCTTGGCTTCCCGCGGGGTCAGGCCGGCCAGCACGTCGCGCACGGTTTCCATCAGGCCGGTCTCGGTGGCCGAGTCGATCGGCGAGCTGGCGTTGCTGTCCTCGATGAAGTCGCCGAGATGGGAGTCCTCGTCGTCGCCGATCGGGGTTTCCATCGAGATCGGCTCCTTGGCGATCTTCAGCACCTTGCGGATCTTGTCCTCGGGCATGTCCATTTCCTTGGCCAGCTCCTCCGGCGTGGCCTCGCGGCCGTACTGCTGGAGCATCTGGCGGGAAATGCGGTTGAGCTTGTTGATCGTCTCGATCATGTGCACCGGGATGCGGATGGTGCGGGCCTGGTCGGCGATCGAGCGGGTGATCGCCTGGCGGATCCACCAGGTGGCGTAGGTCGAGAACTTGTAGCCGCGGCGGTATTCGAACTTGTCGACCGCCTTCATCAGGCCGATGTTGCCCTCCTGGATCAGGTCCAAGAACTGCAGGCCGCGGTTGGTGTACTTCTTGGCGATCGAGATCACCAGGCGCAGGTTCGCCTCGACCATTTCCTTCTTGGCGCGGCGGGCCTTGGCTTCGCCGGAGGCCATCGCGCGATTGATTTCCTTGATGTCGGTGAGCGGCAGGAACAGCTTGCGCTCGATGGCAGCGAGCTTCTCCTGCTCGGCATCGATCGCCTCGCGGTGGGTCTTGATGTTGGGCGACCACTTCTGGCGCTTGCGGCCCAGCTCGGCCGCCCACTCCAGGTTGCCCTCGTTGCTGGGGAAGGCCTTGAGGAACTCGGCCTTGGGCATCTTCACCTGCTTGACGAAGATCTCCATCAGCACGCGCTCGTGATGGCGGATGTCGCCCACCACTTCGCGCAGCTTCTTGACGAAGCCGTCGATCAGCGCGCTGGGCAGCTTGAGCTTGAGGAACTCCTCGGCCATCTGGTCGCGCAGCTTGACGATCTTCTTGTCGGTGATGCCGGCGGCCTTGGGCGCCGCCTTCTGGAACTTGCCGTAGTAGTCGCGCAGCAGTTCCATGCGGCGCTTGACCTCTTCCGGATCGGGGCCGCTGGAGCCGGCTTCCTCGTCCTCGGAGGCGCCTTCTTCCTCGTCTTCCTCGTCGCCCTCGCCGTCGCCTTCCTCCGCGGCGGCGGCGGCGGCTTCCTCGGCCTCGAGGCGCGCGGCGTCGGCGGCAGCCTCAAGGTCGAGGAAGCCGGCGAGGATCTCGCTGAGGCGGCGCTTGCCGTCGAGGTGCTGGTCGTATTCCTCCAGCAGCAGCTCGATGGTCAGCGGGAAGCTGGCCAGCGCCGTCTGTACCTGGGAGAGGCCTTCCTCGATGCGCTTGGCGATCGCGATCTCGCCCTCGCGGGTGAGCAGTTCCACCGTGCCCATCTCGCGCATGTACATGCGCACCGGGTCGGTGGTGCGGCCCACCTCGGCGTCGACGGCGGAGAGCAGGGCGACGGCTTCTTCGGCCGCGGCTTCGTCGTCGGTGCCGGTACCGGGAGCGTTGTCGGCCAGCGGGTCGGCGTCCGGCGCGGCGTCGTGCACCTCGATGCCCACGCCCTTGAGCACGGCCATGATGTCTTCGATCTGCTCCGGGTCGACGATGTCGTCGGGCAGGTGGTCGTTGATTTCGGCGTAGGTCAGGTAACCCTGCTCAAGGCCCTTGGCGATCAGCGCCTTGATTTCGGACTGTTGCTCGTGGACTTTGTTGTTCATTCACCGACCGCCGCAGGGTTCAAGAACCGGACATTATAGCGATATGCTGCTTTTTTGACCAGATTTCAAGCTGGAAAAAATCGCTTCGCGGGACGCAAAAATCGCGCCAGAACGCGGGTTTGCGTCACACCCGAAGCGGGGTTTCGTTCAGCCGGTGTCGAGCCGGAACGTCACCGGCCCGTCGTTCACCAGGCTCACCACCATATGGGCACCGAAGCGCCCGGTTTCCACCCGCGGATGCGCGGCGCGGGCCAATGCCACCAACCGCTCGAACCAGCGCCGGCCGTGCTCGGGCGACGCCGCGGCAGTGAAGCTGGGGCGCATACCGGAGCGGGTGTCGGCGGCCAGGGTGAACTGGCTCACCAGGAGCAGGCCACCGCCGATGTCGGCGAGCGAGCGGTTCATCCTGCCAGCTTCGTCGCCGAACACGCGGTAGCCAAGCAGGCGCTGCAGCAGTCGCTGCGCCTCGCGCTCGCCGTCGTGCGGCTGCACCGCCACCAGGGCGAGCAGGCCGGCGCCGATGGCGCCCACGGTTTCGTTTTCGACCTCGACACGGGCGGAAAGCACACGCTGGATCAGGGCGATCATGGCGACTCGTCGGCGAGCGGAATGCGCAGCATAGCGCGCCTCCTCGCCGGCGGAAGGACGACGATCCCGTACACTGGCCGGATGCGTGCCGACATGTTCCTGATCTACCTCCTGCTGCGCCTGCTCGCCCTGCTGCCGCTGCGGGCGCTGCATGCCGCGGGCAGCCTGTTGGGCCGCCTCGCGCTCGGGCGCCGCACGCGCACCGCACGGCACGTGGCGGCGAACCTCGCCATCGCGCGCCCGGGGCTGGACGAAGCCTCGCGCAACGCGCTGCTGCGCGAGGCGCTGGAAGAAAGCGGCAAATCGGCCACCGAGATCATCAAGATATGGGGCTCGGGCGCCGAGCGCGCGCTGCGGCTGGTGCGCGAAGTGCACGGCGAGGCGCTGTTCGATGCCGCGCTGGCCTCGGGCAAGGGCGTGATCGTCGCCGCGCCGCACCTGGGCTGCTGGGAGCTCCTGAACTACTGGCTGTGCCGCAAGACACCGATGGCGATCCTCTACCGCCCGCCGCGGATCGCCGCGATGGAGGGCCTGCTGCGCAAGGTGCGCGGCGCACTGGCACCCGAACAGGTGCGCGCCGAGGGTGCGGGCGTGCGCACGCTGTACAAGCGGTTGGCCGCCGGCGGTACGGTGGGCATCCTGCCCGACCAGAAGCCGCGTGCCGGTGAGGGCGAGATCGTGCCGTTCTACGGTCGCAACGCGCTGACCATGGTGCTGCTGCCGCGACTGGCCGCACGCACCGGTGCCACCGTACTCTTCGCCTTCGCCGAGCGCCTGCCACGGGGTGCCGGCTACCGCATCCGCTTCCTGCCTGCACCGGAAGGGCTCACCGACGCCGACCTCGCCAGCGCCTGCGGCGCGCTCAACCGGGGCGTGGAGGCGTGCATCGAGCTGGCCTTCACCCAGTACCAGTGGCAGTACAAGCGCTGGTCCGGACACGGACTCGCCAGCCCGTACGACGACTAAGGGCGCCGGCGGTGCAGCCTACGGATGGAACGGCCAGAACCGCGGTATCAGCCACATCGACAGGCTGCAGAACAGCGCGATCAGCGGTATGCCGACCTTCATGAAATCGGTGAAGCGGTAGCCGCCGGCGTAATAGACCATGGTGTTGGTGGGATAGCCCACCGGCGTGGCGAACGAGGTAGCCGCGGCGAACGCCACCGCCACCACGAAGGGGCGCGGATCGGCATGCATCGCGTGGGCCACGCTGGTCGCGATGCCCACCATCAGCACCACCGACGGGTTGTGCCCCATCAGTTCGGTGAGCAGGGCGGTGAGCAGGTACACCATCAGCAGCGCGGCGAGCGGGCCGTGGTCGCCGATGAGACTGAGGCCCGCATGCACCACCGCGTGCGACAGGCCGGTTTTCTCGATCGCGGTGCCCAGCGGCAGGATCGCGCCGAGCAGGACGATGATCTTCCAGTCCATGCCTTCGTAGACGTCCTTGCGGCCGAAACAGCCGGTGATCGCCATCGCCGCCGCGCCGCAGATCGCCGCCACCGGAATCGGCATCAGGCGCAAGCCGGACACCGCCACCACGCCGGCCATGATCCCCGCCGCCACGATCGCCTTGCGCGACATGCGCCGCGCATCGTCGCGCTCGCTGAGCACGATGAAGGCGTCGTCGCCGCGCAGCTGCGGCATGCCGTCCTCGTCCACCAGCACCAGCAGCACGTCGCCCACCGCAAGGCTGACGTCGCTGAGCTTGTCGCGCAGCACCTGGCCGCGCCGATGGATCGCCAGCACCACCGCGCCACGCCGGGCGCCAAGGTCGGTTTCGTCCAGCCGGCGCCCCTCGGCGAGGCTGGCCGGCGCCACCATCACCTCGGCGAGCACACGCGGATGGTCGGCGTCGCGCACGTAGCGGCTTTCCGGCACGTTCTGCAGGTGCGCGCGGCGCTGGAACTCCTCGATCTTCGCCCAGTCGCCGCGCACCAGCAGCACGTCACCGGCCTCCATCTGCTGCGAACGCGGCGACCACATGCGCCGCTCGCCGCGCAACAGCTCCAGCGGATACACGCCGTAGCGCTCGCCCAGCTGCACCTCGCCGATGCTCTTGCCCACCAGCGGCGACTGCGCGGTAAGCGCCAGCTCGGTGACGTACTTGCCGATCTCCACCTCTTCGATCTCGTCGGCGTCGATGTGCCTCGGCAGCAGCCAGCGCCCCACCAGCATCAGGTAGACGATGCCGGCCACCGCAAGCAGCGCGCCCATGCCGGTGAACTCGAACACGCCGAAGGCGGGCAGGCCGTTCTTCTGCGCCAGCGAATCGGCCAGCAGGTTGGAGGAGGTGCCGATCAGCGTGCACACGCCACCCATCTGCGCGGCATAGGCCATCGGCATCAACACCCGCGCCGGCGACGTGCCGGTGCGCTGGCACACGCGCAGCGCCAGCGGCAGGAAAGTGGCCACCAGCGCGATGTTCTTCACGAACGCGCCCAGCGGCGCGATCGCCAGCATCAGGACGAGCGTGAGCAGCCACGGCCGGCGGATGCGCATGAGCAGGCGGCTCAGCGGCTCCAGCACGCCGGAGCGCTCGATGCCGATCGACAGCGCGAACATCGCCGCCACCGTCACCGTGGCCTCGTTGCTGAAGCCGGAGAGCGCTTCGGCCGGGCTGACGATGCCCAGCACCACCAGCGTCGTGAGCACCAGTAGCGCCACCAGGTCGATGCGCAGCTTCTCGCTGGCGAACAGCGCCATCGCCACCACGATCACGGCCACCACCGCCCAGACCTGCCAGCTCATGCGGGGGCTCCGTTAGGTGCGGTCGGCGACGGTGTCTGCATCGGCTTTTCCCTTTGGGTGCGGGGTCAGAGTGCAGTTTTCGGTGATCGCCGGCAACTTCGCGAAACCACGAACATTGCACTCCGGCCCGATCAACGGCGCAGAATGCACGAATGAACACATCATCCCTCCCCGCAACCGACGGCGCGGCGCGCCAACCCACCGTGGCGCTGGCGCTGGGTTCCGGCGGCGCCAAAGGCCTGGCGCATATCGGCGTGATCGAGGAGCTGGAGGCGCAGGGCTACCGCATCACGGCGATCGCCGGCAGCTCGATGGGCGCCTTGATCGGCGGCATCCATGCATCGGGCAAGCTCGACGTGTACCGCGACTGGGTCTGTTCGCTGGCGAAATTCGACGTGCTAAAGCTGGTGGACTGGAGCTTTTCCGGCGGCGGCCTGATCAAGGGCGAGAAGATCATCGGCACGCTGCGCGAGCTGGTCGGCGATGCGCTGATTGAGGAATTGCCGCTGGCCTTCACCGCCGTCGCGGTGGACATCGACCGCGAACGCGAGGTGTGGCTCTCGCGTGGCCCGCTGTTCGACGCGATCCGCGCCTCCATCGCCATCCCCACCGTCTTCCGCCCGCATCACATCGACGACCGCCGGCTGGTGGACGGCGGCCTGCTCAACCCCGTGCCAGTGACGCCGCTGATCCGCGAAACGGCGGACTACCTGGTGGCGGTCAGTGTGGACGGCGTGGCCGTCGAGACCTCGCCGGGCACGCCGGTGGAGGCGGACGCAGGCGACACGCCGGGCTATCGCCAGCGCGTCGGCGCCCTCATCAACCGCCTGGTGCCGCGCGGCGGCGGCGGCGACGCGACGCGTGAGCCCGGCGCGCTCGAACTGCTCACCCAGGCGATGGACCTGATGCAGGCGAACCTGGCCCGGCTGCGCCTCTCCGCCTACGAACCGGACCTACTGATCCAGCTGCCGCGCAACATGGCCAACGCCTACGAGTTCTACCGCGCGCGCGAACTGATCGAACTGGGCCGACAGCAGGCGCGCGAGGCCTTGGCGCACTGGCCGCGCCGCTAGGAGCCTGTTCGCGCCCCCTACCCGCACGGGTTTCAGCTAGCGCGGCCCATGCGTGCGCAGCCAGTTCTCCAGGTAGGACTTCAGCACCACCGCGTTGTTGTGCTCCTCGTCGCGGGCGCCGTAGAGCAGGGTGACGGGATGCTTCGCGGCGCGCTCGGCCAGCGGGCGCCAATGCTCGGCCCGCTTGTCCAGCTCGCCGGCGTAGCGCTGGCGGAAGCCTTCCCAGTGTGCCAGCTCGTGGCCGAACCACTGGCGCAGCGCGGCGGACGGTGCCAGTTCCTTGGCCCACAGATCCAGCGGCACGTCGTCCTTCTTCAGCCCGCGCGGCCACAGGCGATCGATCAGCACGCGGTAGCCGTCGGACTTCGCGGGCGGCTCATAGACGCGTTTCACGGCAATGCTCATGCGCACGACTCCCACAGCGGGATGCGCTCAGCATACGCCTGCATCTTCGCGCCGGCGTGACGCCGGTCAGAGCTCCTCGACCCTGGTCACCTTGCCCCGGCGCATCAACCAGGCCACGCCGCGCAGGTCGGCCAGGCCCACCCACAGGCGGTCGAGCATGCCGTACTTGGACACGCCGGCGGTGCGCGGGCGATGACCCACCGGCACGCTCTGGCTGGCGAAGCCGGCGCGCTTCACCAGCGCGGGCAGGTAGCGGTGCATGTGGTCGAAGTAGGGCAGGCGCAGGAACACCTCGCGCTCGAACAGCTTGAGGCCGCAACCGGTATCGGGCGTGGCGTCCTTGAGCATGCGCGAGCGCACCGCGTTGGCGATCTTGGATGAGATGCGCTTGTTGAAGCTGTCGCGCCGCGTGGTGCGCCAGCCGGCGAACAGCTTCACCTCGGCCGCGGCGGCGTCGCGGGCGGCGAGCAGCTTGGGGATGTCGGCGGGGTCGTTCTGGCCGTCACCGTCCAGCGTGGCGATCCAGCTGCCGCGCGCCGCACGCACGCCGTTCCACACCGCGGTGCTCTGGCCACTGCGGGTAACGTGGTGCAGCACACGCAATTCGGGGTGCTGCACCTTTTGCGCATTCAGCACCGCGCGGCTGTCGTCGCTGGAATCGTCGTCGACGTAGACCACCTCGTAATCGACCTTGCCGCGCAGGGCCGCGGCGATTTCGGCAAGCAGCGGCGGGATGTTGTCGCGCTCGTTGAACACGGGGACGACCACGGAGAGTTGCGGCATGGGGCGGCCTTTCAGCGGAAACGGGGCGCCGCGACGACGGCGAACGCGCAGTTTACCGCCTGTACCGGTTCTGCCGTGCACAACCCGGTGTAAGGAAATCCCGCGAACCCGGGTCACCTGTGGCAGCCGGGATCCTCCGGCAACCACAGGAGAAGCCCATGCAAGCCCAGACCATCCTCAGCTCCGCCCTGCTCAGCCTGCTCGCCGCCGGCGCGCTCGGCGCCGCCACCAGCGCCCATGCCGCCGACAAGATGGCCGGCCACATGAACATGCAGAAGTGCTACGGCATCAACGCAGCGCTGAAGAACGACTGCCAGAGCCCGGGCCATTCCTGCGCCGGTCAGGACAGCAAGGCGCGCGATCCGCAGGCCTTCGTGGCGGTGCCCACCGGCCTGTGCAGCAAGATCGACGGCGGTTCGCTGCGGCCGATGGCTGCGATGGCGCACGACGCCATGAAAAAGAGCTGAGCCGTGGGCTCTCCGCAAGCCATGCTTGCGCGGCCGATCCCGACTGCGGTCGGGATCGGGCTGCGGTCGCCGCATGTCGCCCACGTGCTGGAACAGCGGCCGGCCGTGCCGTTCTTCGAGCTGCACAGCGAGAACTTCTTCCACCCCGGCGCGTCGTGGGAGCTGCTCGATGCGGTGCGCCGCGACTATCCGCTGAGCCTGCATGGCGTAGGCCTGTCGCTGGGCTCGGCCGAGACGCTGGACGCCGGCCACCTTGCCGCGCTGCGCGCGCTGGTGCGCCACGCCGAGCCGGCGCTGGTATCCGAGCACGTATGCTGGGGCGCCATCGGCGGCCGCCACTACAACGACCTGCTGCCGCTGCCCTACACCGAGGAAGCCCTGGATGCGATGACGACGCACGTCGACCGGCTGCAGGAAGCGCTGGGCCGCCGCGTGCTGCTGGAGAACGTCTCCAGCTACCTGCAGTTCACCCATTCCACCATGCCCGAGTGGGAGTTCCTCGCCGCGCTGGCCGCGCGCAGCGGCTGCGGCCTGCTGCTGGACGTGAACAACGTCTACGTGAACAGCGTCAACCATGACTTCGACGCGCACGCCTATCTTGCCGGCATTCCTGCCGCCGCGGTGGGCGAGCTGCACCTGGCCGGCTTCACGAGGAAGGAAGGCCTGCGCCAGGACGACGCGGGCGGCGCACTGCTGATCGATTCGCATAACCGCCGCGTCGACCCCGCCGTGTGGGCGCTGTACGCGCACGCGCTGGCCCTCATAGGCGCACGTCCCACCCTGATCGAATGGGATCAGGACCTGCCCGATTTTGCCGTGCTGCAGGACGAGGCGCGGCTCGCCACGGAGCACCTCGATGCCTGCGCCGCCCTCGCTGTCTGAGCTGCAGCACGCCTTCGCGGGCGTACTCCAAGGTAACGAGGCGCCGGCGCTGCACACGTGGATCGCCGAGCGCGGCATCGATCCCGCCGCGCGGCTGCGCATCTACCGCCACGCCGGCTACGCCATCCACGTCGATGCGCTGGTCACCGCTTTTCCCGCATTGCGCCGCCTGCTTGGCGAGGAATGCTTCGACGGCCTGGCCACCCGCCATGCCGCCCGACGCGGCAGCTACAGCGGCAACCTGCAGGACTACGGCGCCGACTTTGCCGGCTTCCTCGCCGTGCAGGCGGAGACCGCCGCCTGGCCGTGGCTGGGCGATGTGGCGCGGCTGGAGTGGCTGCGCCAGCAGGCGGTGCTGGCCGCCGACGCGGCGCCCGCCGATGCCGCCGCCCTGCTCGTCGCGCTGGCCGGCGCGCAGGGCGCGCTGCGCCTGCGTCCCTGCGTGCGTGTGCTGCGCTCGGGTTGGGCCGTGCTGGACCTGTGGCGCCATGCGCTGCTGCCGGATATCGCCGCGCCCGATCCCGCCACGCCACAGGCCGTGCTGTTGTGGCGCGAGCACGCCCAGGTGGCGATGCGCCCGATCGCGCCCGCGCAAGCCGCCTTCGTCCAGGCCCTGTGCCGGCAGGCAGTGCTGGCCGAAGCGCTGGCCGAAGCACGGTCCGTCGATGCGATGACGCCCGCCGAGGCCCTGCTGCAACCGCTGCTGGAACACGCCCTGTTCGCCGCCTGACCCATCCACCGATCACCGAGGAAACCCCATGCACGCCATCATCGATCGCTGGTCGCGTCTCACCGCACGGCTGGCCGTACTCACACCGCTCGCCCTGCTGCTGTTCCGTGTCTTCGTGGCGCTGGCTTTCTGGCGCGCCGGCGTGGTGAAGTGGAGCGACCCCAGTGGCACCGCCTACCTGTTCGAAAACGAGTACCACGTGCCCTTGCTTGCCCCGGCGGTAGCCGCCGCAGTGGGCATGTGGACCGAACTGGTGCTGCCCTGGTTCCTCGCGCTCGGGCTGGGCACGCGGGTGGTTGCGGCGGTGCTGTTCGTCTACAACATCATCGCGGTGATTTCCTATCCCGCGCTGTGGCCGAACGGCCTGTGGCACGGGCTGCTCGGCGCCGACTTCAACGACCACAAGGCATGGGGCCTGATGCTGCTTGCGCTGGTGGCGTTGGGGGCAGGGCAGTTATCGCTGGATACCCTGCTTCGGCGCGTGCTGGCCCGGCGCTGAGTCCGGCCGGGGTTCAGGGCGCTAGCAGGCCGCTCGGCTGCACCGGCCGGTCGGCCACCCGTGCCGCGTCGCTGCCGTCGATGGCCAGCCGCCAGCCCTGCGCGACCGTGTCGAACGGTCGCGCGCCCTGGCGGTCGGTAAGCATCACCAGGGTGCCGCGCTGCAGCGGCACGATGCGGCCGTGCCAGCCGCCACGCTGGAAATCACGCGCCTGCGGCACCTGTTTGCCCGGCACGTAGAGCACCGCCACCGGCATGTCGTCGATACGACTGACCAGATGCACGGTCTTGTAGGGTCCGACCGGGCAGTCGTGCACGTAGGTGACGCCGGCAGGCAGCGGACCGCGCAGCCGTATGCCGCGATCGGCGAAGCCGGCGGCGATGGCCTGCGCGGAAATCGGCCGGACCAGGTCGAGCGAGCTGATCTCGCCGGGCATGTGCGCCACCGCCAGCGCAGGCAGCGAGCCCGCGTCGCGCCGATGCAAGGCGTAGCCGCCCATGCCCAGGGCGAGCAGCAGCGATGCCGCCAGCGCGTAACCGAAGCGATGGCGTCGCCGGGACTGCAGCCGGCGCTCGCCGGTGGCCTGGGCGAGCAGCACGCGTTCGGTCAGACCCTCGGGCACCGGCACGTCGAGCGCCGCCTGCAGTTCATGCTCGAAGGCTTGCGCACGCTCCCACGCCGCGGCGCACGCGGGACAGTCGCGGCGATGGGCAAGCAGCGCGGGATCGCGCGATTGCGGCTCGGCGCCGAGGCGGCGGCGGAATTCAAGACAGTCCATGCTGCGCCTCCGGGCGGTCGCCCTGCAGGATGGACTTGAGCTTCTGCCGGGCACGGAACAGCTGGGTCATCACCGCGCCGGGCTGCTGGCCCAGTTCGACGGCGATCTCCTCGCAGCTCATCCCGCCCAACACCTGCAGCAGCAACGGTTCACGGTATTTGTGCGGCAGTTTCGACATGGCTTCACGCAGTTCGGCGGCATCGCCGTGGCGCTCGGGGCTGGCCCAGGCGGATTCTTCGGCGATGCCTTCGTCCAGTTCCACCGTATCCAACGGCTTGCGTTCGTGGATGCGCGCATGTTCGCGGCGCAGGATGGCGAGCAGCCAGGGCTTGGCCGATTCGGCCTCGCGCAGCGCATCGAGGCTTTTCCAGGCGCGCAGCAGGGTTTCCTGCACCAGGTCCTGCGCCAGCGCGTCCTGTCCGCACAGCCAGTAGGCGAAACGGTAGAGATCGCCGGCATGGGCGCGGGTCAAGGCTTCGAATTGCCGCTGTCGTGGATTCACGAACAAGGAGACCGGCCCGAGGCGCTTCATCTTTCAGTCCCTGGCTCAGCGCAGCTTGCCGAGGATGCCTTCCAGCTCGTCGTTGCTGTGGTAGTGGATCACCAGCTTGCCGCGGCCTCCGCTGGCGGTGGCCAGCTCGACGCGGGTGGCGAAGCGCTCGCCCAGCTCGCGTTCCAGCGCGGCGATGTTGGGATCCTGCGCCGGCGCACGCTTCGCCTTGCCCTTGGGCGCGGCCTGGGCGCGGCGCGCGGCGTCCTCCAGCTCGCGCACCGACCAGCCCAGCGTCACCGCCTGGCGGGCGAGCTGCACGGCGATGGATTCCTCGAGGGTGAGCAGGCAGCGCGCATGGCCCATCTCCAGCTTGCCCTCGTCGAGCAGCTTCTTGATCGGCTCGGGCATCTCGGTGAGGCGCAGCAGGTTGGACACCGCGGCGCGCGAGCGGCCCACCGCCTCGGCGGCCTGCTGGTGGGTGAGCTCGAAGTCCTCGATCAGGCGCTTGAGCGCGTCGGCTTCTTCCAGCGGCGTGAGGTCCTGGCGCTGGATGTTCTCGATCAGCGCCATGGCGGGCACCGCTACCTCCGGCACCTCCTTCACCAAGGCGGGGATCTCGGCGAGCTGGGCGCGCTGGGAGGCGCGCCAGCGGCGCTCGCCGGCGATCAGTTCGTACTGGTGCTTGCCGATGGCGCGCACCACCACCGGCTGGATCAGGCCCTGCGCCTTGATCGAGGCGGCCAGTTCATCCAATGCCTCGTCGTTCCAGTGGCGGCGCGGCTGGTATTTGCCGGGCTGGATCTGCTGGATCGGCAGGGTGCGCAGCTCGCCTTCCTGCTCCAGCACGGGTGCGGCGGCGCCTTCGCCGCCCAGCAGCGCGTCCAGCCCGCGGCCCAGTCCTCGTTTCTTTGCCATGTTCAATCCTGCTGTTGGGCGTCCAGAGCCGCGTCCTGCATGACGGGTTCGTCCGCCTCGTGGTGCGCCGGCGGCAGCCCGCGTTCGCGGCGGATGATCTCGCCGGCGAGGCCGATGTAGGCGATCGCGCCGCGCGAGCTGCGGTCATAGAGGTGGATCGGCTGGCCGTGGCTGGGCGCCTCGGCCAGGCGGATGTTGCGCGGGATGATGGAACGCAGCACCTTGTCGCCGAAATGCGCGGTCAACTGCGCCGAGACCTCATTGCCGAGGTTGTTGCGCACGTCGTACATGGTGCGCAGCAGGCCTTCGATCTCCAGCCGGGGATTCAGGCGCTGGCGCACGGCCTTCACCGTTTCCAGCAGGCTGGAAAGGCCTTCCAGCGCGAAGTATTCGCACTGCACCGGAATCAGCACGCCGTCCGCCGCGGTGAGCGCGTTGAGCGTGAGCAGGTTCAGCGTGGGCGGGCAATCGACCAGGATGGTGTCGTAGCGGCCGACTGCCGGAGCCAGTTGCTCCTTCAGGCGATGCTCGCGCGCCAGCGTGTCCATCAGCTTCAGCTCGGCAGCGGTGAGGTCGCCGTTGCCGGGCAGCAGGTCGTAGTGCGCCTCGGTGGCGACGGCAGCCTCGGCGACGGTGGCTTCTTCCAGCAGCACCGCACAGCCGTTGGGCCGCGCCGCATGCTTGTCGACGCCGGAGGCCATGGTGGCGTTGCCCTGCGGATCGAGATCGACGAGCAGCACGCGGCGCTTCGCCGCGGCCAGTGCCGCTGCGAGGTTCACTGCCGTGGTGGTCTTGCCGACGCCGCCCTTCTGGTTGGCGACAGCGATGATGCGTGCCATGTCGTCGTTTTCGTGTGCCGAAAGGGGACCTAGATTAGCAGGCCAGGTTCAGTGGCGGGCGTGGCCGAGCACCACCAGGCTGCGCTCGGCATCCAGCCCGGGCACCGCCAGCGGATGGATCGCACGCACCGCGAAGCCCGGCGGTACGCCGGGCAACTCCTCGTCCGGCGCCTTGCCCTTCATGGCCAGCCAGGTGCCGCCCGGCGCCAAAAGGTGACCGCCCCAGCCGAGCATGTCGGCGAGGCTGGCGAAGGCACGTGCGGTGATGCAGTCGAACGTGCCCTCCACCTCCTCCACCCGCGACTGCACGGCGCGCACGCCGCCGAGCTGCAGCGCGCGGATCGCCTCGCGCAGGAAGCGCACCTTCTTGCCGTTGGAGTCCACCAGCAGGATCTGCCGCGCCGGTGCGGCAATCGCCAGCACGATGCCGGGCAGGCCGGGGCCGGTACCGAGGTCGGCCAGGCTTTCGCCCTGGACGTGAGGCAGGATCGCCAGCGAATCGAGCAGGTGGCGAGTAACCATCTCGGCCGGATCGCGGACTGCGGTGAGGTTGTAGGCCGCATTCCAGCGCCCCAGCAGGGCCTGATACTCCAGCAGGCGCTCCACCGCATCGGCAGGCAGGACTAGGCCGAGCGCGGCGATACCCTGTTCCAGGCGTGCTTGCAGGGCGGCGCGGGAGGTCATGCGGAATCCTGTGGAACGGTGGACGGACGGGCAGTATCCGGCGTCATCCGGAAAAAATCGCCTGCGGCAGGCGCGGCGGCGTAGCGGGGCAGACCGGCGGGGCGGGGCGCATAAACGAAAACCCGCCAACCGGCGGGTTCGACAAGCGCGAAATCTTGTGCAAGCCGGCTCAGGCGGCGGCAAGCTCCAGTTCCACCCGCGTCACCATCATGCCGCGCTCGCGCAGGGTGCCGTTGAGGGTCCGCTTGACGCACACGCCAAGCTCGTGGCGGTCGGCGTGAACTCCGCCACGCAAGGCCTGCTGTGCGCCGCGGCGGATCAGCTCGTTGACCTGGTCGATCACCGCGTCCGCGCGCTCGGGTTCGAGCACCTGCCAGTACACCGTGCCGCGCAGTTCGCGGGATTCATCCAGCGGCTCGGCCAACTGCAGGGTTTGTCCTGTCAGGTCGATCTTGTGCGCCACGCGTTCGCGCCAGGGCAGGATGAAATGCGTACCTTCAGACAACACCCGCACCAGCTTGCCGCCACGATAGAGGCTGTAGACCTGCCCGGTCGGCACGCGGCGCACCGCGCTGGCGAGCAGCAGGACGGAAAGCAGGGGAAGCAGGATCAACAGCGTATTCATGGCCTTCAACAACAATGAGTTACACGCTTCTCTTGGAATGAACTGCAGCTTTGGAGTGCAGTCACATGACGAGACTGAGATTAACTGACATTTAACGACAAAGCCGAGGGCTTGACAAGTCGCCAACCCCCCGGCTTTTGCGACTTCGTTCAGGAAATCGACGCAGGACACGCCGGCTTGAGGTCGCGACAAACTCAATCGTGTGATGGACATCACATTTCCGGACACGGGTAGGGTCTGCGACCTCCCGTCAAGCCACAAGCCCGGTACCGCGGTACCGGCGTGCCGGTCAGAACCGGCCGGCACGGAAGTCGGCGATGGCCTCGTGGATCTGCTCGGGCGTGTTCATCACGAACGGTCCGTAGCGGGTGACCTGCTCATGGAGCGGCCGACCGGCCACCAACAGCACGCGCGCCGGCGCCGCGCCGCCGCCGATACGCACGCTCTCGCCCGGCGACAGCACCGCCAGCTCGCTGCGGGCGAGCGTGTCGCCGGCCACCATGGCCCCGGTGCCGTCGAACACGTAGGCGAAGGCGTGGTGGCCTTCGGGCAACGGAATCGCCACCTGCGCGCCGGGCTGGACCGCGATGTCGAGGTACACCGGCGCCGTGACGATGCCGGCCACCGGCCCGCTGGCACCGGCCAGCTCGCCCGCGATCACCTTCACCGTCACGCCGTCGGCGGGATGCACCACTGGGATGCGTTCCGGGCCGATGTCTTGGTAACGCGGCGCGGTCATCTTGTCGCTGGCGGGCAGGTTCACCCACAGCTGGAAACCCCACATCAGGCCGTTTTCCTGTTGCGGCATTTCCGAATGCAGGATGCCGCGTCCGGCGGTCATCCACTGCACGCTGCCGGCGACGAGGTCGCCGCGGTTGCCGTGGTTGTCGCCGTGCTGCATGTAGCCGGCCAGCATGTAGGTGACCGTCTCGAAACCGCGGTGCGGATGCTCGGGGAAACCGGCGATGTAATCGTCGGCGCTGTCGGAGCGGAACTCGTCCAGCAGCAGGAACGGATCGAGCATGTCCAGCCCGGGCTGGCCGATGATGCGCTTGAGCTTCACGCCCGCGCCGTCGGCGGTGTCGATGCCGCGGATGCGGCGGAGGATGCGGCGTTCGCCCATGACGATGCTCCAATGGATGGAATGCCGCCAAGATGCGCGCGCTGCACGCGATATCCAAGCGCCGCGGCAGGAACGGATTGTTTCGCTTTAGGCGACGAAACCCGGGTCAGTGCACCCAATGCCCGCTGCGATGGCGCGGTGCCGAGCCTTCGTGGACTTCCGGATCGCTGTGCCGCTGCACCATGGCTTCCAGTTCGCCCTCGGTGACCGGCTTGGTCTGCCAGTACTGGCCGACGGCGTCGAGTACCGCGGGGATCTGCGCGAGGCAGTCGTCGTATTCGTCGTCGCTGAGCTTCTCGAACTCGGCCTCGGCGCTGAGCACGCCGTCGTCCACCGCCAACGCCATCACCGGGCCGAGCAGCTCCATCAGCTGCGGATCGTCGGCGAGGCGGCCTTCCCACAGCGCAGCGCGCAGGTCGATGCCCCGGCTGAAGCCCTCGCACCAGCCGGCGGCGGAGAGCGCGGGGCCGGAATCGGTGTCGATCTCGCCAAGGATGGGCTCGTAGGCGTCCACGTCGAGCTCGGCGCTGATCGAGTCGTTCAGCTTGGCCAGGAGCTCCAGCACGCGGTTGCCCTCGGCCTCGTCGGCGAACGGTTCGTGCAGCACCTCGGGCAACCATTCGTCGGGCAGCACCTGCAGCGGCCCCACCGCCAGTGCGCTGAGCAACCCGTGCACGCCATCCAGCAGCAGGCGTCCGTCGCCTTCCTGTGCATGGGCGCGCAGGTAGCGATCCAGTTCGTCGAGTTCCTCGTCGGTGAGCGAACTCGGCCAGTCGGTCTTGCTTGTGCTCATCAGGTATCCAGTTCCAGCATCACCGGCGTGTGGTCGGAGGGGCGTTCCCAACGGCGCGGTTCGCGATCGATGGACGCGCCGACCGCAGCAGGTTTCAGGGCCTCGCCGAGCAGGATCAGGTCGATGCGCAGGCCCATGTTGCGCCGGAACGCGGCCTGTCGGTAGTCCCACCAGCTGAAGTGCCCGCCTTCCGGCTGGAACAGCCGGAAGCTGTCGTGCAGGCCGAGCTCGGTGATCGCCTTGAGCGCGGCGCGTTCGGGTGGCGAGCAGAGGATGTCCTCGCCCCAAGCGACCGGATCGTGCACGTCGCGGTCGTCGGGCGCGATGTTGAAATCGCCCAGCACCACCAGCCTCGGGTGACGCTCGATCTCGCCGGCGAGGAACTCCCGCACGCGCTCCAGCCAGTGCAGCTTGTAGGCGTATTTCTCGTCGCCCACCGCCTTGCCGTTGACCACGTAGAGGTCGACGATGCGCAGGCCGCCCACGCTGGCAGCCAGGATGCGCCGCTGCGGGTCGTCCAGCCCGGGGATGTCGGTGACCGTGTCGGCGAAATCGCCCAGCGTCTCGCGGGCCAGGATCGCCACCCCGTTGTAGGTCTTCTGCCCGGAAAACACCGTGCGGTAACCCGCCGCGGCGAGCTCGGCGGCGGGGAACTTGGCGTCCTCCAGCTTGGTTTCCTGCAGCGCCACGATGTCCGGCGTTGCATCCGCCAGCCACTGCAGAAGCTGCGGCAGGCGCACCTTCAGCGAGTTCACGTTCCACGAAGCGATCTTCATCCGGGCATTGTACGGGATGCTTTCCGGCTGAACCGGTGAAGGCCCGGGCCGTCGCCGCGGTCGTTTTCCATGTATGCTCGCTGCGGCAAGAGCCGGGGAGGACTCGGATTTCCTGCTCCATGTTGCGGCCAGCGCGTTCGCCCCGGCCGCGATTCATTCATGTTTCAAAGGTATGTGTCATGTCGGAACGTCAGAGCGGTACGGTCAAGTGGTTCAACGACGCCAAGGGCTTCGGCTTCATCACGCCGGAAAGCGGTGAAGACCTGTTCGTGCATTTCCGCGCGATCCAGGGCAACGGCTTCAAGTCGCTGCAGGAAGGCGAGCGCGTCACTTTCGTCGTCACCAAGGGCCCGAAGGGCCTGCAGGCCGAGGAAGTGCAGAAGGCCTGAGCCTTCGGCACTCCGCCGCCTGGGGAAGCCCGCCGCGAGGCGGGCTTTTTCTTTGCTTTGCTTTGCTTTGCTTTTGCGATCGTCCTTGATCGCGAGAATCAAACGAGCGGCCATCCGTAGCCGCACTCTGTCAGCACGGCCTGGCGATCATCCCCGACCAGGGCAATCAAGCGGACGGCCGTCTCCATGGCCGCACTACTAGCTTCAGTCCAGCAACCCGTGGCTGCGCAACAGCGCCTCCGGCTCGGGCTTGCGGCCGCGGAAGGCGACGAAGCTTTCCAGCGCAGGGCGGCTGGCGCCCACCGCGAGCACCTCGCGGCGGAAGCGTGCGCCGGTGTCGGGATCGATCACGCTGCCGCCCCGCTTCGCCGCGTCCTCGAACGCGCCGAACGCGTCGGCGCTGAGCAGTTCGGCCCACAGGTAGCTGTAGTAGCCCGCCGCGTAGCCGCCCGCGAAGACGTGCGAGAACGCATGCGGAAAGCGCTGCCAGGCCGGCGGATGCAGCACCGCCACCTGCTTGCGCGCCTGCTCCAGCACGGCCAGCGCGCGCGCGCCCTCGGCGGGGTCGTAGCCGAGGTGCAGGCTGAAGTCGAACAGCGCGAATTCGAGCTGGCGCACCAGGAACAGGCCGGCGTGGAAATGCCGCGCGGCGAGCATGCGCTGGAACAGCTCCTCCGGCAGCTTCGCGCCGGTCTGCCAGTGGCGCGCGAACAGGTCCAGCGCCTCGCGGTTCCAACCGAAGTTCTCCATGAACTGGCTGGGCAGCTCCACCGCGTCCCACTCCACGCCGTCGATGCCGCCGATCGAGGGCAGCGCGATCTCGGTGAGCAGGTGATGCAGGCCGTGGCCAAACTCGTGGAACAGCGTGAGCACGTCGTCGTGCGTCAGCAGCGCGGGCCGGCCCTCGGTGGGCGGCGCGAAGTTGCAGGTGAGGAAGGCCACCGGCAACTGCTTCGCCTCGCCGTCATCGAAGCGCGCGCGGCACACGTCCATCCATGCACCGCCACGCTTGCCATTGCGCGCGTAGAGGTCGACGTAGGCACCGGCGAAAACGCGACCGTCGGCATCCATCACGTCGTAGTAGCGCACGTCGGAGTGCCATACATCGACGCCGTCGCGGGCGGCGAGCGTGATGCCGTAGAGCTTGCGCACGATCGCCCATAGCCCGTCGATCACCGCGGGCAGCGGGAAGTACGGCTTGAGCTGCTCCTCGTCCAGCGCATAGTTCTTCTGGCGCAGCTTTTCGGAGGCATAGCCCAAGTCCCAGGATTCGAGGTTGTCGAGCTTGAGCTCGTCGTGCGCGAACTGGCGCAGCGTGGCCAGCTCGCGCTGAGCCACCGGTTTCGCACGCGTGGCGAGGTCGTGCAGGAACTCCATCACCTCGGCGGGCGAACCGGCCATCTTGGTGGCCAGCGATTCCTCCGCCGCATTGGCGAAGCCAAGCAACTGCGCCGCCTCATGGCGCAGCGCCATGATCTGCTCGATGCGCGCGGAGTTGTCGTACCTGCCGGCATGCGGACCCTGGTCGGAGGCACGCGTCTGGTAGGCCCAGTACACGCGCTCGCGCAGGCCACGGTTGTCGGCATAGGTGAGCACCGCCTGCACGCTGGGCTGCTTGAGCGTGACCAGGTAGCCGTCCAGGTCCTGGTCCTTGGCGTACTGGCGCAGCACGGCCAAGCCGGATTCCGGGATGCCGGCGAGGTCGCGCTCGTCGGTGACGTGCTCGTGCCAGGCGTCGGTGGCGTCCAGCACCGCGTTGGAGAACTCGGTGGAAAGCCTGGACAACTCCACGCCGATCTCGCGGAAGCGGGTACGCGCGGGTTCCTCCAGCGACACACCGGAAAGCTTGAAGTCGCGCAGCGCGTGCTCGACCAGCGCGCGCCCGGGCCGCGACAGCGCGGCGAAGTCCGGCGCATCGGCCACCGCC
The DNA here is from genome assembly GCA_021805685.1 of Pseudomonadota bacterium. GTDB lineage: Bacteria > Pseudomonadota > Gammaproteobacteria > Xanthomonadales > Rhodanobacteraceae > Rhodanobacter_A. The sequence continues at coordinate 43,772 of JAJZET010000235.1, forward strand.
TGCACGGCGGCATAGAGATCGCGGTTCTGGCCCTGCGCGATGGCGTGCTCGGTGAGCTTTTCCTCGGCCGGGCCATAGGCTTCGCGCAGTGCGGAGCTGTCGGCGACCGCATGCAGGTGCGACACCGGCGCCCAGGCGCGGGCGAGGCGCTGGCCCTGGCGTTCCTGCGCCAGCATCACGTGCGCGAAATCGCGCGGCGCAGCGGGGGCGGTGAGCGCGGCGATCGCCGTATCGTCATCGGCGAGGATGGCATCGATGGCCGGCGCGATGTGTTCGGGCCGGATGCGGGAAAAGGCCGGCAGCGTGTCGTCGGCCAGCAGCGGATTGTCGTGGTTCATGGGCGGCTCCTTGTCGCCGGAAGCGTGGCGAGCACCCGCATCGAAATCAAGGGCAGCCGGCTCGATTCCATCCTCACCGCAACGGCGTAGCATCGGCGCCATGCAGCCACCCGACCTGGCCGACCTGATCCGCCGCAGCACGATCTTCGCGCATCTCGACGATGCGAAGATCGCCATGCTGGAACGGCGGATGCAGTGGCTGTGCCTGCCCGGCGGGCAATACCTGTTCAAGGCGGACGAGCCGTCCGATGCGCTGTATCTGCTGCGCAGCGGCAGCCTGGGCGTGTTCGACGGCCCCACCAACCTGATGCACCAGCTTTCCGCCGGCGACTGCGTGGGCGAAATCAGCCTGCTGTCGGGCGGCAACCACCATCTCTCGGTGCGTGCACTGCGCGATTGCGAGCTGCTGCGGCTGGATGCCGCCGCCTTCGAGGCGCTGGTCGAGCACCACCCGACCACGATGCTGGCGGTGGCGCGTACCGCCACCCTGCGCCTGCTGCAGAACACCCGCCGCATACCCTCGCCCAACCGCCCGCGGACCTTCGCCCTGCTGCCGGTGGATGCCGGCGTACCGGCCCGTGCGTTGGCACAGCAACTGGCCACCGCGTTGCAGGAACTCGGCAGCTGCATGGTCGTGGATGCCGAGCTGGGCAAGGATCGCGGCAGCGACTGGTTCGCCGAGCGCGAAGCCTGGGCGCAGTTCGTGATCTACCTGGACGACACCGGCGACCCGGTATGGCGGCGGCGCTGCCTGCGCCAGGCCGACGTGCTGTTGCTGCCGGTCTTGGCAAGCCAGGCGGCCCGCGCCTGGCCAGAGGCCGAGCCGATCCACCCCGCACGGGCCTGGCATCGTCCGCGCCACCTGCTGCTGCTGCACGAGGGACGCCCGATCCGGCCTGGCCTGGCGCAACAATGGCTGGCGCAGTTCGGCGGCGCGCTGGCGCACCACCATGTCCGCGATGCGCGCGACATTCCACGCGTGGCGCGGCTGATCGCCGGTTATGGCCGCGGCCTGGTGCTCGCCGGCGGCGGCGCACGCGGGTTGGCCCACCTCGGTGCGATCCGGGCGCTGCGCGATGCCGGGGAGCCATTCGACGCCATCGGCGGCACCAGCATCGGTGCGATCATCGCGGCCGGCGTGGCCAGCGACTGGGACACCAGCACCATGCTGCGCCGCTATTTCGACGCTTTCGTGCGCCGCCGACCGTTGTCGGATTGGACGCTGCCACTGGTGGCGCTGACCCGCGGCGCACGCACCAGCCGCATGCTGCGCGAATCCTTCGGCGACATCGGCATCGAGGACCTGCCGAAGCCGTTCTTCTGCGTCTCCACCAACCTTTCCGGCGCACCGCGGGCAGTGCATCGGCACGGCCCGCTGTGGCTGTGGCTGCGCGCCTCCAGCGCCATCCCCGGCGTGTTGCCGCCGGTGCTGCACCATGGCGAGGTGCACGTGGACGGTGCGCTGGTGGACAACCTGCCCACCGACGTGATGGTGGCCGACGGGATTGCGCATATCACCGCCGTGAGCATCCACGGCGAATTCGCCCGGCACGCCGCCGACACCGAAGAAGTGGCCACCCCGCCATGGTGGCGCCTGCTGCTGGAGCAGCGTCGCGGTCCACGCTGGCCGGGCCTGGTTTCCACCCTGGCCCGCGCCACCATGGTCAACAGCGGGGAGACCAGCGAGCTCTGTCGCGCGCTGGCGCACCGGCTGATCACGCCGTCGCTGGAACACGTGGGACTGCTGGACTGGAAGGCCTGGCGCCGTGCGGTGGATGCCGGCTACCGCGCCACCCTGCGCGCGCTGGAGGCCGAGCGCGGCTGAGCGCGGCCGCTAGAATGTCCGCATGAAGCCCTTGCGCACCTACCGCGGCATCGCTCCCGCCCTCGGCGAACGCGTCTATCTCGATCCTGCCGCCACCGTGATCGGCGACGTGGTGCTGGGCGACGACGTGTCGGTCTGGCCCGGCGCGGTGCTGCGCGGCGACGTGAACCACATCCGCGTGGGCGCGCGCACCAACATCCAGGACGGCGCCATCGTCCATGTGGCGCATGCCGGCCCCTACGGCCCCGGCTATCCCTGCCTGATCGGCGCCGACGTCACCATCGGCCATGCCGCGGTGGTGCACGCGTGCACCATCGAGGACGGCTGCCTGATCGGCATGCATGCCAGCGTGCTCGACGGCGCGGTGGTGAAGAAGCACGGCTTCGTCGGCGCGGGCGCGTTGATCCCGCCGGGCAAGGTGGTGGGCGAGCGCGAGCTGTGGCTGGGCAATCCGGCGAAGCGGGTGCGCGTGCTCAGCGACGCGCAGGTGGACCAACTGATGTATTCCGCCGCGCACTACGTGCGGGTCAAGGACGACTACCTCGCCGGTTGAATACCCTCGCTCCGGCGCATCCGGCTGGCGCCGCCATCACGGCGGCTTTCACGACGCGCGCGCGGCCCGGCAGCGCACACCAGGGACCGGAGAACCACCGGGCCCGACCGGGCGAGACGGACGAAGCGCGAGGGGATGGCGCCCCCTTGCCCGACCGGACCCCGGCCGCGACCGTCCCGCAAGGACGACCGCGACCAGGGCGGCGAAATGGCGATGCATCCGCCTGGCGCGATGACCCGCGGACCTACCAGAACACCGGTACGTCGCCCTGATACGGCGAGCCGTCCGGACGGCTGAACCAGTACACCGCGTTCTGCCCGTCCGGGCAGCCCTTGCCGGTGGTGTACGCGGTCACCGCACCGGACGCCGAGGCCACGTCGGCGCGATAGCAACCGCCCAGCGTGTCGCGATAGCCGAAGGTCTGCGAACTGGCCTGGCCGGTGTGGCCGGTGAAGCTGCCGCTGGCGCTGAAGTCCAGCGTGTCGGCGCTGTTCACCGTATCTGCCAGCTTGTCCGCAAACAGCGTGAAGCCGGCGAAGCCCATCGCGCGATGCAGCCGGTAACCCTGGTTCACCGTGGTGGCGACGGTCGCGCTGCCGTCCGCGGCGACCTGCTGGTCGTAGTCGAGGTGGAAGGGATAGCGCAGGTGTTGCGCGTACGACCAGCCGTCACTGCTGCGGCTCGTGCCATCCATCGAGGTGAGCTGGTCGGTGACCTGCCGGTAGGTGCTGCTGTCTATGGTGAAGTGCTGCGTGTCGGCGAAGCCCACGGTCTGTTCCACCGTATTCCGCACGCGGCCGTGCGCGGTGTCGACATAGCCCTCGATGGTGAAGTGGCGCGAGAGCGTGGTCGTGATGTCGCCGTTGCCGCTGCCGTCCAGCGTGCTGGCGATGGTCGGCACGGGCGCCTGGCCGACCAGGGTGTTGCGCGTCACGCGGCCGGTGACCTGCCTGCTGCGGCCGTCCTGGTACACCAGCAGGGTCGCCGCGGTGGAAAAGTAGTTGCTGGCCCCGGCCACGCTGACGGCCACCGTGTGCTGCGCGCCGTCGCTGAGCACACCCGCGAACGGACTGAGGTCGACGCGGTAAGGCATGAAGTTCAGCGTCTGCACGCCGGTGACCGGCCGCCAAAGGTAAGGGTCGATGCCGCCGGTGTAGATCCACGGGTAGACCGGCGCCACGCCGGCGGGCTGGCCGTCGATGCTCACCTCGGCCTCGCGGAAATTGCCGCCGCCGCACTCCTGGACCTGGCCGGCGTACTGGTCGGGCACGCAGGTGTACCAGAACTCATCGGCGTTCTGGCTCTGCGCGAACACGTCGAGGTAGGCATGCACCACGTTACGCGGCAAGGTCAGCGTTTTCGACAACGTGTCGGTGGACGTGGACAGGTTGGTGACGTTGCCTACCGGGTCGCTGCCCAGCGGGATCACCTGGTTGGCCACGTGCGGCGCGGGCGCGAGCGCGGAGGCAGGGTAGAACAGCAGCCTGGCGCTGCCGTGGATCACGCCGGTGTAGGTGCCATCGACCAGGTTCCACAGGATCGCCTGGCCCTGGCCGGCATTGCGGAACAACGCGCTGTAATCGGTGAGGTCGCGCTCCACGTGCCAGCTTGGCGCCACCGTGGACGACGGCTCCTCGGTGGTGCCGAAAAACAGGTTCACGCCGGCCAGCCAGATCGAACCGGTACGGTCGAACTGGCGGCCCGCGGTCACCGAGAAGTCCGCCTCCAGCACCACCTTGGCCCAGTGCGTGCCGCAACCGGAGGGCGGCGCGTAGCTGTAGGGACGCGTGCCGAAATCGTTGAACACGTCGTCCTGGAACAGCTGCACCACGCACGGCTTGCCCGGCGGGCGTGGCACCGCCGGGTTGGCGGTGGTCACATTGGTCGAACCGACCGGACTGCCGCCGGCTCCGGCGGCGAAGGCATTGCAGGCAAACCACGACAGCCCGGCGATGGCCAGGCCGCGACTCAACATCCCCATGCGCACCATGCGTTTTCCCCTCGCGTCGTGGGCCCGCCAGCGACCTGCGGCTGGTCGCCTCGAGACGCTGGAGCGGGCCCGGTCATCCCCCTGTACGGCGGATGCTGGCACCGGCATTTTTAGACGGGGTCAAATGCCCGCGCGCTCAGCTCACCGTACGCAGCGCCTGGTAGACCGGCTCGGTGTCCGGACGCCGGCCATGCCACAGCTCGAACGCCTCGGCCGCCTGTTCCACCAGCATGCCAAGGCCATCCCAGGCGCGGTGCGCGCCGGCCGCTTCCGCCCACGCGACGAAGTCGATCGCCGCGGCGCCGTAGGCGAGGTCGTAGCAGAGCGCGCGTGCCCCGACCAGCGACATCGGCAACTTCAGTGTGCCGCCCAGCACGCCGGCCGAAGTGGCGTTGAGGATCAGGTCGTAGCTGCCGAGGTCGGCCAGGTCGTCCCAATAGCGGGTGTGCACGCGCGCCGGCTCGCCGATGGCGTCGGCCAGCGCATCGGCGGCTTCCGGCGTGCGATTGACGATGGTGAGCGTCTGCACGCCCGCGTCCAGCAACGACCACGCCGCGGCACGCGCCGCGCCACCGGCGCCCAGCAGCAGCGCGTCGCGGCCGCGCAGGTCCACGCCATGTCGCTCGGTAAGGTCGCGCACCAGGCCGGCACCGTCGCTGTTGTGCGCGGCAAGCCGGCCGTCGGGCAGGCGGGTGAGCACGTTCGCCGTGCCGGCGCGTCGGGCCGCTTCGCTGCGCTCGTCCGCCAGTGCGAACGCCGCCCCCTTGTGCGGCAGCGTGACGTTGGCGCCAATGCCGCCCGCGGCGAAGAAAGCGTGTACCGCCTCGGCAAAGGCCGCTGGCGCCGCATCGATGGCGCGGTACTCCAGCACGATACCGAACTGCCGGGCGAAATCCTGGTGGATGCGTGGCGACAGCGAATGGGCGACCGGATGGCCGAACACGGCGAACGGGGAAGGCTGGCTCATGCGTTGCTCCTGGAAAGGAGCGGCCATTGTAAGAGTGCGGGTCGCTTTTCCGTGGCGTCGCAACCGGTGAGATGCGGCCTCCGCATGCTTCGTCCATCGCCCGCGAGGAAGCCGCCATGCGCATCACCACCATCGACCACCGCCGCCACGAACGCCTGCTGGCCATCGCCCTGCTGTGGCTCGTGATCGGCGCCGCGTTGCTGGCAACCACCCTGGTACCGGCGCACACCACGTTGCTGGGCTGGGCGCCGCTGGTATGGCTGCTGGCGGCGCCACTGGCGCTGCTGCTGATCCTCGAACCGGGCTTGCCATGTGCACTGCTCATGCCGCGTCGCACACGGCGGCGCTGCTGATTACGACTTTCCATCTGGCAGTGGAAGGGCTCGTCGCCGCAGGGAAGCGGCGATGTTCGCCTCAATGGCTGACGCCTTGCCGCTTGCGTTCCATCCGGCGCAGGAATTCGCGCATCACGCGAAGGTACAGCTCGTCGCCCAGGTGTTCATCCTCGACGCCGGCGTCGATCGACGGGTTGTCGTTCACCTCGATCACCACCGGCTTGTCGCCCACCCGCTTGATGTCGACGCCATAGAGGCCGTTGCCCACGGCCTGCGTGGCCTTGAGCGCGAGCTTCACCACGTCGGCCGGAGCCTTCTCGATGGGCAGGGTTTCCGATTCGCCGGTCTTCGATGCGCCCTTTGCGCCATGGTTGTAGATCTGCCAGTGGCCGCGCGACATGAAGTACTTGCAGGCGTACAACGGGTCGCCGTTGAGCACGCCGATACGCCAGTCGAACTCGGTGTAGACGAACTCCTGCGCCAGCAGCAGCGCGCTGTGCTGGAACAGTTCCGCGGTGGCCTTGGCGAGCGCAGCCTCGTCCTCCACCTTCACCACGCCGCGCGAGAACGAGCCGTCGGGAATCTTCAGCACCAGCGGGTAGCCGAGTTTTGCGGCGACCTCCTTCAGGCCCTTCGCATCGTCGCGGTAGAGGATCTCGGTGCGCGGCACCGCCAGCTTGCGCGACACCATCAGGTCGTTGAGAAAGATCTTGTTCGTGCAACGCAGGATCGACGTCGGATCGTCGATCACCACCATGCCTTCCTTCTCCGCGCGATGGGCGAAACGGTAGGTGTGATTGTCGCTGGCGGTGGTTTCGCGGATGAACAGACCGTCGTATTCGGCGAGGCGCTGGTAGTCGTTCTTGCCGATGGGATCGACCTCGATGCCCAGCTCCTTGCCGGCGGCAATGAACTTGTTTTGTGCCCGCTTGTTCGACGGCGGCATCGCCTCGTTCGGATCGACCAGCATGGCGACGTCGTAGCGGAACTGCCGGCGCGCCTTGGGCTTGCGCCAGAGCTTCTTGCTGAAGCGGTCGAGCTCCTCGGCGAAGGCGTCTTCCTGCGCGTCGTCCAGCGTATACAGGCCTACCGGCTTGATCGCGCTGATCTGCCACACGCGGTCGCGCTCGAACTCGATGCGCAGCAACGGGCAGGGGAACATTTCGAACACCTGTCGCGCCAGGTCCTGCAGCGCCGGCAACGAGGTCTGCCCGAAGTACACCAGGATGCCGAAGTCGGTGGTGTCACGTCCGCCCGCCGGCAGGAAGCGGGTCAGCTTGGCGCTGAGGTCCTCGATCTCCAGGCCGTACAGCGAGCGACGGCGCAGGTCGTTCACCGTACGCACCGACGGCATCACCTTGTGGCCCCGCGCCTCGGCCAGCAGCGAGACGTAGTAGCCGGTGCCGAGGTATTTGTAGCTGCGGCAGAGGTTGATGACGTGGGTGCGCTCGTCGTCGACGCCGACGGCCTCGCGCAGGTAATCCGCGGCGGTGACCACGTCCGCAGACGGGTAATAGACGCCCCAGTCGGAGGCTTTCTCGACCACGATGACCAGACGGGCCATGTCACCACTCAGACGCTCGATTGTGGATCCGCCCCGCATGCAGGGCGGCGGGAGGCGCGCAGTGTCGCACAGCGTGGCCACGTCCCGGAGCGCGGCACTGAATCCCCGCTAAGCGGCGACGCCAGCGCGATTGCCGCGCCCGACGCCCCGCACTACAGTCCGCCCGGTTTGCGCCGCGCGCGTCCGATAAGAAGGAATCCATCGCCATGCCGCCAGCCAACGTGCGCGTCCGCTCCGCCGAACTTTCCGATCTCGATGACCTGGTCGCGCTGGAGGAACAGAGTTTCACCAGCGACCGGCTGAGCCGCGCGCAATTCCGCCGCCATCTCGACAGCGAAAGCGCCAAGGTGCTGGTGGCCAGCACCGGCCCGCACCGCTTCCTCGGCACCGCGGTGATGTTCTTCCGCAAGCGCAGCGGCGTGGCGCGGCTGTATTCCATTGCCACCCACCGTGCCGCGCGCGGCCAGGGCGTGGGCTCGGCGCTGCTCGACGCGGTCGAACAGCTCGCCCGTCGGCGTCGTTGCCGCGCGCTGCGGCTGGAAGTGCGCGCCGACAATGCCGGCGCGATCCGCCTCTACGAGCGCCTGGGCTACCGCCGGCTGGCTGCGCTCGCGAAGTACTATGAGGACGGCGCGGACGGCTGGCGCTACGAGAAAGTGTTGGGGTGATCCAATCTGCCGCGTCGGGCGTTGGCATCCTGCTGGCCCGCCGGCTCGGCAAGCAACGGCGAGGCCTGCCATGCCATTTCTCTTGCATCTGCGGCACAACTGGCCGCTTGCAGCGGCAATAGCCGTGCTGCTCGCGTTGCTGGCGCTGGCGCTTGCCAGCGGCAGGCTGCCGACGAACCAGGGCGGCATCGAGCGTTCGAACGAGCCGGAGCGCTACTGGCGCTGGGTGCGCCGGCTGGCACTGTTGCTGGCCGTATCGCTCGCGGTGCTGCTCGGTTCGTATGGGCTGGCCGCGCGGTGAAAGGCATCGCCGCGGCATGCGCCACGCCGGTTGCCCGGCCAGGCTGACGCCACAGCCGCACCGATCATGCGGATCCAGCCGTCGCGTAGCCAGCTAGCCGCCCAACGGCGAACTGATGCGCCGTTCGGTGGCCGCATCCGGTCGCGCCACCAGCGCACCGGTGCGCGAGAGGCTCAGGCTGTAGTGGCCGCCGTCGACCAGCGGCAGGAAAGCACCGCTGCCATAGACCGCATCCACCATCGGCAGTGCACGCGGGTAGCGGCGATGCAGGTCGAGCAGGTCGAAGCCGTCGGCTGAGCCGAGCGCGACCACCGTGCGCGGCGCGGTCTGTTCCTGCGCGACATCGTCGTAGCGGCCGTCGATGCGGTCGAGGCGGTACAGCGGTGGCAGGCCGGCAAGCACGGCGGGCAGCTTCCATTTCAGCACCACGGCTTCGACCCGCCAATCGTCGCCGGCCAGTTGCACCCGGCGCGTGGCGCCATCGGGCCAGTTCATCACGACCAGCCAGCGCTGCGGCGAGAGGATGTGCGACTCGATCTGCACCACTGGCGTCTCCTCGCCCAGCATGCGGTAGCCACGCAGGGCCCAGCCGCCGATACCGGAAAGCAGGCTGAGTGCCAGGCAGGCCACGCACAGCAGCGCGTGCCAGCCGGCGGCGAACTTCGCTCCGGCATCGAGGCGGCGGCGCAGCGTCGCCAGCTGCAGCAGGCAGCACAGCAACAGCACCGCAGCCAGCACCAGCAACAGGGTGGCGGGCAGGCGCAGCAGCTCGATCGGGTTCATCGGGGTTTCCGCGGGGAGGGCGCGCGCATCATAAGAGGTTGCGACGCGCTCGCTATACTGCGGCGTCACGTTTCCACGGGTATCCGACCATGCGCCGTCTGTTGCTGCCGCCGCTTTGCCTCGCCGCCGCCCTGCTTGCCGGCTGCGGCAACAAGGGCCCGCTGTACCTGCCGCCGCCGCCGAAGCCGGCGCAATGGGTGGCGCCGGCCCAGTCAGCGCCGGCTAGCGCGCAATCGGCAGCGGCGCCGGCGGGCAGCAGCGCCACGCACTGAGCTTCGCCGATGCTGCGCTTTTCCAAGATGCACGGGCTGGGCAACGACTTCGTGGTGCTCGATTGCCGCGCGGCGCCGTTCGCGCTGGACGCGGCCGGCATCCGCGCGCTGGCCGATCGCCGCACTGGCGTGGGCTTCGACCAGCTGCTCAGCGTGGAGCCGGCGCGCGATCCATCCTGCGCCTTCTACTACGGCATCTGGAACACCGACGGTTCGCCGGCAGCCCAGTGCGGCAACGGCGTGCGTTGCGTGGCGGCATGGCTGCATCGCGCCGGCGCGTTGGCGGCGGGCGAGCCGGTGCGACTGGAAAGCCCGTCCGGCCCGGTGACGGTGCGCCTGCTGTCCGCGCATGAAGTCACGGTGGACATGGGCGAGCCGCAATTCGAACCGGCGCGGATCCCGTTCGACGCCGACGCCGAGGCGCCGCGCTACGCGATCGAAGCCGACGGCACGACGCTGTGGATCGGCGCCGTGTCGATGGGCAACCCGCATGCCGTGGTGATGGCGGACGAACTGGCCGAAGGCGACGTGGAGCGGCTGGCTCCCGCGCTCACCGCGCATGCGCGCTTCGCCGAAGGCGCGAACGCCGGCTTCGTCCGGCGCCTTGCCCCCGATCACATTGCACTGCGCGTGCACGAACGCGGCGTCGGCTGGACCCAAGCCTGCGGCACCGGCGCCTGCGCCGCGGTGGCAGTATTGCGCCAGCGCGGCGCGGTGGACGAACAGGTGCGCGTGGATTTGCCCGGCGGCACACTGCAGATCGCCTGGCGCGGCCCCGGCCACAGGCTGTGGATGACCGGGCCGACTGCCTTCGCATTCGAGGGCGAGTGGCCCGGGGTGCCCTGACCGTCGCCGACACGGGCCGGCCGCGTGCGGCCTTTTCCGTATCCTCGATTGATCGGACCGCGCGTCCATCGCACACTCGCCGCACGACCGCAGCCGGAAACCGCGCATGAATGCCCCTTTGTCCGACGACACCATCGACGCCGTCGCCGTCGCGGCCTACCTGAAGCGTCATCCGTCCTTCCTCAACGACTACCCCGAACTGGCCGCGCAACTCACCATGCCGCGCGAGCAGGGCTCGGTCGCGTCGCTGGCCGCGTACCAGCTGCAGCAGCTGCGCGAGAAGAATGCCGAGCTGGAGCAGCGTCTCGCCGAGCTCACGACCATCGCCGCCGACAACCAGAAGCTGATGGAGCGGGTGCATGCGCTCACCGTCGCGCTGCTGCGTGCGAACACCCTGGAGGTGACCACGCGCACCCTGATCGCCAGGCTCAACGAGGATTTCCACACCGAGGTGGTGCGCCTGCTGCTGTTCGGCCGCCACGCCGACCTGCCACGCTCGGACTGGCTGCGCCAGGTAGGTGGCGGCGCCGCGGAGCTGCCCGAGCTGGCCGACGTGCTGCAGCGGCACGACCCCGTCTCCGGCCGCCTCTCGGCCGACAAGCTGGCGCAGCTGTTCGGTGACGAAGCGGCCAGCATTCGCTCGGCGGTGCTGATACCGCTGGGCGAAGCCGGCATCCTCGCCATCGGCAGCCACGACGCAGACCGCTTCCAGCCCGGCATGGGCACGCTGTTCCTGCGGATGATCGCCGCCACCGTCACCGCCGCGCTGGCACGCGCACGGGATCTCGCTTGAGCCGGTCATGAAGCCGCAGCAACAGGTCGACGCCTGGCTCGCCCGCCTGGCCGGCGAGCGGCAGGCTTCGCCGCACACGGTGGACGGCTACCGCCGCGACCTCGGCAAGCTCACCGCATGGATGGAGGCGCAGGGCATCGCAGGATTCGACGCGCTGGAGTCGAATCGCCTGCGCCAGTTCGTCGCCGCGCAACATCGCGCGGGACTGGCGCCGAAGAGCCTGCAGCGGCTGCTCTCGTCCTGCCGCAGCCTGTTCCGTCAGCTCAGCCGCGAAGGCGCGCTGGCCCACGACCCGCTGGCCGGCGTGCGCGGCCCCAAGGTGCATCGCAAGCTGCCCGTGGTGCTGGACACGGACGAAGCCGCCACGCTGGTGGAATCCGGCGGCGATGGTGCGTTGGCGCCGCGCGACCGCGCGATGCTGGAACTGTTCTATTCCAGCGGCCTGCGCCTGTCCGAACTGGTCGGCCTGCGCTGGAGCGACCTCGATCTCAACGGTGGCGAAGTGCGCGTGCTGGGCAAGGGACGCAAGACGCGCATCGTGCCGGTGGGCCGCCACGCCGTGGCGGCGCTGCGCGCACTGGGCGAGACCACTGGCATGGCCGCGGAATCGCCGGTGTTCCGTGGCCGCGGCGGCGCCGCCATCAACCCGCGTACCGTGCAGCTCCGGCTGCGCAAGCTCGCGCTTGCGGGCGGCTTCGCCAAGCATGTGCACCCGCACCTGCTGCGCCACACCTTCGCCAGCCACATGCTGGAGTCCTCCGGCGACCTGCGCGCGGTACAGGAATTGCTCGGCCACGCCGACATCGCCACCACCCAGATCTACACGCACCTGGATTTCCAGCACCTGGCCAAGGTGTACGACGCGGCGCATCCGCGGGCCAAGAGAAAGTAAACGCGCTTCTTGCGTTTGCGCCTTCTCCCTTTGGGGAACGAGGAAGGTTGGGATGCGGGTCGGTGCTCGCGGGGGCATTTCTTTGAAGCTCGCTTCGATGAGAGTTGTCGCAAGCTTGGCCCCTCACCTCAATCCTCTCCCCGAGGGGAGAGGAGGCCAACGTGCCAGCGGGTTCGCCCCGCATTGAAGCTCTGGCAGATCGGCCCCATCTCGTCCGTTCAACCCTGGAGCTCTCATGGAACCCTTCCACGCCACCACCATCGTCAGCGTGCGCCGCAACGGCAAGGTCGTGATCGGCGGCGACGGCCAGGTCACGCTGGGCAACATCGTGGCCAAGGCGAACGCGCGCAAGATCCGCCGCCTCGGCCGCAACGCCGACGTGCTGGCCGGATTCGCCGGCGCCACCGCCGATGCCTTCACCCTGTTCGAACTGTTCGAGCAGAAGCTGGACAAGCACGGCAACAACCTCACCCGCGCCGCGGTGGAGATGGCCAAGGAATGGCGTACCGACCGCCGCCTCGGCCGGCTCGAGGCAATGCTGGCGGTGGCCGACAGGGAGGCTTCGCTGCTGATCTCCGGCAACGGCGACGTGCTGGAACCCGAGCACGGCCTGATCGCCATCGGTTCCGGCGGCCCTTATGCGCAATCCGCTGCGCTGGCGCTGCTGGAGAACACCGAGCTGGATGCGCGCGGCGTGGTGGAGCGCGCCCTGAAGATCGCCGGCGACATCTGCATCTACACCAACCACAACACCACGATCGAAGAGCTGTAGGCGCGCACACAGCTTTTGCGATCGTCCCTGATCGCGAAGATCAAGCGGGCGGTCATCCGTGACCGCACTTCTCACCCAAAGCCGCATCCTGCCGTTGCAGCTTTTCCACACAGCTGACGAAAGCCATGTCCGAACTGACCCCCCGCGAAATCGTCAACGAACTCGACCGCTACATCATCGGCCAGCACGACGCCAAGCGCGCCGTGGCGGTGGCGCTGCGCAGCCGCTGGCGGCGCATGCAGCTGGCGCCGGAGATGCGCAACGAGATCACGCCGAAGAATATCCTGATGATCGGCCCCACTGGCGTGGGCAAGACCGAGATCGCGCGCCGTCTGGCCACGCTGGCCAACGCGCCGTTCGTGAAGGTGGAGGCCACCAAGTTCACCGAGGTGGGCTACGTGGGCAAGGACGTGGAATCCATCATCCGCGACCTCGCCGACGTGGCGTACAAGCTCACCCGCGAACTCGCGATGAAGCGCGTGCGCACGCAGGCCGAGGATCGCGCCGAGGACCGCATCCTCGACGCGCTCTTGCCGCGCCGGCAGACGCCCAGCGACTGGAGCCAGGACGCATCGCCCACGCCTTCCATCGACAGCGACACCCGCCAGAAGCTGCGCAGGCAGCTGCGCGAAGGCGCGCTGGACGAGCGCGAGATCGAGCTGGATTTCGCCATGAACGTGGGCGTGGAGATCATGTCGCCGCCCGGCATGGAGGAGATGGGTGCGCAGCTGCGCCAGATGTTCCAGAACCTGGGCGGCGCCAAGACCCAGCATCGCAAGCTGGCGATCAAGCTGGCGCGCCCGATGCTGATCGAGGAGGAGGCCGGCAAGCTGCTCAACGACGAGGAAATCCGCGCACAGGCGGTGGAAGCCGCCGAGCAGAACGGCATCGTCTTCATCGACGAGATCGACAAGGTGGCGCAACGCTCCGAATGGGGCGGCGCGGGCGTCAGCCGCGAAGGCGTGCAGCGCGACCTGCTGCCGCTGGTGGAGGGCTCCACCGTCTCCACCAAGTACGGCCCTTTGAAGACCGACCACATGCTGTTCATCGCCTCAGGCGCGTTCTCGCTGGCCAAGCCCTCGGACCTGATCCCGGAGCTGCAGGGGCGCCTGCCGATCCGCGTAGAGCTCAACGCCCTGTCGGTGGACGACTTCAAGCGCATCCTGCGCGAACCGCACAACGCACTGACCAAGCAGTACGTGGCCCTGCTGGGTACCGAAGGCGTCAGCCTGGAATTCACCGATAGCGGCATCGACCGCCTGGCCGAGGTGGCCTTCCAGGTGAACGAACGTACCGAAAACATCGGCGCCCGCCGCCTGCATACCGTGATGGAACGGCTACTGGAAACAATCTCCTATGAAGCTGCGGACAAGTCCGGCGAAAAGTACCTGATCGACGCCGAACAGGTTGACAGAAGCCTCGGCACACTGGTGCAGAACGAAGACCTGAGCCGCTACATCCTCTGAGCGCAACCTGGCAGAAAATGTGTCGTACTGGGCAGAAGAAGTATTTTAGTCGCCTTTTCGCCGAAGATCGACGGAAACATCCCCTGAACAAGCCGCCGGGGCCACTCTGCTAAAATGTTTCCCATGGCAAAGATTCTCGAGTTCAAGACCAACGGCCTGCGCGCCCAGCTGCGCGAGGCGCAGGAACAGCAAACCATGGTGCGCCTGTGGCGTGCCGAACTGGAGCACGGCAGCTTCTGCGGCTACATCGGCGGGGTGGGCAGCGAGTTCGTGCTGCTGTGGGTGGTCGGCGACGGCATCACCGACGATGGCATCTACATCATGCGGCACCGCGACATCACCGAACTGGAATCGCCGGAGCGCCACCATGCCTTCATGGCCAAGGCACTGGCGCTCAAGGGCATTGCCCCGCGCCTGCCGCACAACTTCCCACTGGATTCGATCCGCGACGCCGTGAAGGCCGCCGCGGACCTGTCGCCGGTGATCGCCGTGCACGTGGACACCGAGGAAGAGGAAGAGGTCTGCTACATCGGCCACCTCACCAGCACCGACGATGACGGTTTCTACCTGCAGGAACTCAGCCCGGACGCGGAATGGATGCGCCAGGCCTCATTCTTCGCCTGGGACGAGGTCTCCACCCTCAGCATCGGCGACGGCTACGCCCAGTCCCTGCTCGCCGTGGCCGGCACCGCGCCTGCGCTGGAACCCGGCGACGCCGGCATCGGCCACATGCACTGACAACGCGAGGCAGCGCTGCGCTCGACGCCCGCCGTGATCCGGCGGGCGTTTCGTTTCCGGGCACCGCAGCATTTACTCTGCGCGCATCCGCACACGGGAAAGCCGCATGCCCCGCATCGTCGTCGTCGGCAGCATCAACATGGATCTGGTCACGCTCGCGCCGCGCTTTCCCGGCCCGGGCGAAACCCTGCTCGGCAGCCGCTTCCTCACTGCCCACGGCGGCAAGGGCGCCAACCAGGCGGTGGCCGCCGCGCGGTTGGGCGCCGAGGTAACTATGGTCGGCGCGCTGGGCCGCGATGCCTTCGGCGACCAGATGCATGCAGGGCTGGCGCACGAGGGCATCGACCTCAGCCATGTCGCCCGCCTCGACGATGAAGGCAGCGGAACGGCTTCCATCACGGTGGCCGCAGGCGAGAACCAGATCATCGTGGTGCCCGCCGCCAACGCGTGCGTTACGCCGGCGCAGGTGGAAGACGCCCGCGAAGCCATCGCCCAAGCCGACGCCGTGCTGGTGCAACTGGAGATTCCGCTCGATGCGGTCGAGGCCACCTTGCGCCTCGCGCGCAGGCTCGAGGTTCCCGTCATCCTCAACCCAGCCCCCGCGCAAAGGCTGCCGGGCGATTGGCTTAAGCTGGTCAGCTACCTCACACCCAACCAGCACGAGCTAGCCACCGTGCTCGACCAGGGCGCGCATGCGGACTTCCGCGAACTGATGCGGCGCGCACCCTGTCCCGTGGTGCTCACCCGTGGTGGCGAGGGCGCGTGGTACCGCGACTCCGCTCGGAGCGAGCCCATGCACCAGTCCGGTTTCGCCGTGGACGTCGTCGACACCACCGGTGCCGGCGACACCTTCAACGGCGCGCTCGCCGTGTTCCTGCGGCAGGGCCTGCCGCAAGCCGTGCGCAAGGCCTGTGCCGCGGCCGCACTGTCGGTGACTCGGCTGGGCGCGCAGGGCGGGATGCCACGGCAGTCCGAGCTGGACGCCTTTATCGCGGGTCGGTCCGGCACATGAGCCCGCTGGAGCTCGCAGCCAACCTGCTGGCCGGCGCGTCCATCCTGCTGGCCGGGCGCAACAGCGTGCACACCTGGTGGACCGGCATCGTCGGCTGCGGGCTGTTCGCCTTCGTGTTCCTGCACAGCCGCCTGTACGCCGACACCGTGCTGCAGGCGTTCTTCGTGATCACCAGCGTCGTCGGCTGGTGGCAGTGGCTGCACGGCAGCCACGGCGAGGCGCTCCCGGTCACCGACCTACCGGTGCGCAAGCTGTGGCTGCAACTGCTGTGCGGCGCGGCCGGCGCGATCTGCTACGGCCTGCTGCTGCGCCGTTTCACCAACGCCTACTCGCCCTTCCTCGACTCCACCGTGCTGGCCTTCAGCATCGTGGCGCAGTTGCTGATGATGCGCCGCCATGTGCAGAACTGGCCGTTCTGGCTGCTGGTCAACAGCATTGCCGTGCCGCTGTATGCCAGCCGCGGCCTATACCTCACCTCGGCGCTTTACGCGGTGTACTGGATCAACGCGCTGGTGTCATGGCGGCACTGGGTGAAGCTGCGCGATACGGCCATGCCGAGCGCAACCTAAGCCAGCGGCAGCGCGAACCGTAGGCGGCGCCCCAGTTACTTGCCGATGCAGAACGAACCGAAGATGGCACCGAGCAGGTCGTCGCTGCTGTAGCTGCCGGTAATCTCGCCCAGCGCATGCTGGGCCTGGCGCAATTCCTCGGCGGCAAGTTCGCCAGCGCGGCTGACCGCAAGGGCATGAGCGGTGCGGGCGAGGTGCTCGCGTACGGTTTCCAGCGCAAGCACGTGGCGGCGGCGCGCGCTGAAGGCACCTTCGCCGCTGCCGGCACCGGCGAGTTGCTTCAGGTGTTCGCGCAGGGCATCCAGGCCTTCGCCGGTTTTCGCGGAAGCCCACAGCCAGCGGATGCCATCGCGGGTTTCCGCGTGTGGTGCGGCGTGGGCGAGATCGATCTTGTTGACCAGCACGAGTCGTTCGCTGTCCGCTGGCAAGTGCGCGAAGAGGACGAGGTCGGTGTTCGCGTGCTGGTCATCGGTGACCAAGAGCGCGACGTCGGCGCGCTCGAGTTCACCGTGCGCGCGGCGCACGCCTTCGCGTTCGACTTCGTCGTCGGTCTCGCGCAGGCCGGCGGTGTCGGCCAACTCCAGCGCGATGCCGTCCAGCGACACGCTCTCGCGCAGCACGTCGCGGGTGGTGCCGGCGATGGCGGTGACGATGGCGCGTTCGTTGCCGGCCAGTGCATTGAGCAGGCTCGATTTGCCGGCATTGGGCCGGCCAACGATGGCCACACGCAGGCCGTCGTTGAGACGCAGTCCGCGTTGCGTCTCGCGCAGCAGTTCGTCCAGCTGCACACGCAGTGCGGCGAGTTGCGCGGCAATGGCAGGGTCGGCCAGGAAGTCGATTTCCTCCTCCGGGAAGTCGATCGCCGCTTCGACGTGCACGCGCAGGGCCACCAGCGCCTGCAGCAAGGTCTCGACCCTGCGCGAGAACACACCTTCCATCGAGCGCAGGGCGGCACGGGCAGCGGCTTGCGAGCGCGCGGCGATCAGGTCGGCCACGGCCTCGGCCTGTGCAAGGTCGAGCTTGCCGTTGAGGAAGGCGCGCTCGGTGAATTCGCCGGGGCGCGCGAGCCGCGCGCCGAGTTCGCAGACACGGTGCAACAAGGCGTCGAGCAACACCGCGCTGCCGTGACCCTGCAGTTCGAGCACATGCTCGCCGGTGTAGGAGGAGGGTGCGGGAAAGTGCAGCAGCAGGCCATGGTCGACGGGCTGGCCCTGCGCGTCGCGGAAACTGGTGAAGTGGGCATGGCGCGGGCGTGGCGTGCGGCCCAGCAGGGCCCGCGCGATCGCCGGCACCTGCGGCCCGGATATGCGCAGCACGCCGACGCCGGCGGCGCCCGGCGCACTGGCGATGGCGGCGATGGTGTCGGTGTGCTGGTTCATGGCGGGAGCGTAAACGAAGACGGCCGCGGCGGTTGCCCGGCGCGGCCGCTTTGCCGACAAGAGCGGCTAACCCTGGCAGCGCGTTGAACCTTGGCGATCAGGAGTAGCCGCAAGGATCAAGCCTTGGCCACAGCCTCCTCGCGCTCCACGTGATGGGTGATCCACCACTGCTGGCCGAGGCCGACCAGGCCGTTTACCGCGTAGTAGAGGCACAGGCCGGCTGGGTAGAAGGCGAACAATACCGAGAACAGCAGCGGCATCACCTTCATCATTTTCGCCTGCGCCGGATCCATGCCCACCGCCGGGTTCAGCCATTGCGTGCCCAGCATCACCGCCGCGTAGATCACCGGCAGGATGTAGTACGGGTCGTGCGCGCTGAGGTCGTGGATCCACAGGAAGGATGCCTGACGCAGTTCCAGCGAATACTCCAGCACGTAGAGCAGGGAGAAGAACACCGGCATGGTGATGAGCACCGGCAGGCAACCCGCCATCGGGTTGACCTTTTCCTTCTTGTACAACTCCATCTGGGCCTGTTGCAGCTTCACCTTGTCATCGCCGTAGCGCTCCTTGAGCGCCTGGATGCGCGGCTGCAGCTTGCGCATCTTGGCGCTTGAGCGGTACTGCATCGCGGTGAGCTTCCAGGTGGCGCCCTTGATGAGCAGCACCAGCAGGACGATCGCGGCGCCCCAGTTCTTCACGATGGAATGCAGGAACGACAGGATGCCGTGCATCGGCACGGCGATCGCCTTGAACATGCCGTAGTCGATGGTGAGATCCAGTCCTGGCGCCACCGCATCCAGCTTGCCCTGCAGGTTGGGGCCCACGTACAGGCGCGCGGTGGCATCGACGCTCTGGCCAGGCGCCACGCTGAGCGTGGGACCAATGGCGCGGATGAGGTAACGCGGGTGCGCGCTGCCGGGGTTCACCGTGTCGGTGGCGTAGCTGGCCATCTCGTTCGCCGGCGGGATCCATGCAGCGAAGAAGTACAACCGCAGCATCGCCGCCCAGCCGCCCTTGAACTGCGCCTGCAGCTTGTCCTTGGGATTGGCGAGATCCTTGAACGACAGCTTCTCGAATTTCTCGCCGGTGTACCACGCCGCACCCTGGAAACTGCGGTTTTCCGGGTTGGACATGTTCGCCAGCCAGTTGCCGAGGTGCGGCGGCTCGGCGCGCAGCAGCTGGGTATAGGCGTTGCCTTGCCATGGCACGTTGCTGCCGTTGGCTATCTTCTGGTCGAGCGCCACGACGTAGCTGCCACGCGTGAAGCGATAGGTCTTGGTGACCCTGAGGCCCTTGGCATCCTGCCAGGTCAACGGCACGTCGAGTTCGTTCTGGCCCGGGGCCAGCGTGTATGACGACTGCGCGCCCTGGAACACGGCGAGATGGTTGGGCTGGTCGGCGGCGGCGGCATCGCTGCTGCTGACCAGGCCGTTCTGGGCCACGAAGTAATGCGCGTCGGCGTTGTCGAACAGGGTGACCGGCGCGGGGTCCGGATCCTTCTTCGTGCGCGGCACCACCGGATAATCCAGCAACTGCGCCTTCACGATGCTGCCGCCGCGGGTGTCGATGGTGAGTCGCAGCACATCGGTGGTGACGGTGATCAGCGACGCGGGTGCGTTGCTGCCGGTGGCGGTGGCGACAGCCGGCGCAACGGCAACGGCAGGTTGCGCACCAGGCACAGCCGAGGCGCTGGTGGCGTTCGCCGCGCTGGTGGCGCCAGCCGCGACCGGTGGCGTCATGTAGTCCTTCTGCCAGGCCGTGAACAGGAAGTAGCCCACGGCAAGCAGGGCGAACAGGAGGAAGTTGCGTGTTTGGTTCATCGGCTCACGGATCCGGACGTCGCCACGCGGCACGCGGCCACAAGGGAAGGAAAAAGGTCAACGCACGATTGTGGCGGCGGCGTCCGTCGGCATCAATGGCGCAGGAGGGAATCCGCCCCGGCAGCGGCCGATGCGGGTGGTTCCAGCCGGATCATGGCAAGCCGGCGCCAGAGCGCTTCGGCCTCGGCCAGCAATTCCACGTTGGACAGGCTGACGGCCTGGTCGCGCGCCATCACCACCAGATCCACCGATGGCAACTGGTTGCGGAAGCGTCGGAACGACTCGCGAAGCAGGCGCTTCAGCCGATTGCGCTCGACCGCGAGTTTGGAGGCCCGCTTGGAGATTGCCAGGCCCAGTCGCGCATGCGACAAGCCGTTTGGCCGGTAGCGCAAATGAAAACAGCGGCCACCGAGGCGGCCGCTGCTTGTACGCAACGCTGCGAAGTCACCGGCCTGACGCAGCCGCAAGTCGCGCGGCAAGCCGGCAGGGCGCATGGCTGTCGTCCCGATTACGGGATCAGGCGCTTGCGGCCCTTGGCGCGGCGGGCGTTGAGAACTTTGCGACCGTCGGCGGTGGCCATGCGGGCACGGAAGCCGTGGGTACGGGCGCGCTTGAGCTTGCTGGGCTGATAGGTCCGCTTCATGGCGTTGCTCCGAAGGGAATGAATGATGGGAAAAAGGCCGCAAAGTATGCAGTGCATTGCGGGACCTTGTCAAATCAACACCTTTCGCATCGATCTGGATGTCCCGTACCAACTTGTGGGTCGCCATGTGGATGGTTTGGGGACGATGCGCCGGAGCCTGCTGCTAGACTTGTCGATCCACCCTGCGCGCAAGCGCCCCTGCCTGTGGACGAGAGACTTCATGAGTGAGTTGTGGCGGCGCTGCCTGGAGCGTCTGGAAGGCGAGTTGAGCGCCGAGGATCTGCACACCTGGCTGATGCCGCTGCAGGCCCGCGAAGACGAGACCGGACTGTCGCTGTTTGCGCCCAACCCCTACACCCTGGACACGGTGCGCGAACGCTACCTGCCGAAGATCGGCACGTTGCTGGCGCAGCTGGCCGGTCGCGAACTGCCGGTGCGGCTGGACGTCGGGTCCAGCGCGCCACGCAGTCCTGCCAAACCGGCAACCAAGGCCGCTGCTGGCGGAATGGCCGAACCGGCGGCCGCACCCGCACAGGCGTTCAATCACAACCTCGATCCGCACTACACCTTCGAGACGTTCGTGGAAGGCAAGTCCAACCAGCTTGGCAAGGCCGCGGCGATGCAGGTGGCGCAGAACCCCGGGCGGGCCTACAACCCGCTGCTGCTCTACGGCGGCACCGGCCTGGGCAAAACCCATCTGATGCATGCCGCCGGCAACCTGATGCGGCAGAACAATCCCGCCTGCAAGGTGCTGTATCTGCGCTCGGAACAATTCGTGGGCGCAATGATCGAGGCGTTGCGCACCAAGAGCATGGACCAGTTCAAGCTGCGCTTTCGCTCGGTGGATGCGCTGCTGATCGACGACATCCAGTTCTTCGCCGGCAAGGACACCACGCAGGAAGAGTTCTTCCATACTTTCAACGCGCTGTTCGAATCCAAGCAGCAGATCATCCTGACCTGCGACCGCTACCCCAAGGAAGTGGACAAGCTGGAGCCGCGCCTGAAGTCGCGCCTTGGCTGGGGTCTTTCCGTGGCAATCGAGCCACCGGATTTCGAAACGCGTGCGGCCATCCTTCTCTCGAAGGCGCAGGACAAGGGTGTGGCGGTGGACGAGCACGTAGCGATGCTACTGGCCAAGCGCATCCGTTCGAACGTGCGCGACCTCGAGGGTGCCCTGAACACGCTCGCGGCACGCGCCAACTTCTACGGCAAGCCGATCACCACCGATTTTGCCGAGGAAACCCTGCGCGACCTGCTGGCCACCCACGCACAAGCGGTGACGGTCCCCAACATCCAGAAGATGGTGGCCGAGTACTTCAATATCCGCCTGCAGGATCTGCTCTCCACGCGTCGCGTGCGCTCGCTGGCCAGGCCTCGACAGATCGCGATGGCGCTTTCCAAGGAGCTCACCGACCACAGCCTGCCCGAAATCGGCGAGGCCTTCGGCGGCCGCGACCACACCACGGTGCTGCACGCCTGCCGCACCATCAAGAAGCTCTGCGAGGCGGACACCCGCATGCGGCAGGACTGGGAGCAACTGATCCGGATCCTTACCGGTTGAGTTTTTCCGCGAGCACAAGCACAAGTTCTTGATAAGCTGGAAGGGAAGCTGTGGATAATGCGTGGATGAGTGCGGCGGCAAAGTTATCCACAAATGACCCACCTTGCGGCCACCGCTTTCCGCACACCCTGAAGTCAATGCAAGCGATTGATTTCAAATGTATAAATGGCGAAATCGAGTTATCCACGCCATCTACAGCAACTACCAACCTTCTTTTAAAGACAGAACAGCAGGCATAGGGGACGCGCAGACATGCAATTCAGCATTCAACGGGAAGCTCTGCTCAAGCCGCTGCAGCAGGTCGTGGGCGTGGTGGAGCGCCGTCAGACCCTGCCGGTTCTGGCCAACCTGCTGGTGCGGGTCGCCGACGGGCAACTGTCGTTGACCGGTACCGATCTCGAGGTAGAGATGATTGCCACGTCCATCGCCGACAAACTGGTCGATGGCGAAGTCACCATTCCTGCGCGCAAGCTTTTCGACATCGTGCGTGCGCTGCCCGATGGCGCCACCGTCGAGCTGAAGCTCAACGGGGATCGCGTGGCCCTGAATGCGGGACGCAGCCGGTTCACCTTGACGACGTTGCCTGCCAGCGAGTTTCCGACGATCGACTCGATTGAACTGGTCGAGAAGGTCAGCCTTCCGGAGGAGGCGCTGCGTGACCTGATGGAACGCACGGCTTTTGCCATGGCGAACCAGGACGTGCGTTACTACCTGAACGGCATGTTGCTTGATCTGCAGGAGCACAGCCTGCGTTGCGTGGCAACCGATGGGCATCGGCTGGCGATGAAGGAAACCAGTCTTGCCACTTCAGTGAAGACGCGGCGGCAGATCATCATTCCGCGCAAGGGCGTCAACGAACTGGTTGGACTGTTGGAACCGGGCGAGGGCGAGGTCGAGCTGGAATTCGGACGCAATCATCTGCGGGTTCGCCGTGGTGGCGTCACCTTCACGTCCAAGCTCATTGATGGCCGTTTCCCCGATTACGAGGCGGTGATCCCGTTGGGCGCCGACAAGACGGCTACGCTGGATCGC
This sequence comes from Pseudomonadota bacterium, assembly GCA_021805685.1. GTDB lineage: Bacteria > Pseudomonadota > Gammaproteobacteria > Xanthomonadales > Rhodanobacteraceae > Rhodanobacter_A. The sequence continues at coordinate 66,891 of JAJZET010000235.1, forward strand.
GAAGTCCTGCGTGGCGCCTTGCAGCGCGCGGCGATCCTCTCCAACGAAAAATACCGTGGTGTGAAGCTCGAGCTGTCGCCGGGCAAGCTGCGCATCGTGGCGCACAACCCCGAACAGGAAGAAGCCGTCGAAGAGGTCGAGGCGGATACGCATGTGTCTGATCTTGCGGTCGGTTTCAACGTCGGATACCTGCTGGATGCACTCTCCGCGCTGCGCGGCGATCAGGCGCGCCTGAGCCTGCGCGACGCGCAGTCCAGCTGCCTGATACAGGAACACGACAACGAGCAGGCTCGTCACGTCATCATGCCGCTGCGTCTCTGACGCATGCCGTTCGTCGGTGGCACCAGGACCTGGCAACGCCGGAGACGTCAGCAGACGCTCCGGCGTTCTTGCTTTGGCGCTCGTGCGTCATGAGGTTGGAGCGTCTGCGCATCCAGGGTTTGCGTTGTCTTCGAGATGTCGACATCGCCCTTGCGCCCGGCATCAATGCCTTCGTGGGCGACAACGGTGCGGGCAAGACCAGCGTATTGGAAGCCGTCTTCTTGTTGTCGCACGCACGTTCGTTTCGCAGCGGCGCACGGGAAGCCTTGCTGGCCCGCGGATGGTCGCGCTTTTCCGTGTTTGCAGAACTGCGACAGAGCCATGATCGCCTGGTGCGGTTGGGCCTGGGCCGCGAGTCGTCCCGGTGGGAGGCGCGCATCGAGGGTGAAGGTTCGAGCCTGGGCGAGCTGATCGCGGAATGTGCCGTCACCTGTTTCGAGCCTGGTTCGCATGCACTCATCGCAGGAGCCGCTGACGAAAGGCGGCGCTTCCTGGATTGGGGGGTGTTCCACGTGGAACATGCGTTTCTGGATGGCTGGCGTCGTTACCAACGCGCCCTGAAGCAGCGCAACAGCTTGCTACGTGCCGGCATGGAATCGGCTTCGCCCTTGTATGCGCCGTGGGAAGGTGAGTTGGCTGGCCTCGCTGTCTGGATCGATGACCTGCGGAGCAGCTACCTGCAGCGGCTTCAGCCTATCCTGCAGGACTACATAAGCGCCCTGCTGCCTGAGCTCGGCGCGCCTGAGTTGCGCTATCGGCGCGGCTGGGCCGAAGACAAGGATTTGCGCGAGCAGCTTGAGACCCAAAGGAGCAGGGATCTTGCGCGCGGGCACACGAGTTTGGGTGCCCATCGTGCGGACTGGTCGCTGGCGTTCGAGCATGCACCCTTGCGTGAACATCTTTCCCGCGGCCAGGAGAAGCTTGCCGCTCTTGGCTGCATGCTGGGGCAGGCACGGCTGTACGCCGAGGAGCTCGGGCAATGGCCCATCATTTGTCTTGATGACCTTGCATCGGAGCTGGACGAGAGTCACCAGCGAGCGGTCATCGACCAATTGGCGACCTGCGAAGCCCAGGTGCTGCTAACAGGAACCGCCGAGCCGGCCGCCTTGCACGGCTTGCCGTACCGCATGTTCCACGTGGAACAGGGGTGTTTGGTACCCCTGCTATAATCAAAAATCGCATAGCAGCTCAACGGCTTGCAGGCCGTATCTGCCGCACCTCCAGAAACCGGAAGCCGCATGAACGAACCCACCAACGAATCGCACTACGACTCCAGCAACATCAAGGTGCTGAAAGGCCTGGAAGCGGTCCGCAAGCGCCCCGGCATGTACATCGGCGACGTGGGCGACGGCACCGGATTGCACCACATGGTGTTCGAGGTGGTGGACAACTCCATCGACGAAGCATTGGCTGGCTTCTGTGACCACGTAACCGTGACCATTCTCGAAGACGGCTCAGTCAGCGTCAGCGACAACGGCCGCGGCATCCCGGTGGACACACACCCGGAGGAGGGTCGCTCCACCGCCGAGGTGGTGATGACCGTGCTGCACGCCGGCGGCAAGTTCGACGATGACAAGATTTCAGGTGGCCTGCATGGCGTCGGTGTGTCGGTGGTGAACGCGCTCAGCGACCACCTCTGGCTGACCATTTGTCGCGATGGCCACGAATACCAGCAGGAATATTCGCTGGGCGAACCGCAGTACCCGCTGAAGGAGGTGGGGCCTTCGTCGAAGCGTGGCACCACCGTGCGCTTCATGCCCAGCCCGCAGATCTTCAAGCTGACCGAGTTCCACTACGACGTGCTGGCCCGGCGTCTTCGCGAGCTGGCCTTCCTCAACTCCGGCGTGCGCATTGAATTGCGCGACGAACGCGGAGAAGGGCGACACGACACCTACGTGTACGAAGGCGGCATCCGCTCCTTTGTCCAGCACCTTGCCCAGCTCAAGACGGCGCTGCACCCGAACGTGATCAGCCTCTACGCCCAGCAGGACAAGATCAGCGTGGAGGTGGCGATGCAGTGGACCGACTCCTACAACGAGACGATGTTCTGCTTCACCAACAACATCCCCCAGCGCGATGGCGGCACCCACCTGACCGGGTTCCGCGTGGCGCTGACCCGTGCGCTCACCGGCTACATCGAGAAGGAAGGGCTGGCCAAGAACGCCAAGGTGGCGCTCTCCGGCGACGACATGCGCGAAGGCATGATTGCCGTACTTTCGGTGAAGGTGCCCGGCCCACAGTTTTCCTCGCAGACCAAGGACAAGCTGGTCTCGTCTGAGGTGAAGACGGTGGTCGAGCAGGCGGTCTACGAAAAGCTGAGCGAGTTCCTGCTGGAGCATCCCAACGAGGCCAAGGCCATCGCCTCCAAGGTGGTGGATGCCGCGCGTGCCCGCGAGGCCGCCCGCAAGGCCCGCGAGATGACCCGTCGCAAGGGCGCGCTGGACATCGCCGGCCTGCCGGGCAAGCTGGCCGACTGCCAGGAAAAGGATCCCGCACTCTGCGAACTGTTCCTGGTCGAGGGTGACTCCGCAGGCGGCTCGGCCAAGCAGGGCCGCAACCGCAAGACCCAGGCCGTGCTGCCGCTTAAGGGCAAGATCCTCAACGTCGAGAAAGCACGTTTCGACAAGATGCTGTCCTCCGCCGAGGTCGGCACGTTGATCACCGCGCTGGGTACGGGCATCGGCAAGGAAGACTACAACCCCGACAAGTTGCGCTACCACCGCATCGTCATCATGACCGACGCGGACGTGGACGGCTCGCACATCCGCACCCTGCTGCTGACCTTCTTCTACCGACAGATGCCCGAGCTGATCGAGCGCGGCCACGTCTACATCGGCCTGCCGCCCCTGTACAAGCTGAAGCAGGGCAAGCAGGAGCTTTACCTCAAGGACGATGCAGCGCTCAATGCCTACCTGATCTCCAGCGCAGTGGACAACGCCGAGCTGGTGGCCGACCCGGCCGCTCCCCCGATTATCGGCGAAGCGTTGGAAAAGCTGCTGCGCAACTACCAGGCAGCGTTGGACCAGATCGAACGCCTCGGCCACCGTTTCGACACCAGCGTGCTGTCGGCACTGCTGGAACACCAGCCAATCACCCCGGAACTATGGTCCGATACCCTAGCCATGCAGGCCTGGCTCGATGGCATCGCCATCCGTTTGGCAGCCAGCGGGCTGGGCAAGCCGCGCTACAAGCTGTCGCTGCGTCCGGCGCAGGACGAACACCCTGCCGCCATTGAAGTGGTGCGGGAGCAGCATGGCCTCAGCCATACCTTGCTCTTGCCGCATCCGTTCTTCGCCGGCGCCGAATTCAGGCCCATCCTGCATGTGAGCCAACAACTGGCCGGATTGATCCAGGCGGACGCCGTGGTCCGCCGCGGGAACGCTTCGCGTGGCGTTGTCCGTTTCGCCGACGTACGCGGCTGGCTGCTGGACGAGGCGAAGAAGGGGCGCACCATCCAGCGCTTCAAGGGCCTGGGTGAAATGAACCCGGAGCAGCTGTGGGAAACCACGGTGAACCCGGAAACGCGCCGCATGCTGCAAGTGGGCGTCGAAGATGCCTTCGCTGCCGACCAGATGTTCTCCATGCTGATGGGCGAGGCGGTCGAGCCCAGGCGCGACTTCATTGAAGCCAATGCGCTCAAGGTCGCCAACCTGGATATCTGAGGCCACGGGACCTCGAGCAGGCATACGCCACCACGCAATGCGGCGGCGTATGGAGGATGTCAGCGCAAACCCTTGATCTGAAAGGCAGTTTGTTGCCGCGCTGCAACTTGTCATTCACATGCCGCTCAGGGTAGTCTCAGCGATCCCCTACGCACGATGCATCGCGTAAAACTCCTGACACCCGAGGATCGTCATGAAGCACACGACCCTGTTCACGATGCTGGCTGGTGCCGCGTTGGCCTTCACCGTCGCCGCAGCGCCTGTCCATGCGACCGATACGTCGAAGGAAAAGCCTGCGGCGCTGTACCCGAACGCTACGCGCGCCGAGCCAAAGCTCGACCTGACCAGCACGAAGGAGCAGAAGGCGCTCAACGAGGGCTTGGACGCGGTGAACAGCGGCGACAAGGCCAAGGCGCAGCAACTGCTGCAGCCCATCGTCGACAACAGCAAGAGCAAGTACGCGCAGGCCATCGCACTGCAGGGTCTGGCCAACGTCGCCTACAACTCGGGTGACATCAAGGGCGCCATTCCGCTGTTGCAGAAGGCGATCGCCAACGGCGTGATGCCGAACGACACCTACTTCCAGCTGATGTACGAACTGGCGCAGATGTACGCCGCCGATCAGCAGTACCAGGCTTCGCTGGATACGATCGCCAAGTGGCGTGCCGAGGGCAAGCGCGAGACGGCGGACTCCTATGGTCTGGCTGGCATGGACTACTACCGGCTCGAGAAGTATCCGGAGGCGATAGCTGCCATCCAGAAAGCCAAGTCCCTTACCGACAAGCCGCAGGACTCCTGGAACCAGATCCTGATGGCCAGCTACGCCGAATCCGGCCAGGGCGCCGACGCGGCCAAGATGGCGCAGGCGGAGTACGAAAAGAACCCCACCGACAGCAGCATGCTGCACAACGCCAGCGCGGTCCTGCTGCAGCAGCAGGATTATGCCGATGCGATCAAGGTGCTCGAGCAGGGGCGTGCCAACGGTGCGCTGAAGGACGAAGGCGACTGGATCAACTTGGTCAAGGCCTACCTGCTGCAGGCACAGAACGGTGGAGACACCAAGAGCGGCGGTGCCAAGGCGCTGGCCGTGTTCGACGACGGTGTGGCCAAGGGTGCGATCAAGCCCAGCGCCTCGAACTACAAGCTGGCCGGCGATGCCGCCATGATCGGCGAAGACGACGCCAAGGCCATCGGCTATTACCGGAAGGGCTCACCCTTGGCCACGGACGGAGAGCTGGACGTCTCGCTGGGTGCCGCCTATTTCCAGGAACAGAAGTTCTCCGACGCGCGCAAATATCTGACCCAGGGCATCGCCAAGGGCGTCAAGCACAAGGGCCGGGCCTACATGATGCTTGCCGAGTCGGATCGCCAGCTCAAGGACAAGCCTGCGGCAGTGGCTGCGATGAAGCAGGCGGCGAAGGATCCCGAAACTGCGGCCAAGGCCGAGGACTGGCTGCGCAAGGCTGGCAAGTAACTGGTAAGCAAGGATTAGTGCGGCAGATGGACGTCTATTCGTCTGCCTCGCAAGCGCTATACAAAAGCCAGATGCTGTTGTACCGTTGAAACCTTCCCTGCGTAACCTCAGCGGCGTGTTTCGTCCATATGCCAGACGGAACATGCCGACCCTGCGGCGACGCTTTCTCCGTCCCAGCTTCAGATAGTGACAGATGGCCTCTAGTACCGAAGACACAGAACGCGAAGATGGGTTCAGTTGGAAACGAACCCTGGCGTTGGCATTTGCCATTGGTCTGCACGCCTTCGCGTTTCTCATCCTGCTCGCGCCGATGGCGCCTCCGGGCCAGAAGCACGAGAAGAAAGAGCAGATCGTGCAGGTGAACTTCATCGAGCCGCCGCCGCCGCCGCCGCCACCGCCGCCGCCGCCGCCGCAGCCGCCGAAGCAGCCGCCGCCGAAGATCATCAAGCAGGTGGTTCCGCCGCCGACTCCGCCGCCGCCGGCCCCGCCGCCGCCGGTGCAGGAAGTGTCGCAGAACGCGGTTCCGGCCGCGCCGCCTGCGCCTCCGGCTCCGCCTGCGCCGCCGGCCGATATCGCCGCCGGTTCGGATCTCAGCTACAACAGCCGAATCCAGCCGCGCTATCCGCCACAGGCCATCCGCCAGCGCCATGAGGGCACGGTCGTGCTGCTGATCCTGGTGGGTACCGACGGCTTGCCGAAGGACATCAAGATCGACAAGTCCAGCGGATACCACGAACTTGACCGTGCGGCGGTCGAAACGGCACGCAAGTGGCGCTTCAATCCCGAGGTCAAGAATGGCCAGAAGGTGGAAGGCTACGCACGCGTTCCAGTCACCTTCAATCTCAACAGCTTGTAATTCCCCAGTTCACGCTTGACTTCCCAAGGGTAGCGTTATGTTCCTACAGACTCCTGCACCGACCGATGCCGCCGCCCAGGTGGCGGGCAATTCCAACGCCGAAGCCATGAAGCAGATGGGCTTCGCCAACCTCGTCACCCATTTCAACTGGGTGGGCTGGGTGGTGTTCATCACCCTCGTGGTGATGTCGTTCCTGTCGTGGTACTTCATCATTGCCAACGCCATCCGCAACTCGATGGTGCGCGGCCGTGCCGATGGCGTCATCAACGGCTTCTGGAACAACCCCTCGACCCAGGATGCCATCCGTGAGCTGGAAGCCCAGCCCAAGGGCGAACCCTTCTCGAAGATCGCGCTGGACGCTGCTTCCGCGGTGGCCCACCACCAGCAGGCCAACAAGGGTGGCCTGGCCGAGTCGCTGACCCGCTCCGAGTTCGTCGACCGTGCCCTGCGTCAGGCCGTGGCTCGCGAAAGCCTGCGCCTCGAAGGTGGCCAGACCCTGCTCGCAACGGTGGGTTCGTCGGCGCCGTTCGTCGGCCTGCTCGGTACCGTGATGGGCATCTACGGCGCGTTGACCGGCATCGCCGCCAGCGGCAACGCTTCGATGACCGCGGTGGCCGGTCCGGTGGGCGAGGCGCTGATCATGACCGCCATCGGTCTGGGTGCCGCTATCCCGGCGCTGCTCGCCTTCAACTTCTTCAACCGCTCGAACCGCATCATCTTCGCCCGTTTCGACGAATTCGCGCACGACCTGCACGACTTCTTCGCGACCGGTTCGCGCGTCGAAGGCAAGTGAGGGCCTGACCCATGGCAATGAGCGTCGGAGGCAATACCGGCGGTCCGGTTTCGGAAATCAACGTCACGCCGCTTGCCGACGTGATGTTGGTGCTGCTGATCATCTTCATGATCACGGCACCGCTGATGTCGCATCCGGTCACGATCACGGTGCCGGTTGCGGCTCCCAAGAGCGATGACAAGGCACCCGAAACCCCGCCGCTGGATCTCGCCATCAAGGAAGACGGTTCGATGTACTTCCAGGATCAGCCGGTTACCGAGGCCTCGCTGAAGGCACAGCTTGCGGTGGCTGCACAGAAGGCGCCGCAGCCGGAGCTGCAGATTCGTGCCGACAAGGCGATCGAGTGGAAGGTTGTCCGCAAGATCATCAGCGACGCCAAGGGCCAGGGCATGGTGCACGTCGGCTTTATGACCACCGCCCCGACCCCGGGGAGGGAGTAACAAGTCATGGCTTTCTCCACCAAGAGCACAGGCGGCCCGATGGCCGACATCAACATCACGCCGCTGATCGACGTGATGCTGGTGTTGCTGATCATCTTCATGGTGACGGCGCCGATTCCGCTGCTGAAGATCAAGATCGACCTGCCGCAACCGAATCCCAATCCTCCGACGAATCTGAATCCGCCGGAGCCGATCAATCTCAAGATCGATCAGTCGGGAGCGTTGTACTGGAACGACACGCCGGTGGACGAGCTGGGCCTCAAGGCGCAGTTCGCGGTGATCGCCCAGCAGGCACAGGACAAGCAGCCGGAAATCCAGATCAAGGCGGCTGATGCCGTGGCCTACCAGTACGTTGCCACCGTGCTGGCGGACGCCAAGCAATACAACCTGGTCAAGATCGGGTTCACCGACAGCAACAGTCAGTAACCGCAATAGTCACACCGCGTTACCCGCGCCAACCCCCGCCCAGTGCGGGGGTTGGCGTTTCTGGATCCGACATCCTGGCGCAGCGTGGTCGCCGCATCGCCTCTCGACCGCTTCACCTGCCGTCGGTTGGCGGTCCAGCCTGCGGAACTCAGCGCAGTATCTGCAGGTAGTGGCGCACGGTGGTTGCGAGGCCTTCGTACAGTGCCTCGCCGATCAATGCGTGGCCGATCGACACCTCGGCCAATCCGGGAATGGCTGCCTTGAAGGTGCCGAGGTTCGCCTGGCTGAGGTCGTGGCCGGCATTCACGGCAAGACCGGCCTGCTGCGCCAGCCGCGCAGTCGCCGCGCAGCTTGCCAGCAGCGCATCCGGTTCGCCCCTGGCAAAGGCTGCCGCATATGGCCCGGTGTAGATCTCGACGCGCTGCACACCGATGGCTTTCGCTGCCGCGAAGTCCTGCGGACCGGCATCGACGAACAGGCTGACCCGACAGTCGATGGCGCGAAGCTCGTCCACCAGCGGACGCAGCCGCTCGAGGTCGTGCCGCAGATCGAAGCCATGGTCGGAGGTGATCTGGCCGTCGCTGTCGGGCACCAGCGTCACCTGGGTCGGCCGCACTTCGCGGGCGAGTTCGATCAGGCCAGGATAATCGCCGCGTGGTGCCGCGAACGGGTTGCCTTCGATGTTGTACTCGACGCGTCCACGCAACATGGCGGCCAGGGCGCGCACGTCGTCGGGACGCACATGGCGCAGGTCCGGCCGCGGGTGCACGGTGATGCCGCCGCAACCGCTCTCGATGCAGGTCTGCGCCGCGCGGCAGATGTCGGGCTCGTCGCCGCCGCGCGAATTGCGCAGTACCGCGATCTTGTTGAGGTTGACGCTGAGCAGGGTCATGGCCGCGGTCCGTGACGAGAGAAGAAGCGCAACACTGCCGCGATCATGCGTCGTCGGCAAGCGCAAACAGGCGGACCTGCCGTAGAGATCCCCGCCAGGCCAACGTCGCGAATGCGTCGGCACCGACGTCCAGCGCGTGCAACTGCCACGCGCCTGGATCGTCGCCATCCAGCCGCTGCAACGCGAGACCGCAGGTATCGCGACGAAATGCCAGTTTGTCCAGGCCGAACCCGATGCCGCGACCGAGCGCCTTGAGCACCGCTTCACGGGCCGTCCATAGCTCCAAGAAGGCGGCTTGCCGCTCGCCTTCGCCCAGCGAATCGAGCCAGGTGGCTTCCTCGGCGGTGAAGAACCGCCGCGCGATATCCAGCGCCTTGCTGCGCGTGCGGCGATGCTCGAGGTCGATGCCGGGCGAGAGTCCCTTCGCCAGGGCCACCACGGCCCGTTCGCCGCTGTGCGACCAGTTGAAGTCGAACGGCGCACCGTGGGCGGCATCCAGCGCAGGGCGACCGTGCAGGCCCTCGACCAGGCGCACGTCCGTCGCGTCGATGCCAAGATAACACCCGAGCAGCGCCAGCAGCGGTTGCCGTTTCGATCCCTGCGGGCGGTGCAGCCGCCAGACGTGAATCTCGTCAGCCCGCAAGGGCTCTGCTACTTTCGCGGGCAGGGGGCCGTCGATGCTGTGCATGCGCGCATGCTGACGGACAGGCGCCGTTGCGCACAAGCGGACGGTGCGCCAAGTCGATGAATGGGGGACACGCGTGATCGCCGGTTGGCTGCTGCTGCTCGTCGCCTTGCTGTACGTGGGCCTGCTGTACGGCGTGGCCTGGGCTGGCGACCGACGCCCGCTGTATCCGCGCCAGCCGCGCCTGCGTCCCGTGGTCTACTCGCTGGCGCTGGCGGTGTATTGCTCGTCGTGGACCTTTTACGGCGCGGTAGGCACGGCGGCGCGCGACGGGCTGGGCTACCTGCCGATCTACCTCGGCCCGGTCCTGCTGTTCGTGTTCGGATTCGGCCTGCTGCGCCGCCTGGTGCGGGTGGCGCAGCAACGCAACATCACCTCGATCGCCGACTTCATCGGCGCACGCTTCGGCAAGTCGCACGGTCTGGCAGCACTGGTGGCGGTCATCGCGGTGGTAGCCGTGCTGCCGTACATCGCCCTGCAGCTGAAGGCCGTGGCGATGTCGTTTGCCGTGCTCGGCGGCAATACGCCCGGCCCGAGTGGTGCCATCGCGACCGATCCGGCGCTGTGGTGCGCGGGCCTGCTCGCGGCATTCGCCATCCTGTTCGGCACGCGCAGCATCGACGCCACCGAGCACCACCATGGCCTGATGCTGGCGATCGCGCTGGAGTCGCTGATCAAGCTGGTGGCGTTCGTGGCACTGGCCGTCTTCGCCGCGTACCACGGGCCCGGGCTGGCTGCGACGGTGGCGATGCCGTTGGCGCATGCGGGGCAGGGCATCACGGCGGGGTTCGTCGCGCAGACGGCGCTGGCGTTCTTCGCCATGGTCTGCCTGCCGCGGCAATTCCAGATCGGCGTGGTGGAGTGCGAGGACGCGCGCGACCTGCATCGCGCGCGCTGGATGTTCCCGCTCTACATGCTCGCCATCATGCTGGCGGTACCGTCCATCGTGGCCGCAGGTGCGCATCTGCCGGCGGTGCGCGACGGCCTGCCCGATGCGTGGGTACTCAACCTGCCGCTGGCGCTGGGCAGCCATGGCATGACGATGTTGGCCTTCGTGGGCGGCTTCTCCGCGGCCACCGGCATGACCATCGTGGCGGCGGTGGCGCTGTCCACGATGATCAGCAACGACCTCGTGATGCCGGCGCTGCTGCGCGTGCGCCGCCTGCGGCTGGAGCATCGCAGCGATCTTTCGCAGCTGGTGTTGCGCGTGCGCCGCGTCGCCATCGTGGCGCTGGCGGGTCTGGCCTACGGCTACTACCGCGAAGTAGCCGACACCGAGAACCTTGCCGCCACCGGCCTGCTTGCGTTTGCGGCGGTGGTGCAGCTGGCGCCCGCCATCGTGGCGGCGCTGTACTGGCGCGGTGCCAGCCGGCGCGGCGTGGCGATCGGCCTGCTGGCGGGCTTTGCGGTGTGGGCGTGGGCCCTGCTGCTGCCGGCGATGCTGCACGTGGGCAGCTGGCGGCAGGAAGCCTGGCCCGGCCTCGGTTGGCTGCCGCTCCAGCATGCCGGCGACGATCCCCTGCTGTCCGGCACGCTGTGGTCGCTGCTGGTCAACGTGGGATGCCTGGTGGTCGTCTCGTTGCGTTGGCGGCCGACACTGGAGGAACGCCTGCATGCGGCGCTGTTCGTCGCTCCCAGTGCGACCAGCCGCGATGGCGTCGGCGACTGGCGCGGCCGCGTGGCCGCGGCGGACCTGCGCACCATCGCCACGCGCATCGTGGGCCAGCGCGGCACCGACCGCGCGTTCGCCGAATACGCGCTGCTGCGCGGTAAGCCATTGCAGCCGGGCGAGGCGGCCGACCGCGCGCTGATCCAGCACACCGAGCGCCTGCTCGCTGGCGCGGTGGGCGCGGCCAGCGCGCGGCGCATCCTGATGGGCGCATTGTCCGGCTCGGGGCTGGATATCGCCGAGTCGATGGCCTTGATGGACGAGGCCTCGCAGGAGCTGCGCTTCAACCGCGAGTTGCTCTCCTCCACCCTGGAAAACGTTTCGCAGGGCATCAGCGTGGTCGATGCCGAGATGCGCGTGGTGGCGTGGAACCGGCGCTATCTCGAACTGTTCGGCTATCCCGATGGCATGGTCTACGTCGGCGTGCCGGTGGCCGAGTTGATCCGCTGGAACGCCGAGCATGGCGAGTGCGGCCCCGGTGAAGTGGAAGAACACGTCGCCAAGCGCCTCGCCCATCTGCGCGCGGGCACGCCGCATGTGTTCCAGCGTGTGCGCGCCGACGGCAGCACGATCGAGATGCGCGGCCGTGCGCTGCCCGGCGGCGGCTACGTCACCACCTATACCGACGTCACCGCCTACAAGCGCGCCGAGCAGGCGCTGATCGAGGCGAACGAGACGCTGGAGCAGCGCGTGGGGCAACGCACCGCCGAGCTGAGCGAGGCGCTGGCCGCCACGGCGCAGGCACAGCGCACCGCCGAGGCCGCCAACGTGTCCAAGACGCGCTTCCTGGCGGCCGCCAGCCACGACCTGCTGCAACCGCTCAACGCGGCGCGCCTGTTCACTTCTGCGCTGCGCCAACAGCCGGGGCTGGACCCGGAAGCCTTGCAGTTGGCCGAACGCATCGATGCTTCCTTCCGCGCCGCCGAGGATCTGCTCGATGCCCTGCTCGACACGTCGCGGCTGGACACCGGCACCTACCGGCCGGAAATCGCCGACTTCGCATTGGCCGACCTGTTCGATTCGTTGCAAAGCCAGTTCGCGGTGCTCGCCGAGCAGCGCGGCCTGCGCCTGCGCGTGGCGCCCAGCAAACTCGCCGTACGCAGCGATCCGCAGCTGTTGCGCCGCGTGCTGCAGAACTTCCTTTCCAATGCGTTGCGCTATACGCATCGCGGCGGCGTGTTGCTGGGTGCGCGTCGCCACGGCGGCGACGTGCGCATCGAGGTGTGGGACAGCGGTCCGGGCATCCCCGCCGAACAGTGCGCGCGTATCTTCGGCGAGTTCCAGCGGCTGGAGCAGCCTTCGCCGTGGGGCGAGAAGGGCCTGGGCCTGGGCCTGTCGATTTGCGACCGCATCGCGGCGATGCTCGACCACCGGCTCGACCTGCGCTCGCGCCCTGGCCACGGCAGCTGCTTCGCGGTGATCGTGCCGCGCGCCGTTGCCGCGCCGGGACGAAGGCAGGGCGTGCGCCGCGCCAGCGGCAGCAGCGACGAGCAACTGCCGCTTACCGTGCTGTGCCTCGACGACGACATGGCCATCCTCGACGGCATGCGCATGCTGCTGGGCCGCTGGGGCGTGGACTGCCGCACCGCGCGCGACGTGGACGCTGCCGCTGCCGAGCTGCGGCGTGGCGCGGTGGACCTGATCCTCGCTGACTACCACCTCGCCGACGGCGTCGACGGGCTGCAGGCACTGCAGCGGCTGCGCGCCGCCTGCGACCCGCTGCCGCCCGCCGCCCTGATCACTGCCGACGGCAGCAGTGAACTCAAGCAACGCGCACGGGCGCTGGGCTATCCGGTGCTGCACAAGCCGGTGAAGCCGGCGGCGTTGCGCGCCTTGCTGACGGCGCTGGCCCGGAAGTAGGGCGCACCGGCGGCATCGGCCGCCGTCGTTGTTGCTGCTCGCTGGGCCGGGCACACGAAGAAGCCCGGCTCCGCGATGTTGCCCGCCTCACGTGCGACGCCGGGTGCACTGGCTGGTGCACCGACCCGCACCTGCTGCTGCGGTGCGAGCGCGGCGCGGGGCAGGGGTGGGCATCATTCAACGTGTTCCTGCCGGTTGCGCCTATTCGCCGTCCTCATCCACCGGCAACGGCTGCATCGCGCCCGGTTCCACGGCGAGCTGGCTGGCGGCGAGGGCGACCTGGGTGCGGTTGTTGACGCCGAGCTTGCGCATGATCGCGGTCATGTGCGCCTTGACCGTGGCTTCGGAGACGCCGAGTTCCCAGGCGATCTGCTTGTTGAGCAGGCCCTCGGCGATCATGGTCAGCACGCGGAACTGCTGCGGGGTCAGCGCGGCGACGCGGGCGGCGATGTCGGCCTCGTCGGGCTTGAGTTCGGCGCTGCCGCCGACGAGCTGCGGCGGCAGCCACACGTCGCCGTCGAGTACGGCGCGGATGGCGTGCACGATCTCGTCGCCCGCAGTGGACTTGGGGATGTAGGCGGCGGCGCCATGGGCCAGCGCGCGACGCGCGACCTGTGCCTCCTCGTGGCCGGAGACCACGATGATCGGCAGGCCGGGGTATTGCCCGCGGATATGCGCCAGCGCGGAGTAGCCGCGCGCATCCGGCATGTGCAGGTCGAGCAGCAGCAGGTCGGTGTCGGGATACTGCTCGATCAGCGCGTACAGGCCGTGCACGCTGTCGGCGCTATGCACCTTCGCCTGCGGCAGCGCGGCCACCACCGCGCGCTGCAGGGCATCGCGGAACAGCGGGTGGTCGTCGGCGATCAGGATGTCGGGCATGGCGTTCGGTTCGTCACCCCGGCGAAGGCCGGGGTCCAGTACCCTGCGTCTGAGGGGGGCTGGATGACCGGGATTCGCCGTTGAAAAGCGCTTCCGGCCGGCGCCGGGATGACGTGGCAAGGGTCATTTGATGAGCCGCTCCTCGACCAGGCTTTTCACCACGCCCGGGTCGGCAAGGGTGGAGATGTCGCCGAGCTGGTCGGGGAGGTTCTCGCCGATCTTGCGCAGGATGCGGCGCATGATCTTGCCCGAGCGCGTCTTCGGCAGGCCGGGCGCCCACTGGATGTAGTCGGGCGTGGCGATCGGGCCGATCTCCTTGCGCACCCAGGCCACCAGCTCCTTCTTCAGCTCGTCGCTGCCGGTCTCGCCGGCGATCAGCGTGACGTAGGCGTAGATGCCCTGGCCCTTGATGTCGTGCGGGCAACCGACCACGGCGGCCTCGGCCACCTTGGGATGCGCCACCAGCGCGCTTTCCACCTCGGCGGTGCCGATGCGGTGGCCCGAGACGTTGATGACGTCGTCGACGCGGCCGGTGATCCAGTAGTAGCCGTCCGCATCGCGTCGCGCGCCGTCGCCGGTGAAGTAGTTGCCGGGGTAGGCGCTGAAGTAGGTTTCGATGAAGCGCTGGTGGTCGCCGTACACCGTGCGCATCTGGCCGGGCCACGAGTCGGTGATCAGCAGGTTGCCCTCGCAGGCGCCCTGCTGGACTTCGCCGTTGGCATCGACGATGGCGGGCTTGATGCCGAAGAACGGCTTGGTGGCGGAGCCGGGCTTGGCGTCGATGGCACCGGGCAGCGGGGTGATCAGGATGCCGCCGGTCTCGGTCTGCCACCAGGTGTCCACGATGGGCAGGCGGCTATCGCCCACCACGCGCCAGTACCACTCCCAGGCCTCGGGGTTGATCGGTTCGCCCACCGTGCCGAGCACGCGCAGGCTGGCGCGGGAAGCTTTCTTCACCGGCGCCTCGCCCTCGCGCATCAGCGCGCGGATGGCGGTGGGTGCGGTGTAGAACAGGGTCACCTTGTGCTTGTCCACCACCTGCCAAAAGCGGCTGAAGTCGGGATAGTTCGGCACGCCGTCGAACATCACCGTGGTGGCGCCGTTGGCCAGCGGGCCGTACACCACGTAGCTGTGGCCGGTGACCCAGCCCACGTCGGCGGTGCACCAGTAGACGTCGTCTTCGCGCAGGTCGAACACGCATTCGTGGGTGTAGCTGGTGTAGACGAGGTAGCCGCCGGAGGTGTGCAGTACGCCCTTGGGCTTGCCGGTGGAGCCGGAGGTGTAGAGGATGAACAGCGGGTGCTCGGCTTCCATCGGTTCGGCCGGACAATCGGCGCTCTGGCCGTCCATCAGGTTGTGCCAGTAGCGGTCGCGCGGCGACTGCATCGGTACCGCGCTGCCGGTGCGGCGCACCACCACCACGGTTTCCACGCTGTGGGTGCCCGGGCGCTTGAGTGCCTCGTCCACGTTGGTCTTGAGCGGGATCTTCTTGCCGCCGCGCACGCCTTCGTCGGCAGTCACCACCAGCTTGCAGGCGGAGTCGGCGATGCGCCCGGCCAGCGAGTCCGGCGAAAAGCCGCCGAACACCACCGAGTGGATCGCGCCGATGCGCGCGCAGGCCAGCATCGCCACCGCGGCCTCGGGGATCATCGGCAGGTAGATCGCCACGCGGTCGCCCTTGGCGACGCCAAGGTGCTTCAGCGTGTTGGCGAACTTGCATACCTCGGCGTGCAGCTCGCGGTAGCTGAGCTTGCGCGATTCGTTCGGGTCGTCGCCCTCGAAGATGATCGCGGTCTTGTCGCCGCGCTCGGCGAGGTGGCGGTCGAGGCAGTTGGCCGACACGTTGAGCATGCCGTCCTCGTACCAGCGGATGTGCAGGTTCTTCGGGTCGTAGGAGACGTCCTTGATCTTCGTCGGCTTCTTCGCCCACGCCAGCCGCTCGCCCACCTTGGCCCAGAAGCCTTCGGGATCCTTTACCGACTCGGCATACAGCCGCTCGTAATCGTCCTGGCGGATGCGCGCCCTGGCCGCGAACGCGGGATCGACGGGATGGATCGTGGACATGCGGGTCTCCTTGGTGGGCATGGGGCGGATGGCGAAGCCAGGCTTTCGAGTGTAGCGAGGTCGCTGCAGCGTCGAAGCACCCCGGCTATCGACTTTGGTCGAGGCTAAGACCAACGGCGAATAGCCAGGCGCTCCGGGGCGCGGCCATGCTCGGCGCACCACTTCCAAGGGGAGGCTCCCATGAGCTCGACACTCGTTCGTCGCTGCCGTGCGCCGCTGGCGCTGGGCATCGCCTTTGCGTTGGCGCTGCCGTGGGCCGCGCAGGCACAGACCACCAGCAACTCGGGCGAAAGCGCGCGTGAGCGGCAGCTGGAGCAGCGGGTGGATCAGCTGGAGCAGGAGCTGGCCCAGCTCAAGGCGATGGTCGTGGCCCAGCGACAACCGGCGGCGAGCCCGCCGGCGCCCGCCGCGCCCACGCAGAACGTCGCCGCCGCACCCGCCGCCCCGAGCAAACCGGCATTCACCTCGGCGCCCGGTGTGTCGGTGGCGTTGCACGGCTTCGTCAGCGCCACCGCCTTCGAGCAGAGCAAGAGCTTCGTCTACGGCAACGGCCAGAACGCGGAGTATCCGGTGGCCGGTTCGACCGGTTCGCTGAGCGGCATGGACGTGCGCAATACCCGCTTCTGGCTGGACTTCAGCGGCGCCCGGTTTGCCGGCGACTGGGTGGGCGGCGGCCGCATCGAGATGGATTTCTTCGGCGGCTACAACGGCGCCGGCCCCTACAGCCAGCAGCAGCCGATACCGCGCCTGCGCCAGGCGTACATGGACCTCGTCAATCCGACCAGCGGGACCACGGTGCGCATCGGCCAACAGTGGGACCTGCTGTTTCCGCTCGACAACGTCACCGAGTCGCTGGCGCATGTCGCCTTCCCGCTGGGCTTCGGCAGCGGCATGATCGGCTGGCGCTTCCCAGGCATCGTGGTGATGCAGGACCTCGGCCGCGGCGGCGAAGGCCCGAAGTGGCGGCTGGACCTGGGCGCGTTCGAGGGTCAGTGGAACGGGCCGGACGGCGCAGCCACCAACACCAACTTCCTCACCGCAGGCAACGCCGGCTTCCGGCCGCAGGTCGAGGCGCGCCTGCACGTACAGGACAAGCACTGGCTCGCCTACGCGGTTGCGCATTACAGCGAGGTCAACCTGCGCGGCGTGAACGGCACGGCGCCGACGCCGGTGCAGTCCAGCGTGAAGAGCGTGGGCTACGAACTGGGTGGCCAGTGGAAGCCCGGCCCCTGGGTATTCAAGGCCGATGCCTACACCGGCAGCGGCCTGGGCCAGGTGTTCGGCGACCTCTCGCAGTTCGGCGACATCAAGGACACCGGCGGCTATCTGCAGGCCGGTTACAGCTTCACGCCGAACTGGAGCCTGAACGCGCTTTACGCCACCAGCAAGCTCAACCACAACGACGTGGTGCGCTGGATGGGCAACGGCGCCACCGGCCTGCTGCGCAGCCGCCAGACCGGCATGAACCTGCAGTACTCCGCCGGCGCCTACGCGCTGGGCGTCGAATGGCTGTACGGCAGGCTCGATTCCACCACCGATGGCATCAACCGCAAGACCACCAGCGGCAACCAGGTCAGCCTGAGCGGCATGTACAAGTTCTGAGCACCGCGGCGTCACCAACCGGCGCCGCCTGTTGATCCGGGACCCGCAACACGAGCCGGTGCACGGCGGGTGGATGGCCCACCGCGCACCGCGCAACCCGCATCGCCATCCGAACCACTGGGGAACACACCATGAGCGACGCAAGTACGCAAACGAAGTTTTCCAACCCCGCGCCGCTTGGTCTGGCGGGTTTCGCACTGACCACCTGGCTGCTCAGCATGATCAATGCCGGCTGGTTCGGTGGCGAGGCGATGGGCATGGTGCTGGCCTGCGCGCTGGCCTATGGCGGCACCGCACAGGCCATCGCCGGCGTGATGGAGCTGCCGCGCGGCAATACCTTCGGCGCCACCGCCTTCCTCAGCTACGGCGCGTTCTGGTGGTCGTTCGCGCTGTTCGTGCTGTTCCTGCACGACAAGGTGCCGGCCGCCTTCGTCGGCTGGTACCTGTTCCTGTGGGGCGTGTTCACCTTCTACATGTGGCTGGGCACGTTCCGCGCGCCGCGCGCACTGCAGCTGATCTTCCTGGCGCTGTGGGTCACCTTCTTCCTGCTCGCTGCCGGCGAATGGACCGGCATGGCCGGGTTGCACCACGCGGGTGGCTACATGGGCCTGCTCACTGCGGTGCTGG
This sequence comes from Pseudomonadota bacterium, assembly GCA_021805685.1. Lineage (GTDB taxonomy): Bacteria > Pseudomonadota > Gammaproteobacteria > Xanthomonadales > Rhodanobacteraceae > Rhodanobacter_A. The sequence goes on from JAJZET010000235.1 coordinate 85,141, forward strand.
CGTTCTATCTGTCCGCCGCGGAGATCGTCAACGACAGCCAGCAGCGCACCGTGTTGCCGGTCGGCTGAGGCAGCGTCGCAGGTGTCGCGCGCGGTGAGATGCCCGCGCGGCACACTGCGTGGATGGGCGATTCCTTCCTTCCACCGCAGGCGATCAAGGGTCGCGGTGCCGCTTCCAATCCGGAAGGGCGCTTCGAGACCCTCCGCCACCAAGCCGAGGACGACGGCTGGCAGAGCGCGCTGCTGGACGAAGCCGCACCGCGTCCCCGGACCTGCGTCAGCGAGGAGCGCGCGCGCAGCGTCATCACCCGCAACGACTCGCCGGACATCGCCTTCGAGCAGGCGTTGAACCCGTTTCGCGGCTGCGAGCATGGCTGCATTTACTGCTTCGCACGTCCCTCGCACGGCTACCTCAATCTCTCGCCCGGGCTGGACTTCGAAACCAAGCTGCGCGCCAAGGGCAACCTCGCCGAGGTGCTGCGCAGCGAACTCGCGAAACCCGGCTACCTGCCCAGGCCGATCAACATCGGCAGCAACACTGATCCGTACCAGCCCATCGAAAAGAAGTGGCGGCTCACCCGCGCCGCGCTGGAGGTGCTGGCCGAAAGCCATCACCCCTGCACCCTGGTCACCAAGAACGCGTTGGTCGAACGCGACCTCGACCTGCTTGCCGCGATGGCACGCGAAAAGCTGGTGCAGGTGTTCGTCTCGGTGAACTCGCTGGACAACCACCTCGCTGCGAAGCTCGAACCGCGCGCCAGCGCGCCGTATCGCCGCCTCAAGGCCATCGCCGCGCTGGGCGAGGCCGACGTGCCGGTCGGCGTGCTGGTGGCGCCGATCATTCCCGCGCTCAACGACAAGGACATGGAGGCCGTGCTGGAACGCGCGCACGAGGCCGGCGCACGCTGCGCCGGCTACACCGTGCTGCGCCTGCCGTGGGAGCTGAAGCAGCTGTTCCGCGAATGGCTGGCGCTGCACGCGCCGCAGCGCGCCGACCACGTGATGAGCCTGGTGCGGCAGATCAACGGCGGCCGCGACTACGACAGCGACTTCCGCACGCGCATGCGCGGCCAGGGCGTATTCGCCGAGCTGCTGCGCAAGCGCTTCGAGGTGGCCTGTCGCAAGCATGGCTTCGGCCGCGCGCGCGAACTGCAACTGGACACCTCGCGCTTCGTGCCGCCGTGCGCACCGTCGCCGCAGGGGCAGTTGTTCTGAGCTGATCGCCGCCGCGGAACCCATCGAAGGTCGCGGTGTCTTTCCCACGACCTGGAGCGGGAAAGGGAAGGCGCGCGATGCCGCAGACACCGAGGGAAAGGGAAGCGCTCCGTTGGCCGCGCGTCGCCACGATGGCGGCCGTCCTGCTGATCCATGCCGGCTTCGTCGTCCTCCTGTTGTTGCCGGCGGGAGCCTGGCGCTGGCGTGCTTCGAAGCGTGCGACGGTGCGTGCGGATGCCCTGTCGCTGCGCTTCATCGCCCTGCCGCCGAAGCTGCCGGCTCGACCGCGCAGGCAGGCCGTTCGCCGTGCTCCCGCGCCGTCGCATCGGTCAGGCGCTGCGGCATCCGTCGTCGCGCAGAGACGCACCAATCATCCGTCGGCACCGGACCACGAGGTCCCGTCGCTGCGGAAGGTGACCGCCGGCAACATGCTGGACTACGTTCCCGGCGGGGGTCGCTTCGCGGCCGATCCTGGCTACGCGCGCGACAACGTCCATCTTCCCGGCAGCACGCAGCCGGTGCATGGCATGCCGGTGTTCCGAATGGTGGATCCGAAGATGCAGGGCATCGCCGGTGCCGTGCGCAGGGTGCAGCAGCTGTTCGGCATCCCCGACAGCCACTGCGTGGACGTGGATGTGTGGCGCCACATGACGGTGGCCGAACGCCTCGCCAAACACATCGACGACGCGCGCATCGAGCAAACCGCCGCGGACTATCAGTGCGGGCCGTAACGGTTCAGCCGATCTCCCGCCCGCGATAAAACTTCCGTTGCGCCAGCGCCAGCATCGCCTCGTACTCGTGTGTGTCGCTGTGGGCCGAGCATCGGCGCGAACAGAGCGAGGTTGATACGAGACCCTCCGTGACCAGCGTCGCGCGCGGCCGCGGAACAACGGCCTGGCCTTCCCGTATGGGAAGGCCAGGCATGCTCCGGCTATTTCGACGCCGGCAGGTATTTCGCGAACCAGGCCAGCGAGCGCTGCTGCACGTCGCGGGTGTGCGCGGGATTGCTGAAGGCGTGGCCTTCGTTCGGGTAGACCACCAGCTCGGTGGGCACGCCCAGCGTCTTCAGCGCGTGCCAGTACTCGAAGGACTGCGGCGCGGGACACTCCTCGTCGCGGTCGCCGACCACGATCAGCGTGGGGGTCTTCACGTTCTTGACGAAGTTGATCGCCGAGCTCTTCGCATAGGCCGCCGGATCGTCGTACAGCGAGGCGCCGAAGTACGGGATCATCCACTGGTCGATGCGGTTCTCGCCGTAGTAGCTCTGCCAGTCGGACAGGCCGGCACCGGCGACCGCGGCACGGAAGCGCTGCGTCTGGGTGGGCGCGAACATGCTCATGAAGCCGCCGTAGCTCCAGCCGGTGAGGCCGAGGCGGTGGTCGTCCACCGGCGCCACCTTCTCCACCGCGTCGATGCCGGCGAGGATGTCGCGCAGGTCGCCGTAGCCGAAGTCCTTGCGGTTGGCCTGCACGAAGGCTTCGCCCTGGCCGAAGCTGCCGCGCGGGTTGGGCATGAACTGGAAGTAGCCTTCGGCGGCATACATCGCGCTCATGCCGGGCCAGCTCGACAGCACGCCCCAGGCCGGGCCGCCATGCACGCTGACGATCATCGGGTAGGTCTTGTGCGGGTCGTAGTTGGCCGGGTAGAGCAGCCAGCCCTGCACGTCGCGGCCTTCGTTCTTCCACTCCACCGAGACTGCCTTGCCCCACGCGGTCTTCAGCCCGGCGTTGAGCGTGGTGACGGCGGGCGGCGGCGTGCCGTCCAGCCTGCCGGCGTGCACTTCCGGCGCGTGCTCGAACGAGCTCTGCTCGAAGGCCACGCGCCGGTGGTCGGCGGACAGCGACACCGAGAGCACCGCGCCGCCCGCGCCGATCATCGCCGGCACGGTGAAGTAGGGCGCCTGCGCGATGGCGTGGTCGCCGCGGATGTCGTAACGGGCCAGCTGCACCTTGCCCTTGGCGTTCTGGCTCACCGTCAGCGCGTCATTGCCGGCCCAGGCGAACCACTCTGGCGTCACGGTGATGCCGGTGGTGAGGTTGGTCGGTTCGCCACCGTTGGGCGAGACGCTGTAGAGGTCACCGCCGGTGGCACCCTGGTCGCTCATCAGGCCGCCGATGAAGGCGATCCGCGTGCCGTCCGGCGACCAGCGCGGCAGCGCCATCTGCAGGCCGTGCAGCGGACCGGTGACGGTGGACGGATCGACCACCACGCGCGGCGTGGCGCCTTCCTTCGCGTCCTGCACGTAGAGCTTGGCCACCCACCAATTGTTGTCGCCCGGCGGCGGCGCGGCGGTGTAGGCGATGCGCGCGCCGTCCGGCGACCAGCCGAATTCGTAGGCGTAGATCGAGGCCGGCGTCAGCGTGCGCAGCGTGCCGCTGGCCACGTCCAGGCTGGCGACGCGCTGGATCTCTTCCGGCTCTTCGCCGATCACGCCTTCCTGCGGCTTGCCCGCGGCGGTGGCGGCGGCGCGACGGGTGGCGCCGGGCACGTAGAGGAAGCCCAGCGAGCGGCCGTTGGCGGTCCACGCCAGCGCACGCGCGTAGCCGGCGAGCCTGGCCAGTTCGCGCGGCGCCGCCTTGCTGGCCACGTCGGCGAGATAGACGTCCGTATGCATCGCCTGGGTGTTGGTGAGGTCGTGGCCGCAGTTGGCGATGAAGGCGAGCCGGTGCGAGTCCGGCGACCAGGCGAGGTCGCTCTTGCTGCAGTCGGCGAGTTTCGCGCCCACGTCCAGCGCCTGCGCGTGCTTGCCATCGGCATCGGCCAGCTCGATCACCGGTCGCTTGCCCTCCTGCACCCAGGCCAGGCGCGCGCCGTCGGGCGACAGCGCCACGTCGCCGATGCGGCGGACTTTGCCCAGCTTGGGCAGTGGCATGGCCGCGTGCGCGGCGGTTTGGGCGGCGTGCGTATCCGGCGCCGCCTGCACGAGCAGGGGCATGGCGGACAAGGCCAGCGAAACGAGGAGGTGCGAGGACTTCGGCATGGTGCGAACCCGGGTGCGGGAGGGAACCGCCACGCTACAACCGGCGCCGCCTGCGCGCCATGTGCGTATCGTCAGGGCTTCCCCGCGACCAGGCTGGCCTGGCGCGCGGCCAGCTTGGCGCGGATCGCCGGGATTGCCGCCAGCGCGGCCTTCTCACCGGCCAGGATGGCCTCGTCCCTCTGCTCGAAGTCGGCAGGGCCGATGCCGCTGAGGTCGGGCCGGATCACCACGTCGGCGCGGGCGATTTCCTGCCTGGCCAGCTCACGGCCCATGATGGTGATGGACTGCGCCATGATGTTGAACATGCCTTGCGGATTGGTGCCGCCGGGCCGGGCCGAGATGTCCACCGCGATCACGAAATTCGCGCCGAGCTGGCGCGCGGCGTCCACCGGGACCGGACTCACCACGCCGCCATCCACGTAGTGCCTGCCGCGGATTTCCACCGGCTCGAACACGCCGGGGATGCTGGAGGAGGCGCGCACCGCCTGTCCGGTGTTGCCGCTGACGAACACCGTGCGCTGGCCGGTCTCCAGCTGCGTCGCCACCGCCGCGAACGGCAGCTTCAGCCGTTCGATGGGCTGGTGGTGCACGAGGTGGTTCACGTAGTCCTGCAGCGCCTTGCCGCGCACCAGTCCGCCGGAGAACAGCCGCACGTCGCGGATCTTCGCTTCGTCCAGCCCGAACGCGGTTTGCTGCAGCTGGAACGGGTCCATGCCGCTGGCGTACAGCGCGCCCACCACGCTGCCGGCGCTGGTGCCGGCCACCACGTCGACATGGATGCCGCTGGTTTCCAGCATCTTGATCACGCCGATGTGCGCGAAGCCCTTGGCTGCGCCGCCACCCAGCGCCAGGCCGATCGTCAGCTTCGGCGGTGGCGGGACAACCGGTGGCGGCACAGGCCTGGCCGCATGGGTGCAGGCACCCAGCGCGAGCGTGGCGAGCAGCAGCGGCAGCAGGCGGCGAAACGGCATCGGTGGCGCCAGGGCGGGAGGAGGTGGGCGGTGGCGGAGTCTGGCGGCACCGCATGGCGCGGGCAGGGCGTGGAAAAGGCGGCGCGCTTGCCTTGGCAGCACGCCCCTCGGCAGCGGCCGAAGCGTCAGCCCTGCGCGCCGTCCGCCTCGCGGTGGTAGTGCGCGGCGAGCTCGACTTCCTGCTTCGAGCCCAGGAACACCGGCACGCGCTGGTGCAGGCCGACGGGCTGCAGTTCCATGATGCGCTCGCGCCCGGTGCTTGCCGCGCCGCCGGCCTGCTCGACGATGAAGGCCATCGGGTTGGCCTCGTACATCAGCCGCAGCTTGCCGCCCTTGTCGCGGATCTTGGCGTCCAGCGGGTAGAAGAACACGCCGCCGCGGGTCACGATGCGGTGCACGTCGGCCACCATCGAGGCGACCCAGCGCATGTTGAAGTCGCGCCCGCGCGGGCCGTCCTTGCCGGCCAGCAGCTCGCCGATGTAACGCTGCATCGGCGCCTCCCAGTGGCGCTGGTTGGACATGTTGATGGCGAACTCGCCGGTCTGTTCCGGGATGCGGATGTCGCGGCGGCTCAGGATGAAGCTGCCGATCTCGCGGTCCAGCGTGAACTCGTGCGTGCCATGGCCGAAGGTGAGCACCAGCAGGGTGCTCGGGCCGTACACCACGTAGCCGGCGGCGAGCTGGGTGGTGCCCGGCTGCAGGAAGTGCTCGACCTTCGGTTCGGTGACGTCGTCCGGGCAGCGCAGCACCGAGAAGATGGTGCCCACCGAGATGTTGACGTCGATGTTGGAGCTGCCGTCCAGCGGGTCGAACAGCAGCAGGTGCTGGCCCTTCGGGTACATGTCGGGGATCGGCTGCGGATCTTCCATTTCTTCGGAGGCGCAGGCGGCGAGATGGCCGCCCCAGGCGTTCGCTTCGAGCAGGATCTCGTTGGAGATCACGTCCAGCTTCTTCTGCGCCTCGCCCTGCACGTTGTCGGTGCCGGCTGCGCCCAGCACGCCGCCCAGCGCGCCCTTGCCGGTGGCCACGGCAATGCGCTTGCAGGCGCGCGCCACCACCTCGATCAACAGCGAAAGTTCGGTGTTGATGTGGCCGGCGCGGCGTTCCTCGATCAGGAACTGGATCAGCGAAACGGGCTTCATGGCGTATCCGTGTGGTCGGTGGTGCGCGCATTGTCCGGGCTTGGCCTGAATCGCGCCATGCCCGAACCCGCTGCTGACACCAGGCTGTCAGCAGGGGGTATGCAAGCTGCGTCTCCCATCAAGGAGGCAATGGCATGCGCGATACGGTCTATTTCCTGGTTTTCGATGGCTACGCCGACTGGCAGGCGGCCCTGGCGCTCTGCGAGATCCGCCGTCCCGGCGACTGGCGGGTACGGGCAGTGGGTTTCTCGATGGCGCCGGTGACCTCGATGGGCGGCCTCGTGGTGCAGCCCGAGCTGACGCTGGCCCAGCTCGACCTGGCCCGCGCCGCGCTGCTGATCCTGCCCGGCGGCCACCTGTGGAGCCGTGGCGACGGTCTGGCTGCGGTGGCGGCCGCGCGCCGCGTGCATGCGGCCGGTGCGCCGGTGGCCGGCATCGACGGCGGCGTGCTGGCGCTTGCCCGCGCCGGCCTGCTCGATCACTGCCGGCATACCGGCAACCATCCCGCCCACATCGGGCGGCATGTGCCCGACTACCGCGGCGCCGAGCAGTACGACGCTACCGTGCTGGCGGTGAGCGACGGCGGCACGCTCACCGCCAGCGAGCTCGGCAGCGTGGAATTCGCACGCGAGGTGATCCGCACGCTGGATCTCTACAACGCCAGCGACCGTGAACACTGGTTCCGCCTCTACAAGCACGCCCTGCCGCCGCCGTGGCTGGCCGGCGCCACCGCCGTGGCCGCGTGAATGCGGTCGTCCGAGAGCACGGCCTCGATGGGGTTTCCCTGGCGTGGACGCGGTCCGTTGTTGCGAATCCAGCCGCGTCATCCAGGCCCGCACGTTTGAATGGAGCCCACACCATGACCAGGAAATCCGCCATCGACCGGGTGCTGATGGCCTACCGCCCGCTCTACCTGCAGGGCCTGCTGCGGGACGGGCAATACCGCCTGCCGGCAAGCCCCGCGCAAAAGCCCGCTGCCAGGCGTCGGCGCATGCTGCTGGCGGCGCTGACCGGCCTGCGCCACATCGTTTCGTCGACGAGGAACGCACCATGAAGAAGACCTATCACGGCAGCTGCCACTGCGGCGCGGTGCGCTACGAGGCCGATCTCGACCTGGCCGCCGGCACCGGTCGCTGCAATTGCTCGATCTGCGCCAAGACGCGCTGGTGGGGCGTCACCCTTTCGCCGCAGGATTTCCGTCTGCTGGGCGGCGAGGACGCATTGTCCGACTACCAGTTCGGCACGCTGAGCGCCCATCACCTGTTTTGCCGCCATTGCGGCGTGCGCGCGTTCGGACGCGGCTACGTCGAGCAGATCGGCGGCGACTACGTGTCGGTCAACCTGGCCTGCCTCGACGATGTGCAGCCGCAGGAGCTGATCGATGCGCCGCTGCGCTGGTGCGACGGCCGTGCCAACGACTGGATGAACCCACCCGCCGAAACACGGCATCTCTGAGGAAGCGAGCATGGCCAGACCCATTCTCAACATCGACGAGCTCGAGCCGATCCCGCTCGAGGTACTGAACCGGCAATACGGCGGCGGGCCGATGCCGGCGAAATTCGCCGGCGGCATGGCGCCGATCGGGCATCGGCTGGGCGCGCAGAAGCTCGGCTACAACCTCACCGTCGTGCCGCCCGGCAAGCGTGCCTTCCCGTTCCACTCGCATCGCGTCAACGAGGAGATGTTCTTCGTGCTCGAGGGCACGGGCGAAGTGCGCATCGGCACCGAAACCTGGCCGATCCGCGCCGGTGACGTGATCGGCTGCCCTCCCGGCGGGCCGGAGACCGCGCACCAGATCACCAATACCGGCACGGCCACGTTGCGCTACCTCGCGGTGTCCACCAGCCAGACCCCCGAAATCTGCGAGTACCCCGACTCGGGCAAGTTCGCCGTCATGCATGCCACCGGCATGGATGCGGACGGCAAGCCGCAGGGCTTTCGCCACGTGGGCCGGACCGCCGACGGCCGCGACTACTGGGACGGCGAGTAAACGAAGCGCACTGGCGAGCGGCGCGCGGGCGAGCCACCATGAAACGATGCGACGCGCCGACCGCCTGTTCCTCATCATCCATGCCCTGCGCGGGCGCCGCACCGCGCTGCCCGCGCGCAACCTTGCCGAGACGCTGGGCGTGTCGCTGCGCACGGTCTACCGCGACGTGGCCGACCTGCAGCTTTCCGGCGTGCCCATCGAGGGCGAGGCCGGCGTCGGCTACGTGCTGCGCAAGGGCTCGGACATCCCGCCGCTGATGTTCACCGCCGACGAACTCGAATCGCTGGTGGTCGGTACCCGCTTCGTGCGCGCGTTCGCCGGCGACCGGCTGGCTGCCGGCGCACAGGCGGCGCTTCTGAAGATCGAGGCGGTGCTGCCGCCCGAGCTGCGCGAGCGCGCCGCGCGCACGCGCATCTACGCGCCGGTGTGGCGCGACCGGGGCCGCGCTGATTTCGCCGCGCGCATCGACCTGCTGCACGCAGCGATCGAGGCGCGCCAGGTCCTGCGGATGGAATACAGCGACGAGGCCGGCAACCTCAGCACGCGCGAGATCGAGCCGCTTTGCCTGGCGTTCTGGGGCGGCAAGTGGACGCTGGGCGCGTGGTGCCGGTTGCGCGAAGGCTTCCGCAATTTCCGCCCGGACCGCGTCGCGGTCTGCACCGCCTCCGGCGAGCGTTTCGACGACCGCCCGGGCCGCAACCTCGATGCCTACCTGCAGGCCGTGGGCGGCTATTACGGCGGTCTCGACTAACCGCCCGTCGCTCGCGCGGCCTGCGCCGGACGATTCGCGCACCGCCATCGGCGCATCCGCTCGGTTACGCTCACGACACCGCCCTCGCCAAACGAGCCGAGCCATGTCGCCCAGCGCCCCCCACCCCCTGCTGTCGGTCGCGCCCGCCAGGCTGCATCCGACCCAGCTGACCGTCGGCAAGGCCGAGGTCGCGGCCAAGCGCGCGCAGTGGAAGGACCTTGGCCGGAAGAAGCGCAAGGAGCTGCTCGCTGCGCACTGGTTTCCCGGCGTGCTGGGGCCGAAGCAACAGGTCTACATCGTCGATCACCACCACCTCGGCCTGGCCTTGCTGGAAGAGGGCGTGGAGAGCGTGCCGGTGATGATCCAGCGCGACTTCTCCGGGCTGGCCCGGGACGTGTTCTGGCGCACGATGGAATTCAATCGCTGGGCCCACCCGTACGACCGGCACGGCAAGCGCGCGGACTACGCCGCGATACCCGGCCAGCTCGCCGATCTCGCCGACGATCCCTACCGCACGCTGGCCGCGCGGGTACGCAGGGCCGGCGGTTGCGCCAAGGACGCGGAGCCCTATGCGGAATTCCTCTGGGCCGATTTCTATCGGGGCCGCCTCAAACTGCCGGGCGGCAAGATCGGCGCCAGGGCAATGGAGAAAGCCATGCGGTTGGCACACGGCCGCGACACGGCCTATCTGCCGGGCTGGAGCGGCACCTGGGAATGAACGCGACACCGGACACGGGCACCGCGGCGGGCGCGCATCGCATGGCCGACGTGCTGGCCGGGCTGTCGATCGCCGGCCTGCTGTTGCCGGAGGCGGTGGCGTATTCGGGCATCGCGGGGCTGCCGCCGCAGGCGGGCGTGATCGCGCTGTTCGTCGGGCTGGCCTGCTACGGCCTGTTCGGCCGCAGCCGCTATGCGATCGTCTCGGCCACCTCGTCCTCGGCGGCGGTGCTCGCTGCCGGCACGCTGGCGCTGGCGGGGCCCGAGGGCGCCGCACGCGCCGCGGTGGCAGCCACCCTGGTGCTGCTCACCGGCTGCTGCTTCCTGGTCGCCGGCGTCGCCCGGCTCGGCGGGCTGTCGCACCTGATCGCGCGGCCGGTGCTGCGCGGCTTCACCTTCGGCCTGGCCTGCGTGATCGCGCTGAAGCAGCTGCCGAACCTCAGCGGCCTGCCGGGCCTGCAGGGCGACTTCCTGCCCTCGTTGCTGGTGGAGCTGCTGCGCGCGGTGGGCGGCATCAACCCGGCGGCGCTGGGGGCGGGAGCGGTGGCATTGCTGCTGCTGTTCCTCGCCGAGAAGCTGCGACGGTTGCCGGGCAGCCTGCTGGTGATCGTGCTGGGCATGGCCGCATCAGGCTGGCTGTCGCATCACGGCGTCGCGCTGACCGGCACGATCGACCTGGTCCCGGCCTGGACGCTGCCGGCTTGGCCGCGGCTCGACCAGTGGCTGCCCAGCGTGGAGCTGGCGGCGGCGGTGCTGCTGGTGCTGTATGCCGAGTCCTACGGCTCGATCCGCGCGTTCGCCCTGAAGCATGGCGACCCGGTGCAGCCCAATCGGGACCTGCTGGTGCTGGGCATGGCGAACGCGCTGTCCGGCCTGCTGCATGGCATGCCGGTGGCCGCGGGCTATTCCGGCACCTCGGCGAACGAGGCGGCCGGCGCGCAGTCGCGGCTGGCCGGGTTGGTGGCCGCGGCGACCCTACTGTTACTGGTGGTGCTGCTGCTGCGCTGGATCGAGCGCATCCCGGAACCGGTGCTGGCGGCGATCGTCATCCACGCGGTGAGCAAGTCGTGGCGACTGTCCGTGTTCCGGCCCTACCTGCAGTGGCGGCGCGATCGCCTGGTGGCCCTGGCCGCGGTGGTCGCGGTGCTGGCGCTGGGCATTCTCGACGGCCTGCTCGCGGCGATCGCCTTCAGCCTGGTGATGCTGATCCGCCAGCTGGCGACGCCGCGGATCAGCGAGCTGGGGCGCCTGCCCGGCAGCCACGACTTCGTGACCCTCGTCGAGCATCCCGAGGCGCGCTCGCCGGACGGCCTGCTGATCCTGCGCCCGGAGGAGCCGCTGTTCTTTGCCAACGCGGAGAGCGTGCTGGCGCTGGCGCGGCAGCGGGTGGAAAGCTGCGCGGATTGCCGCACCGTGGTGCTCAGCCTGGAGGAATCGCCGGACCTGGACGGCACCACGCTGGAAGCGCTCGCGGATTTCGCCGCGTGGCTGGGCAGCCGCAACACGCCGTTGCGCGTGGCGCGGCTGAAGGACGGCGTGCGCGAGCTGCTGCTGCGGGCGGCGTTGCCCCAGCTTCCGCCACAAGCGCTGGATTACTGGAGCGTGGAAGATGCCGCCAGGGCAGCCATCGCCGCGCCGCCATCGACGGAGACCTCGCAACAGTGAAGATCACGAAAGCCATGCCATGGCTGGCCCTGGGCGCGTTGTGCTTCGCCGCACCGGCCTGGGCGGCGCACGGCGCCAATGCGCGGTTCAAGCAGATCTACCGTACCGAGTGGGCGTGGCGCACCAGCCAGTTCGGCATCAGCGCGTCGGGCGAGTCGCAACCCAGCGACGGCCGGCTGGACGACGTGGGTGCCGCCAGCCAGCAACGGCGTCTGGAGTATTGGCGCAAGGTGATGAAGCAGCTGGATAGCGTCGATGTGCGGCAGCTGTCGCCGGAGAACCGGGTCAACTATGCGGTGTACCGCGAGCAGATCCGCAACTTCATCGCCGACCAGCAATTCAAGAACTGGCAGATGCCGTTCAACAGCGACTCGGCGTTCTGGAGCGACCTCGACGACGAGCTGGGTGGCGACCAACTGCGCACCGTGCAGGACTACCGCCGCTACCTCGACCGCCTCGGCGAGATCCCGCACTACTTCGACCAGCAGATCGCCAACATGCGGCTGGGCCTCCAGCGCGGCTTCAGCGTGCCGCGTGCGGTGCTGGCCGGCCGCGACAAATCGATCGCCGCGGTGGCGGAGCTCACCGACCCCACGGCCTGCAGCTTCTACGCGCCGTTCGAGCACATGCCGGCGGATATCCCGGCCGACGAGGCGCAGGCGCTGCGCGGCGAGGCGCTGCAGCGCGTCCGCGACCAGGTGATCCCCGCCTACGCCAAGCTGCTGAAGTTCTTCGACGACGAGTACGTACCGCAGGCACGTACCACGCTGGCAGCCGAGGCGTTGCCCGACGGCAAGGCCTACTACCGCCAGCAGATCCGCGAATACACCACGCTGGACCTCACGCCCGACCAGATCCACCGGATCGGCCTGCAGCAGGTCGCGAAGATCCACGCCGAGATGCTGGCGGTGATGAAGCAGACCGGCTTCAAGGGCAGCTTCGCCGACTTCCTGCACTACCTGCGTACCGATCCGCGGTTCTACGCCAAGACGCCGCAGGAGCTGCTGGACAAGACCGCGTGGGTAGCCAAGGAAGTGGACGGCCAGATGTCGCGGTTCTTCGGCCACCTGCCGCGCAAGCGCTTCACCATCGTGCCGGTGCCGGCCGACATCGCGCCTTACTACACCTCCGGCCGCGGCGGCGCGGATGCCTACCTGGTCAACACCTACGACCTGAAATCGCGCGCGCTGTACAACATGCCGGCGCTGACCCTGCACGAAAGCTATCCCGGCCATTCGCTGCAACTGGAGCTGGCCGAGGAGAGCCACGGCCAGCCGGCGTTCCGCCGCGACGGCTACATTTCCGCCTATGGCGAGGGCTGGGGGCTGTACTCGGAATACCTCGGCAACGAGATGGGCATCTACCGGACGCCCTACCAGAAGTTCGGTTTCCTCACCTACCAGATGTGGCGCGCCTGCCGGCTGGTGGTCGACACCGGCATCCACCACCTCGGCTGGACGCGCCAGCAGGCGATCGACTACCTCACCGAAAACACCGCACTGAGCAAACTGGAGATCGCCAACGAGGCGGACCGCTACATCAGCTGGCCCGGCCAGGCCGACAGCTATGAGCTGGGCTACCTCACCATCCTGCGGCTGCGCGCCAAGGCGGAAAAGGCGTTGGGCGCCAGGTTCGATATCCGCGCCTTCCACGACACCGTGCTCTCCACCGGTTCGGTGCCGCTGCCGGTGCTGGAGCAGCGTATCGACCGCTTCATCGCCGAGGGTGGGCCGGAGCCGGATTTCGGCCGCGATCGCGCAAAGGGTCAGGGCGCTTCGGGTACACCCTGACGGGAAGGCCATTTGAACGAAACTGCTGTTTTGCAGTAAATTGTGCGTGTGCTTTACATGGAGAGTTTCGTCATGGGTGCACGAAACAGCCGTATTGCCGAAGCCGCCCCGAATGGCGTGCCCGCCGACGCGACTTTGGCCGCGCCCGCCTTGCGCAGCTTCTTCCGGCTCGCCGACCATTGGGACCTCCGCGTCGCCGAACAGCGCAAGCTGCTCGGCGATCCGCCCGAGTCCACCTTCTACAAGTGGAAGCGCGAGCAGGCCGGCGGCCTGGGTCGCGACACGCTGGAGCGCATCAGCTACCTGCTGGGCATCTGGAAGGCGCTGCAGATCCTCTTCCCCGACCCGGCGCAGGCCGACGCCTGGCTGCGCAAGCCGAATGCGGCGCCGCTGTTCGGCGGGCACTCCGCGCTGGAACGCATGTTGTCGGGCAACGTGGCCGACCTGTTCGTGGTGCGCCAGTACCTGGACGCGCAGCGCGGCTGAAACGTCGCCCGTCGCGTTCCGCGAGACCGCCTACGGCGAGGCTCGCTTTCCCCCTGCACAGGAACGATACGGATAGCCCGCGATGCCTGCCGATCTGCCACCCGTCCGCCGCATCCGCTGGAGCCACGCCTACCGCATCGTGCCCAGCCGCTTTCCGCCGGTGGGCGTGTACGACCGCATCGCCGACCCGGCCGACCTCGACGCGGTGTTCGCCATCGAGGCGTTGACCAATCCGCGCCTGCGCGAGGAAGCCGGCGTGCTGAAGCTGGTGCCGAAGGAGCACCGCATCAGCGGCCCGGGCAGCACGCCGGTGATGGCGGCGTTCACCCACCTCAATCCGGAGGGCAGCCGCTTTTCCGACGGCAGCTGGGGCGTGTTCTACGCGGCGCACAGCGTGGCCACCGCGGTGGAGGAAACCGTCTACCACCGCGAGCGCTTCCTCGCCGCCACCCGCGAATCCGCCTGCGACGTGCAGATGCGCTGCTACCGCACGCGCATCGACAGCCGCCTGCATGACATCCGCGGTGGCTGGAAGAAGGAACACGATGCGGACGTCTACACGGCCAGCGTCAGGCTCGCCCGCACGCTGCGCGAGGCCGGCTCCAACGGCATCGTCTACGACAGCGTGCGCGACCGCGGCGGCGAATGTGTGGCGGCGTTCCAGCCCGACGTGGTGGCGCCCTGCGTACAGGCGCAGCATCTGATCTATCGTTGGGATGGCACGCGCATCGCGAAAGTGCTGGAAGTGTCCGAACTCGCACGCAACCCACCGAGGGAGAAGCGATGAAGCGCTGGCTGATCGTGCTGTTCGCCTTGCTGCCGCCGTGCGCCTGGGCGCATGCGGCCGACAACCATGCCCAGTGGAACGCCGAGATCGCCGCATTCGAGCGGGCCGACCGCGCGCAGCCGCCGCCGGCCGGCGCGGTGCTGTTCATCGGCAGCTCGTCGATCCGCTTTTGGAAGACGCTGGCGACCGACTTTCCCGAGGTGCACACGATCAACCGCGGCTTCGGCGGCTCGGAGATCGCCGACAGCACGTTCTTCGCCGACCGCATCGTGGCGCCTTACCACCCGCGCGCCATCGTGATGTACGCCGGCGACAACGACGTCGAAGCCGGCAACAGCCCCGGGCAAGTGCGCGACGATTTCGCCGCCTTCGTGCGCAAGGCCCGCGCCGTCGACCCCGGCGTGCCGATCGCCTTCATCGCGATCAAACCCAGCATGGCGCGCAAGGCCCTGCTTCCGCAGATCCGCGAAGCGAACGCGTTGGTGCGCGCCTACGCCGCCACGCAGCAGCAGGTGGCCTATCTCGACGTGTTCACGCCGATGCTGGGCAAGGACGGCCAGCCGCAGGCCAAATGGTTCATCAAGGATGGCCTGCACATGAATCGCACGGGTTATGAGCTGTGGGCCGGGATTGTGCGGCCTTGGGTGGATGCGCATGGGCGGTGATGCGGGTTGCACAAGGCTTGGGTGCAGATAATCTCTAATAGAGAATTTTGGCAGGATTTGCTGAGGCTATATGGATCCCCGCGGCTTTTATCGCCCCACTGCTATCCCTGACTCAGAAATCAAGCACTACTGTCCGCGGCCGCGCACGCGCATGTTTTATGCCGCGCTGTTAGTGGGATGTATCGGGTTCTTCCTGTGGTTGTTCAGAGGCATGGCATGGCGGGCAGACTGGCTGTTGCTCCTAATCGCCGTGTCCATAGTCATTGGTCTGATATATGCCTTGACGGTTCGTGTCGTCATTGATGCCCGAACGATCACGCGGAGCTGGCTTGCCGGTCGCCGGGTTGTCGTTCTGGAAAGCATCGAAGAACTCGGCTTTGATCAAGGCGTCAAAGGTGGCCCTTCGCTGGTGATTCGTGGTACGAAAAAACGTAGCGTGAATCTCTTGACTCTCTCCAGCGATATCTTCGAATTGCAGGACATTCGATGTATGCATCGAGACATCCTTCTGGCCTTGGGGCTGGATGATGATGAACCCATGTGGCGTGAAGGACCGCTTGGATATCTGGATGTCCAACAAGTGCTTCGATACAAACACTTCAAGGAAGATGCCGCCAAGCGCGCAAGCGCCGCGTCAGCAGAAGATCAGCACCTCACGTATCCGCCCCCGTCGCAAACCCCTCGCGCGTCCCGCGATTGAACACGCGGTCGCTTTCCAGCACGTCTGCCGCCGCGTGCGCGGGTTCGGTTTTGAGATTGGCATAGATCGGCGTGAAGTCCGGGCGGGTGGCGTCGAACAGTTGCTCGAAGCTGTCGATCACGAAGTAGGTCTGCTGGTAGGTGTCGATCTTGTAGCGCGTGCTCATCACGCGCTGCAGGCCGAAGCCGATGCGGTTGGACGCGGGCGAGTCGAGGCAGTAGATGGATTCGCCCTTGGAGCTGACGATGCCGGCGCCGTAGATGCGCAGGCCTTCATCGGTGTTGATGAGACCGAATTCCACCGTGTACCAGTACAGGCGCGTGAGGTTCATCAGCGCTTCGGGGCCGATGCCGAACGCCTTCATGCCGCCGCGGCCGTAGGCCTGCATGTAGTCGGCGAACACCGGGTTGAGCAGCAGGGGCACGTGGCCGAACAGGTCGTGGAACAGGTCGGGCTCGCTGAGGTAGTCGAGCTGGTCGGGCTTGCGGATCCACCAGCTCACCGGGAAGCGGCGGTTGGCCAGGTGGTCGAAGAACACCTCGTCGGGCAGCAGGCCTTCCACTGCCACCAGTTCCCAGCCGGTGGCGGCGGCCAGCACCTTGTTCAGCTCGGAGAACTTGGGGATGCCGCCGTCGCCCAGGCCGAAGCGCTCCACGCCGGCGAGGAATTCCTTGCAGGCGCGCCCGGGCAGCAGCTCGCGCTGGCGCTGGTACAGGGTGTCCCACACCTCGTGGTCGGTGCGCGTGTAGCTGTCCCAGGGCTGCTCCACCACGCCGGTGGCGTAGACCGGGATGTAGCCGCGGTCGGTCTGCTGGTGTTCGACCTTGCGGGGTGTGCTGGTTTCCATGAGGAACGGCCGGGCTGGATGGATATCGAAAGCATAAGGCGAAGCGCCCGCACGAAACTTGCAAAGTTGCGCAACCTGGCCATCTAGACGCAATATTCATGCATCACAAGATCAAACATTCGGAGTATCGTGCATGAGTGTGCTGGATCGTACCGACCTGCGCCTGCTTGCCGTGCTGCAGTCCGAGGGCCGCATCACCAACGCCGAGCTGGCCGAACGGGTGAACCTGTCGCCTTCGGCCTGCCTGCGCCGTCTGCAGCGGCTGGAGGCGGACAAGGTGGTCACGGGCTACGCCGCCCAGGTCGATCCGCAGGCGGTGGGCCTGGGCCTGCAGGCCTTCGTGCGCGTGCAGCTGGTGAAGCACGAGGCCGATGTGATCGAGCGCTTCGTCGAGCGCGTCGCCGGCTGGGACGAGGTGGTGGCCTGCCATGCGCTGACCGGCGACATGGATTACCTGTTGCACGTCTACGTGGCCGACCTGGCGGATTTCTCGCGCTTCCTGCTCGATCGCCTGCTCAACGCCGCCGGCGTGGCCGACGTCAATTCCAGCTTCGTGCTGCGCACGGTGAAGCGCTCGCCCTCGCTGCCGCTGATGCGTGCGGAAAATCCTCCGCCGTCGCATAACGTTACGAGCAATAAACGCTAGACTTGCCGGTTGATGGATACCGCCACGATTTCCCTGCCGATCCGCGACCGCATGCGACCGCTGCGCTACCTGTGGCGCGTGCCGCTGCTGCTGCTGCACACCGTGCTGGCGATCCTGCTCGCCGCGTTCGTGATGAGCTGGAACCGCCACAGCGTGATGCGGGACGGTCGCGAGCCGTTCGCGCACAAGCTGATCCGCTGGTGGTCCACCATGCTGCTGCGCATCTTCGGCCTGCGCTCGGTGCGCTTCGGCCAGCCGCTGGCCGATCCGGTGCTGTTCGTGGCCAACCACACCTCGTGGATCGACATCGTGCTGCTGCATTCGCAGCGCGCGGTGTGCTTCGTGGCCAAGGCGGAAATCGCGCGCTGGCCGCTGGTGGGCTGGCTGGCGGCCAGCGGCGGCACGATCTTCCATCGCCGCGGCAGCAACCATTCTCTGGCGGCGGTGATGCAGGTGATGGTGGAGCGGCTGCGCGCCGGCCGTTCGGTGGCGGTGTTCCCCGAGGGCGGCACCGGCCACGACGGCGTGCTCAAGGTATTCCATGCGCGCATCTTCCAGGCCGCGCTGGATGCCGAGGCGCCCTTGCAGCCGGTGGCGCTGCGCTTCGCCCGCGACGGCAAGCGCATCGTCGACGCCGGCTTCCGCGAGCACGAGAGCTTCCTGGCCAACTTCCTGCGCCTGCTCGGCAGCGTGCCGATGGACGCGGAGGTGCATTTCCTGCAACCCGTGCCGGCCACCCCCGACGCGCGCCGCAAGATGGCCGAGTTGTCGCGCGAACGCATCGCCGCGGCGCTGGAGGATCGCGACGCATGAACCTGCCGCGCGGAAAGGACTTCCGGCCGGCCTGGCCGCTCACCAGCGGGCACATCCAGACCATGCTGTCCTCCAGCGGCGTACGCCGCCTGCTGCTGCCGCGCGCCGCGCGAACGGTGCTGGAGGGCGCCGAGGCGGTGATGGTGGACGGCGGCGACGGCGTGCGGCTCAGCGGTGCCTATACCGCACAGAGGGTGCGCCCCCAGTCGCGCGGCCTTGCCGTGCTGTTCCACGGCTGGGAAGGCAGCGTCGATTCCACCTACGTGCTGCAGACCGGCAGCCGCCTGCTGGCGGACGGCTGGGACATCTTCCGCCTCAACTTCCGCGACCATGGCGACAGCCACGCGCTCAACGAGGCGCTGTTCCACTCCTGCCGGCTCGGCGAGGTGGTGCATGCGCTGGCCGACATCGCGCAGCGCTGGCCGGCGCGTCCGATGGCGCTGGCCGGTTTCTCGCTGGGCGGCAATTTCGCGCTGCGCGCCGCGCTGCAGACGCCGCGCCTCGGCATCCCGCTCAGCTACGCACTGGCGGTGTGCCCGATCATCGATCCGAGCGAAGGCCTGTTCTCGCTGGAAGCGTCGGCGCCGTGGTTCTACCAGGCCTACTTCCTGCACAAGTGGCGCAAATCGCTGCAGGCGAAGCAGGGCGCCTTCCCGCAGCACCGCTATTTCGAGCTCACCGAGCTGAAGCAGGACCTGCGCGGCCTCACCGAATCGCTGGTGCTGCGCCACACCGACTTCGGTTCGTTGCAGGCGTACCTGGACGGCTATTCGGTGGCCGGCGATGCGCTGCAGGCCATGCAGATCCCGGCCAGCATCCTTACCGCACGCGACGATCCGGTGATCCCGGTGGACGCGTTCGAGCAGTTGCGCCTGCCGCCGAACGTGGAGCTGGACATCGCCGCCCACGGCGGCCACTGCGGCTTCATCCGCGGCCGCGACATGACCAGTTTCACCGACGACTACATCGCCGCACGCTTCAACGCCCTGGCCGACGGAGCGATGCGCTAGCCGCGCCGGCGTCCGGGGCCGGTAGAATCGCGCCGTTACCCCGTCGAGCCTGCCCGTGACCCCCAGCTCCTACAGCCGCTCCGAACACCTGCGCTCGCTCTGGCCGTGGCTGCCGCTGTGGGCGACGGCGGCGCTGCTGGCGATCTTCTCGCATGGCCCGATGCCGCTGTTTTCCACGCGCACCCTGGCCGTGGCGTGGGAGATGTGGCAAGGGCACCACTGGCTGGTGCCGCACCTCAACGGCGTGCCCTACAGCGAGAAGGCGCCGCTGCTGTTCTGGCTGATCCAGGCCGGCTGGCTGGTGTTCGGCGTGAGCGACGTGTGGCCGCGGCTGCTGGAGGTGATGTTCGGCGGCATCGAGCTGGTGCTGATTTCGCTGATCGCGCGGCGCTTGTTCCCCAACCGCGCATGGATGGCCAAGGCTGCGCCGTGGGCCTTGCTGGCGCTCAGCTACAACTTCCTGTTCGGCCTGCAGATCATGTACGACGTGCTGCTGGCGGTGTGGGTGCTGTCGGCGCTGCTTTGCCTCACGCCGACGGCACACCGCGAGGAGCCGCGCTGGTGGCTGTTCGGCCTGTGCATCGGCCTCGGCCTGCTCACCAAGGGCCCGGTGATGCTGCTGCACGTCGCGTTCCCGTGGCTGCTCGGCCCGTTCTGGAGCCGCCATGCGCGCGCGCAGCGCGCACGCTGGTACGGCCGCGGCGCGCTGGCGCTGCTGCTCGGCTTCGCGATGCTGCTGGCGTGGGCGCTGCCGGCGGGTTTCGCCGGTGGCGAGGCCTACATGCACCGGCTGTTCTTCAGCCAGACCGCGGCGCGCGTGATCCACGGCATACACACCGCCGAGCCGCTGCAGAGCCACGCCCACCCGGTGCTGTGGTACGTGCTGATGCTGCCGGCGTTGCTGTTCCCGCTGTTCGGCTGGCCGCGCGCATGGGTGGCGCTGGCCACCCTGCGCAAGCCGCTCGAGCCGGGCGTGCGCTTCGCGCTCGCCTGGGTGCTGCCGGCCTTCGTCGTGTTCTCGCTGGTGCGCGGCAAGCAGCTGTATTACCTGGTGCCGGAGATGGCCGGTGCGATGCTGCTGCTCACGGCGGCCATCGCGATCCTGCGCGAACGCAGGCCGCGCCTGGCCGATACCGCCTGGCTGGGCACCTGGCCGGTGGCCATCGGCAGCCTCGTGTTTGCCGCGGTGCTGTTTGTGCTGCCCAGCCTGGTGGCGGACAACCGCTTGCACGGCGAATGGGTCGATGCCTGCGCGCCGTACAGCCGCTCCTTCGCCGTGGTGTTCCTGCTGCTTGGCCTGCTGCTCCTGCTGCGCGGGCGCGGCGAGCTGCGCCGGCTGGCGGTGGCGGGACTGGTCGGCACGCTGGCGCTGAACAGCCTGTTCACCCTGACCATGTGGCCGCGCTATGACCTGCGCCCCATTTCGCAGCTGCTAGCCGAGACCGAGCGGGCGGGCCATGCGATCGGCTCGCTTGGCAACTACGAGGGCGAATTCCATTTCCAGGCGCGGCTGACGCGGCCGATCCAGGTGCTGCAGAACGACCAGCAGCTGGCCGCGTTCGCGCAGGCACACCCCGAGGGCGTAGTGGTGGAGCATCCCGACAGGGTGGTTGCGCAGGCCTCGCGCTATGCGCTGCTGATCCAGCCGTTCCGCTCGACCTGGCTGGTGGTGTGGCCGGCTGCCACCCTGGCCGAGCTACGCAGCGGCGCGACTCCGCCCGATCCCGCGCAGTCGCCGCAGGTCTACTCGGTCGACGGCGGCCACACGCGCGTGCAGCCGTGACCAAGCAGGCGCTGATCGCGAACCTGCGCAGCCAATGCGGTGGCCCGCGCGACGGAGCCCTGCTGCGCTATGCGCTGGGCGACGCGCTGCTCGACAGCGGGGACGCGGTGGCGGCTGCCGAGGAACTGCGCCATGCCCTGCGCCTGGACGCCCGCTACTCGGCGGCGTGGAAGCTGCTCGGCAAAGCCTGCCTCGCCATGGACGATCGCGCGGGCGCGGCCGCGGCCTGGCGGCAGGGCAGGGCGGTCGCGCTGGAGCGCGGCGACAAGCAGGCAGAGAAGGAGATGGCGGTGTTCCTGCGACGGGTGGAGCGCGACCCGCTCGAATGAACGGTCGGCGCACGCTGGCCCGCGCGCGGATGGTTCGCCGCAGCACGCGCGATTCGCCATGCCTTGCTATGGTGCAGGCTTTCCGCCGAACGGAACCTCGCCCATGCGCCTGCGCCCGGCCGCCTTGCTGGCCACCTTCGTCCTGATCGCCGCGGCATGGCCGCCGTCGTCCGCGCACGCGGACGACACATTGCACATCCCGGCCATCCAGTACCGCGAACGCACGTTGCCGAACGGCTTGCAGGTGCTCAGCGTGGAGAACCATGCCAGCCCCAACGTGGCGGTGCAGATGTGGTACCACGTCGGCTCCAAGGACGATCCCAAGGGACGCTCGGGCTTCGCGCACCTGTTCGAGCACCTGATGTTCAAGAGCACCCGGCACATGCACGCCGAGGAGATGGACCGGCTGACCGAGGACGTGGGCGGCGAAAACAACGCCTCCACCGGCGACGACATCACCAATTACTTCGAGGTGGTGCCCAGCAACCACCTGCAGACCCTGCTGTGGGCCGAGGCGGAGCGCCTGTCCAACCTCAACGTGGACGAGAAGAACTTCAAGTCCGAGCGTGCCGTGGTGGAAGAGGAGTACCGCCAGAGCGTGCTCGCCCAGCCTTACGGCAGGCTGTTCAACTCCATCGACAAATACTCCTACCGGGTACATCCGTACCGGCGGCCCACCATCGGCAGCATCCCCGACCTCGAGGCCGCATCGCTGCAGGACGTGATCGCCTTCCACAACACGTTCTACCGTCCCGACAACGCCACCCTGATCGTGGCCGGCGACTTCGATCCCAAGCAGCTGGACGCATGGGTCGACCAGTACTTCGGCTGGATCCCCAAGCCCGCCACGCCCATTCCGCAAGTGGACGTGAAGGAGCCGAGGCGCAGCAAGGATGCGCGCTATACGGTGACCAGCGCGACCGCACCGCTGCCGGCGGTGGCCGAGACCTGGCTGATCCCACCCGCCAGCGACGGCAAGGACCTGATTCCGTTGCAGGTGGCCGCCGCGTTGCTGGCGCAGGGCGAATCCTCGCGGCTGTACCAGTCGCTGGTCTACCGGCACCAGGTCGCGCAGCAGGTGGGAGCCGACGCCGATGGCCGGGAGGGTCCGGGGCTGTTCACGGTGTACGCCATCCTGGCCAGCGGGCATACCACCGGCGAGGCGGAGAAGTTGCTGCACGAGGAAATCGTCTGGCTCGCCACCCAGCCGATCCCGGCGGCCGAGCTGGACAAGGTGAAGACCCAGCTGCTCACCGACAAGCTCAAGCGGCGCCAGACCGCACAGGGGATCGCCTTCGCGCTGGGCCAGGCCGCGCTCACCGAGGGTAGCCCGGCGCGCGTCAACAGCGACCTCGATGCCTTGCAGCAAGTCACCGCGGAGGACGTTCACCGCGTGATGCGCAACTTCATCACCGGCGCCCACAGCGTCACCATCGATTATCAGCCGCAGGCCGCGGCCAAGCAGGGAGACGCGAAATGACCCGCCACTGCGATCGCCGCAGCCTGCTTCGCTCAGCCGTCTTTACGGCCATTCTCGGGATGTCCCCGGTGGTCGTCGCCGCGACCGGCCCGACCGCCGATTTCCCCGCCACGCCGCCCGCCCCGGGACCCGCGCCGCGGCTCAACGTGCCCATGCCCACCGCGCAAATCCTGCCGAACGGGCTGGAAGTGGTCAGCGTGCGCCGCGCCGACCTGCCGCTGGTCACCGCGCAGCTGGTGTTGCGCAGCGGTGGCGAGATGGATCCGGCGAACGAGGCCGGCCTGGCCGGCCTCACCGCCAGCCTGCTGGACAAGGGCGCCGGCGGCAGGACCGCGCCGCAGATCGCCGCGGCCGCCGAGGCGCTGGGCGGTTCATTGCAGGCCGCCGCCGGCTGGGACGAGAGCGCGGTGGGGATCACCGTCACCACGCCCAAGCTGCCGCAGGCGCTGGCCTTGCTGGCCAGCGTGGTGCGCCACCCTGACTTCGCGCCGGACGAACTCAAGCGCGCACAGGCGCAGACCATCGACGATCTCCGCCTGATGCTCAGCCGGCCGGCCGCGCTGGCCACGCTGGCGGCCAGCCGCGCGGTGTTCGGCGATGGCGCCTACGGCCATTCGCGCCTCGGCACGCCGGCCTCCATCGCACGCATCACGCGCGCCGACGTGGAACGCCTGCATGGCGCGCTGTACCGGCCCGACAATGCCATCCTGGTGCTGGCCGGCGACGTCACGCCTGCGCAGGCGCTGCAGCTGGCGCAGGCCAGCTTCGGCGACTGGCGCAAGCCCGCCGTGCCGCTGCCGGCCAGGCCAGCGGCCCGGGCCGACGGCCGGCTGCCGGCGCTGACCCTGATCGACCAGCACGGCGCCGGCCAGGCCGGGGTGGTCGCCGCGCACGTCGCGCCACCGCGCAAGGACGCCGGCTACTACGTCGGCGTGGTCGCCAATGCGGTGCTGGGCGGCTCCTATTCGGCGAGGCTCAACGAGGAGATCCGCATCAAGCGCGGGCTTTCCTACGGCGCCAGCAGCAGCCTGCAGCCGATGGCCGGCAGCGGCCTGTGGCTGGCCTACGCGCAAACCAAGAACCCCTCCGCGCCGCAGGTGGTGCAGCTGATGCGGCAACAGTTCGCCGCGCTCGGCAGCCAGCCGGTGCCCGCCGCGGAGCTGGCGGCGCGCAAGGCCACCCTGATCGGCGACTATGGCCGCAGCCTGGAAACCACCGCCGGGCTCGCCGAACGGATCGCCGCGCTGGCGGTGTATGGCCTGCCGCTGGACGGCATAAGCCAGTACATCGCCCGGGTGCAGGCCGTGACGCCGCGGCAGGTGGAGGCCTACGCGCATCGGCACCTCGATGCGAAGCATCTGCGCATGGTGGTGGTGGGCGATGCCGCGCAGTTCGCGCCTGCCTTGCGCAAGGCCAATTCGAAAGCCGTTTTGCTGGAGGCGGATGGGTTGGACCTGGACAGCGCCGACCTGCAGCCGCCCACCGCCGGGCACTGAAGCACCATCATCCCGACCCCGGCCCCTGGCCGGGGTTTTCATGGCTCATGCACGCGCAGGCGTGGCATTGTTGCGGCGGATGCAACGGTGATTTCTGCCAGCGGCAACGCCGGACGGCGGCGGTTGATTTAAAATACTGGCCGGTTCAGTACGCAAATCTTCCCCTTGTCCCCACGGGTCCCCGCATGAATACCTCACGCATTTTCCGCTCCCTCGTGGCTGTCGGGCTGGCCGCTGCCGCCCTGCCGGCCGCCGCCACCCATGTCGAACTGCAGGTCGGCCGCAGCTACATGGAAAGCTATGGCGCCAACACGGTCTTTGTCGAAGGCGTGTTCGCGCGACACGCGTTGGGCCACACGGGCCTGACGTGGTCGCCGGATGTCTCCGTGGGCTGGATCGACGGGCGCGACCCGGGGCATTACCGGTTATTCCGCAACTCCACGCGCGCGGACTCCTGGCTGGGTGCGGCGGGCGTGCGGCTGCGCTTCGCCGACGCCAATGCGTGGTACAGCCCGTTGTTCTTCTCTTTCCAGCCGGCCCTGCATGGCGGGCGCACGCTGGCGCTGAGCTCGTCCTACGAGTTCGTCAGCACGCTGGGCTGGCAGGGGAAGCACTGGAGCCTGCAGATCCGGCACGTTTCCAACGGCGACCTGCATCTGCCGAACCGCGGCGAGACGATGGCGCTGGTTGGCCTGGGTTTCGATTTGTAAGCACACGACAAGGCAACGGCCCCGCGGGGCCGTTGCTGCATGTCGCTCAGTGTCCGCCGCCTGCTGCCGGCCCGGCCTTGGGCGTGAACGGCGGCCTGGCCAGCCAGATCACCACGATCAGGCCGAGGAAGATCCAGCCCAGTGCATGCAGGATCTCGTTGAACGCGATCTGGAAACCCTGCTGCGTGATGATGCCGTTGATCGCGCTGGCGCCGCGCTGCAGGTTGCCGTGGCCGTATTGCTGCAGCGCATTCTGCGCGGCCGGGTTGAACGGGTTGATCTGCTCGGCGAGCTGCTCGTGGTGGCTGACCGCGCGGCGCGTCCACATCAACGTGGTGATCGACGCCGCAAAGCTGCCGCCCAGCGTGCGCAGGAATGTGGCAAGGCCCGAGCCGGCGGCGATCTCGTTCTGCTGCAGGTCCGACAACAAGATGGTGAGCACCGGCATGAAGAAGAGCGCCACGCCAAGGCCTTGCCACAACTGCACCATCGCCACGTGGTAGAAGTCCACCTGCAGGTAGAAGTCCGAGCGCATGAAGCAGGTGCCGCCCATCACCACGAAGGACAGCGCGGCAAGGATGCGCAGGTCCATGCGCGTGGCGTACTTGCCCACGAAGAAGGTCAGCAACACCGGGACTACGCCCAACGGCGCGGTGGCGAAGCCGGCCCAGGTGGAGGTATAGCCCAGGTTCTGCTGTAGCCACAGTGGCACCAGCAGCGCAATCGAGAAGAACGCCGCGTAGGCCAGCACCAGCGCCAGCGTGCCGGCGGTGAAGTTGCGGTGGCGGAACAGCCGGAGATCGACGATGGGATCCTTGTCGGTGAGCTCCCAGATCAGGAACACCGCGAGCGAGACAGCGGAAATGACGCTGGTGATGACGATGAAGCTGGAGTTGAACCAGTCCGCGTCGTTGCCCTTGTCCAGCACGATCTGCAGGGCGCCCACGCCGATGATCAGGGTGATCAGCCCGACGTAGTCCACGCGCGGCCGTTCGAGCTTTTCCACCTTTTCACGCAACTGGTTCGCTACCACCATGCTGGCGAAGATGCCGATCGGCACATTGATGAAGAAGATCCACGGCCAGGAATAGTTGTCGGTGATCCAGCCGCCGAGGATCGGGCCGGCGATCGGCGCCACCACCGTCACCATCGACAGTAGCGCCAATGCCATGCCGCGCTTCTCGGAGGGGTAGGTGCCGATCAGCAGGCTCTGCGTGATCGGGTACATCGGCCCGGCCACCGTACCCTGCAGCGCGCGGAACAGCAGCAGCATGCCCATGCTCTGCGACACGCCGCACATGAACGAAGTGAGCGAGAACAGCAGGGTGCACCACACGAACAGCTTCACCTCGCCGAAGCGGCGGGTGAGGAAGCCGGTCAGCGGCAGCGAGATCGCCATGCTCACCGCGAACGAAGTGATGACCCAGGTGCTCTGGTCGTTGCTCACGCCGAGGTTGCCGGCGATGGTCGGCAGCGACACGTTCGCGATGGTCGTGTCCAGCACCTGCATGAAGGTGGCCAGCGACAGCCCGATCGTGGTGACGGCAAGATTCGGTGGACGGAAGTGGGTGCTCATGGAACCGTGTCGGTCGGTGATTCGGTAGGTTTCCCCTCCCGCCGGGAGAGGTTGCCCGAAGGACGGCGGAGGGCCGATGCGGAGCGTGGCGTGGCCAGCCCGCCGGACCCTCCCCCCAGGCCCGCTCCCGCAAGCGCAGGAGGGGCCGCTTTGATCACTTGGAACTGCCCGCCATGTTGGCGTGGATGATCTGAGCGATCAGCGCGTCGGCCTTGCCCGACTGCTTTTCGTACACATCGGTGCTGAAGGCGGGCTTTGCGGGCGGCTGCTGCGCCAGCATCGGGCCGCTCTGGTTGTGCAGGTTGACCTCCACGTCCAGCGACATGCCGATGCGCAGCGGATGACGGTCCAGCTGGGCCGGATCGGTGAACACCACGCGCACCGGGATGCGCTGCACGATCTTGATCCAGTTGCCGGTGGCGTTCTGCGCGGGCAGCAGCGAGAACGCGCTGCCGGTGCCGATGCCCAGGCTCTCGACCTTGCCCTGGTACTTCACCGCGCTGCCATACACATCCGAGGTGATTTCCACCGGCTGGCCGATGCGCATGTGGGTAAGCTGGGTTTCCTTGAAGTTGGCGTCGATCCACACCTGGTGCAACGGCACCACCGCCATCAGCGGTGCGCCCGGCGCCACGCGCTGGCCCAGCTGCACCGAACGCATCGCCACGTAGCCGGTCACCGGCGCCACCAGGGTGGTGCGCTCGTCGTCGAGGTAGGCGGCACGCAGCTTGGCGGCGGCGGCCTGCACGTCGGGGTGCGAGGCGACCACGGTGTCGTCGACCAGCACCTTGCTGGTCTGGTACTGCTGCTCGGCGGCGACCAGCGCGCTTTGTGCGGCGGTCAGCTCGTCGCGGGCGTGCGAAAGCTCCTCGGCGGAGATCGCACCGGAACGGGCCAGGCCCACGCGGCGATCGTAGTCGGCCTTGGCCTTGGCCACCGCGATCTGGCGTGCCTCGACCAGCGCCTGCTGGCCGCTGACGCTGGAATACAGGCCGCGCACCTTGCGCACGGTGGCGGCGAGGTTGGCCTTGGCCTCGGCCAGCGCCACGTCGGCATTGGACTGGTCGAGCTTCACCAATACGTCGCCCTGCTTCACCAGGTCGCCGTCGTCGGCACCGATGGTGACCACGGTGCCGGGAATCTGCGGCGTGAGCTGCACCACGTTGCCGCCCACGTAGGCGTCGTCGGTGTCCTCGTACCAGCGGCCGTCGAGGTAGTACCAAAGCGTCCAGGCGATGGCGGCGAGCAGCACGACCACGCCTAGCGCGCGCAGCAGGAAGCCGCGCTTGTTGTTCTGCGGCGCGACGGCCGCGGTGGGGTTCTGGCTGGACATGGCGTGCCTCAGGAATGCTGTGCGGATGCGGGGGATGCGGGTGCGGACGGCTGCTGGCCGGCGTCGGGGCGGTAGCCACCGCCGAGGGCGCCGATCAACTGCACGGACTGGTCGGCCTGCTGCGCCTTCAGGGCGGCCATGCGCTGCTCCGCGACGAGCAGCTGCTGGCGCACGCTGAGCGCTTCGAGGTAGCTGCCGACGCCGGCCTTGTAGCGCTGCTCGGCGAGCTGCCACGCGTCCTGCGCGGCGGCCAATGCGCGCGACTGCGCCGCGGCCTGCTGGGTGAGCGACTGCGCGGCATCGACGTCGTCGGCGACCTCGTTGACGGCGCGCACCAGGGTCTGGTTGTACTGCGCCACGGCAAGGTCGTACTGCGCGTCCCTGGCGGACAGGTTGGCGCGCAGGCGGCCGCCGTCGAAGATCGGCAGGCTGAGCGACGGCGCCACGCTGTAGAAGCGCGCGGGCAGCTGGAACAGGCTCTCGCCGCCCACCGCGATCAGCCCGGCCATCACGCCGAGGTTGAGGTTGGGCAGGAACGCGGCCTTGGCCGCCTGGATCTCCTTGCCGGCGGACTGCACGCGCCAACGCGCGGCGACCAGGTCGGCGCGGTGGCCCACCAGGTCCACCGGCAGATCGGCCGGCACGGCGAGTTCGGCGGGTGACAGCAGGTGCGGGCGGCCGATCTCGCGGCCGCGGTCCGGGCCCTTGCCCAGCAGCACCGACAACGCGGATTCCGCGGCGTCGATGGCGCGGCCGGCGACCACCAGCTGCTCCTGCGCGCTGGCGACTTCGGCGTCGCCCCGGCGCAGCTGCATGCGGTTGTCGATACCGGCGGCCACGCGTTGCGCGGTGAGCTTGTGCGCCTCTTCCGCGCGCTGCAGTTCGGCCCTGGCCAGATCGCGCTGAACGTACGCGTAGCCCAACTGCACGTAGGCACGGGCCACGTTGGTGGAGAGCTCCACGCGCGCGGCGCGGGCCTCGACCTCGGCAGCGCGGGCCTGACCCACGGCCGCTGTCCAGGCGGCACGTTGGCCACCCCACAGGTCGGGGCTCCACTTGAAGCTGCCGTAGACGTACTTGGCCGGGGCCATGTGGCCGTTGCCCAGCCCCGGCACGGTGGTGGGAATGCGCGCCTCGGCCACGCTGCCGCCGACGTCCAGGCTGGGCTTGCGGGCCGCATCGGCGGCGCCGGCCGCCGCCTGCGCCTGTCGCGCGCGGGCATCGGCCACGGCCAGCGTGGGATTGTCGGCCAACGCCTCGGTCATCAGGGTGTCGAGCTGGGCGTCGCCCAGCCCGGTCCACCAGTCGGCCGCCGGCCACGCCGCGCTGGAGGGCACGTTCGCCAGGCTGCGCGCGGATTGCAGCGAGGACGGGTCGATCGGCGTGCCGTCGGTATGCAGGCCGCCGCTGCTGGCGCAGCCGGCCAGCGCGAGGGTCAGTCCGACGGCTGCCGCAAGGGTATGCAGACGCATGGGCTTTCGGTCCCGGTGAAAGATCAGTTCTTGGCGCGGAGCGCGCGGAGCACGCGTTCCAGGTAGTCGTGCAGTTGGTGGCGCTCGTCCGCGGTCAGCGACGCTTGCGCCGCGGCGAGTACGTGTTCGTTGCAGCCGGTGAGCTGCTGCCACAGCGCATGGCCTTCGTCGGTCAGCTCGATGCGCAGGGCGCGGCGATCCTGTTCGTGCGGGCAGCGGCGCAGGCAGCCCTTGCGCTCGAGCTGGTCGAGCTGGCGCGTCATCGCGCCACCGTCCAGTT
This sequence comes from Pseudomonadota bacterium, assembly GCA_021805685.1. GTDB lineage: Bacteria > Pseudomonadota > Gammaproteobacteria > Xanthomonadales > Rhodanobacteraceae > Rhodanobacter_A. Next base: position 114,774 of record JAJZET010000235.1, read on the forward strand.
CCACCGCCCGGGCCAGTTCCGTGGCACTCATCGGTCCCAGCGCCGCCAGCCGCTTGAGTATCAGGAACTGGGTGAATTTCAGATCCAGACCCTTGGCGGCGATCTCCGCTTCCATGCTGCGCACCAGCTCGGTGCGCACCAGGCCGAGCAGCACGCCGAGGCTTTCGCGGGGTTGGGACGGGGGAGGCGGAACCGTGTTCATGGCCGCGCATTCTATTGCCGCAGGAGTATTTGTCAAGGCAAATATCGCTGCGACGAATTTTGTTCGGGCAAAATTCATCCGGATGGCGACCGGCGCGCCTCCAGTTCGTCCCGCACCAGCTGGCGCAAGGCCCCGTCGCGGATGGCGAACAGGTCGAACACCCCCAGCGCCTGCAGCGTGGGCAGCAGCGCCAGCAGGCGCGGTTCGGCCTGGCGGCGCACTGCCTCGGGCGTGGCGGGATCCAGCATCAATTGCGCGTTGACCACAAAATCGGTCAGCGAGTCGGTCTCCACCGGCAGGCGCTCGGCGGTTTCGTTGTCGGCGATCAACAAGGACATGGCGATCTCCTTCCTTTGCAGCAGGGACGTGGGGCTGGGCTTGGACGTTACCGGTGGCGGGCGCGACGCTTCCATCCGAAGCGTGTGGCTGGCGGTGGTGTTCGGCGGCGCGTTGCGCGCGGCCTTGGCGTCCCGGGCAGAGGGCAAACGTCCGTTCGTGACGAACGGGCCGGGACAGCCATTGGATCGTTGGGGAACCATCACCATAGAGACCGGAGCGGCTTTTCGGCAGGCATTTCCCGCTGCTGGTATTCCCACCACCACCCGGCGCCACTGGCATGCAGCATTCCCGGCAACGCATCGAGTTGAAGACCTTCCTGCGCAGCCGCCGCGCCGCGCTGGTGCCCGAGGCGGTGGGGCTGCCGCGCGGCGGGCGCCGGCTTACGCCCGGCCTGCGTCGCGAAGAGGTGGCTGCGCTGGCCGAGGTGGGTGTCACCTGGTACACGTGGCTGGAACAGGGCCGCACGATCAATGTGTCCGCCACGGCGCTGGCGCGCATCGCGCGGGCGCTGCGGCTGGGCGCCACCGACGAGGCCTACCTGTTCTCGCTGGCCGGGCTCGCACATACCGAGCCGACACAGGGCCGCGTCGAACTGGCACCGACGGTGCAGGGTGTGCTGGACCTCTACCAGGCGCCCGCCTTCGTGCTCGACCCGGTGTTCGATGTGCTGGCCAGCAACGCGCTGGCCGAGCGCCTGTACCGCTTCGACGCATGCCGCGGCCGCTTCGGCGCGAACCACCTGTGGAACGCGTTCATGAACCCGGCGCGACGACGCCTGTACGAGCCCTGCCTCGAATCCGGCCTGCTCAACCTGCTCGGCATCTTCCGCGTGAACCAAGCCGCGCATGCCGACGATCCGCGCTTCGACGCCCTGATCGACGCGCTGATGGAGGCCAGCGCCGATTTCGACGAGCTGTGGCGGCGCCAGCACATCGCTGCGCTGACGCCCTGCGCGGTGTACTTCCGCCATGCCGAATACGGGGAGATGCGCGCGCTCTCCAACCGGTTCCCGCTGCGCGCCGCCGACGGCAGCGCCTGCGGCGCCACCGCCTTCTTCTTCGTCCCAGAGGATGCGGCCACCAGCGCAAGCTTTGCGCGGATGGCACGGGATGGCGAGCTCGCGCCGGAGGCCGCCTGATGCCACCATCGACGGCTTGGCATGCCGCCGTATGCAGGCCTAGCATTGCCGACGCGCATCCGCGCGCCGACGAAGGGGAGTCCGCCATGTTCCGTCCGCTGCTTTCCGGCTTGCTCGTGCTCGGCCTGCTGCCCGCCGTCGCGATGGCGGCCGACAACGGCTTCTGGCAAACGCCCGCCATCGCCGGCGCCGGCAAGATCCACCCGCTGCCGCAGGCCGCCTACCAACCCGACCGCAATGCCACCTACAAGGCGGTGTTCCTGCTCGACGCCGCTGCGAAGAAGCCGGATGAGGTGAACCCGGGACTGGATCGGGTGGCGCGCGCGGTGAATCTCTACGCGCAGGCCGGTGTGCCGCTGAATCACCTGAAGTTCGTGGCCATCGCCGCGCAGGGAGCCACGCCGCTGGCGCTCGACAACGCGCATTACAAGGCGAAATTCGGCGTAGACAACCCGAACCTGCCGTTGATCGAGCGGTTGCGCAAGGACGGCGTCGATGTGGCCGTGTGCGGACAGGCCTGGGCCGGTTTCCATTTCGACTATGCATGGAAGGACAGCCGCGTCACGCTTGCGCTGTCCGGGATTACCACGGCCATCGACCTGCAACAGCAGGGCTATGCGTTGATGCCGTAAGTGACCCGCGCCGTTGCCGCTGCGATGGCCTCGGCAGCCAGTCGGGGCAAGGAGCCAATCATGCTGCGCATACTCGCATTGCTCGCCCTGCTGGCGCCGCTCGCGGCTCGCGCCACCGATGCCGCCACGATCACACGCCAGGGCAACGGCAAGGGCGCCGCGCCCTGTATGGCCTGCCACGGCGTCGATGGCGGTGGCATGGCGATCAATGGCTACCCCCGGCTGGCCGGCCTCGACGCCGCCTACATCCGCCGGCAGCTGGACGATTTCGCCAATGGCACGCGCAGCAATCCGGTGATGCAGCCGAATGCCAGCGCGCTCGACGCAAACGAGCGTGCCGCGCTGGCGAAGTACTACAGCGCGCTGCCGGTGCCGGCGCGATTCGCCAAGCCGCCTGTGGCCAAGCCGGATGCCAGCGGCGAACGGCTGGCCGTGCGCGGCGACTGGAGCCGCGGCCTGCCCGCCTGCGTGCAATGCCACGCGCCGGGCGGCGTGGGCGTCGGTCCCAATTTCCCGCCGCTGGCCGGCCAGTCGGCGGCCTACATCGCGTCACAGCTGCGGGCGTGGCAGCACGGCACGCGCCGCAACGACCCGCTGCAGCTGATGCAGCACGTCGCACAGCGGCTTACGCCGCAGGAAGTCGAAGCCGTGGCCGGCTGGTTTGCCGCGCAGCCGCTGCCGGCCAGGGAGGGCGAGCCATGAAGTCGCTGACGATGGCGCTGCTCTGCGCGTGCCTGCTGGCCGCGTGCTCGCATCCGGCCGCGGAGGTGTCGGGAGCCGCGAAACCGGAGCGCGCGCCAGCCACTGGCGTTGCCAGCGCAGCGGCAAGCAAAGAGACGGCCCCTGCGTTCGCGCCGCCGGCCGAAAGCGACATTCCTGCGGGACCGCTGGGCGACGCGATCCGCCGCGGTCGCGCCATCTTCACCGACACTTCGAAGTACGCCCCCGATTACGTGGGCAATACGTTGAATTGCAGCAACTGCCATCTCGACGCGGGGCGTCTCGCCAACGCCGCGCCGTTGTGGGGCGCTTGGGGCATGTACCCGCAGTACCGCAGCAAGAACGGTCGCGTGAACAGTTTCGGCGAGCGCCTGCAGGGCTGCTTCCGCTACAGCATGAACGGCAAGCCGCCGCCGCTGGACAGCGATGTCATCGTGGCGCTGGAAAGCTACGCCTGGTGGATGAGCAAGGGCGCGCCGAACGGCGTGAAGCTGGCCGGCGCGGGCTATCCCAAGCAGGGTTTCAAGCCGCCGCAGCCGCCCGACTACGCCCGCGGCGCCGCGGTCTACGCGAAGGACTGCGCGCTGTGCCACGGCGCCGACGGCCAGGGCCAGCAGGTGGCCGGGCGCAACGTGTTCCCGCCGCTGTGGGGGGCGCAGTCCTTCAACTGGGGCGCGGGCATGCAGCAACTGGACAACGCCGCCGCCTTCATCAAGGCCAACATGCCGCTCAGTCGTGGCGGCATGCTCAGCGACCAGGACGCGTGGGACGTGGCGATGTACATGGACGCCCACGAGCGCCCGCAGGACCCGCGCTATCACGGCGACCTCGCCGCCACGCGTGCCAAATACCATGACACGCCGATGTCGCTGTATGGCACCACGGTGAACGGCCACCTGCTCGGCAGCGAACCGGCGAGGTGAGCGCCGCGCCTACAATGCGCCTTCCCCACCCCACCCGGAGTTCCCCATGAGCACTCTCGACGGCAAGGTTGCCCTCATCACCGGCGCGGCCAGCGGCATCGGCAAGGCGATTGCCGAGCTGTACGCGAAGAACGGCGCCGCGGTGGCGATCTGCGACATCAACCAGCAGGCGGCCGACGCCGTCGCCGCGGAGATCAACGCGGCGAACGGCAAGGCCATCGGTGTGGCGATGGATGTCACCGATGAAGCCGCAGTAGACGCGGGCACCGACAAGGTGGTCGCGGCGTTCGGTCATCTGGACATCCTGATCTCCAACGCCGGCGTGCAGATCATCAACCCGATCGACCAGTTCAGCTACGCCGACTGGAAGAAGATGCTGGCGATCCATCTCGACGGTGGCTTCCTCACCACCCGCGCCGCGCTCCGGCACATGTACCGGGGCGATCGCGGCGGCATCGTGATCTACATGGGCTCGGTGCACTCGCACGAGGCGTCGAAGCTGAAGGCGCCCTACGTCGCGGCCAAGCACGGCCTGCTCGGCCTGGCCCGCACGCTGGCCAAGGAGGGCGCGCCGCACAACGTGCGCTCCCACGTGATCTGTCCCGGCTTCGTGCGCACGCCGTTGGTAGAGAAGCAGATCCCCGAGCAGGCGAAGGAGCTCGGCATCAGCGAGGACGCAGTGGTGAAGAACGTGATGCTGAAGGACACCGTGGATGGCGTGTTCACCACGGTGGAGGACATCACGCAGACCGCGCTTTACCTCGCCACCTTCCCCAGCGCCGCGCTGACCGGCCAGAGCATCGTGGTCAGCCACGGCTGGTACATGCAGTGAGCCGCGCGGCGAATGCGGCATCGGCGTCGCTGGCCGAGGCGGTGGCGCGCGACTACCGCAGCGTGGCGCTGGTGCTGCAGGGCGGCGGTGCGCTTGGCGCCTACCAGGCCGGGGTGGTCGAGGCGCTGGCCGGCGCCGGCCTGTGGCCCAGCTGGGTTGCCGGCATCTCGATCGGCGCATTGAACGCCGCCATCGTCGCCGGCAACCCGCCGGAGCGGCGGGTGGAGCGCTTGCACGCGTTCTGGCGCACGATCTGCCAGTCGCCATGGTGGCCGTCGATGCCCACGCCGCCCTGGTTCGACGAGACTGCATGGCCGATGGCGGTGCGCAACGGCCTGAGCGGACTGGCGGCATGGCGCGCACTGGTCGAGGGCCAGGCCGGCTTCTTCCGTCCGCGCCTGCCGACGTCGCTGCTGCAGACCCATGCCGGACCGGCCAGCACCAGCTGGTACGACACCGCGCCGCTGCGCGCCACGCTGGAACGGCTGGTCGATTTCGACCGCATCAACGACCCGCGCGGCATGCGCGTGTCGGTCGGTGCGGTGAACGTGCGCACCGGTAACTTCACCTATTTCGACAACACCCGGGAGCGCCTGCGGCCCGAGCACTTCATGGCCTCCGGCGCGCTGCCGCCGGGCTTCCCGGCGGTGGAGATCGACGGTGAGTTCTACTGGGACGGCGGCATCGTCTCCAACACGCCGCTGTACCAAGTGCTGACCGAACGGCCGCACCGCGACATGCTGGTGTTCCAGGTCGACCTGTGGAGCGCGCTCGGCGAGCTGCCGCGCGACATGGCCGGCGTGGCCGAGCGGGTGAAGGACATCCAGTATTCCAGCCGCACCCGCCTGGTGACCGAATACATGCACCAGAGCCGCGAGCAGCAACGCCTGCTGCACGCGCTGATGGCGCTGGTGCCGCCGGAGCGTCGCGCGGAGCCGGCCTTCCGCTGCGCCGAGGCGGCGGCCAACGGCGCGCGCACCAACCTGATCCACCTGATCTACCGGGACAAGCCCTACGAGGGCCACTTCAAGGACTACGAGTTCAGCCTGTCCAGCATGCGCAGCCACTGGCAGAGCGGCCTGGACGATATGCGTCACACCTTGGCGCATCCGTCGTGGTTCGACGCGCCGCCGCCCGAGCAGCCGTTCGTCACCCACGACGTGCACCGGGGCTGAGCGGTCGGTCAGGCTGAGTGCAGACGGCGGGGGAGTAGACTCGCCGGCCGACTGGTTGCGATCCCGGTGGCGAGGCTGCGCGGGAGCCGCAGCCTGCGTCCTTCCCCCACAAAGGTGACTGCAATGGACATCCAGACGATCGACAACGCGTACCAGCAGCTGCAGAACGAAGGCCAACAGGTGGCGCAGCAGTTCCAGACGTTGGCCGGCAAGCTGCAGGCGGCGGCTCAGGGCGGCAATGCGGATGCACGCGAATGGATGCTCGACCTGCGCGAGCTGGCGTTGGCGGTGCAGAGCGAGCAACAGCAGGTGGGGCAGCTGCTGCAGGCGATTCATGGCATGTGGCAGAACCAGGCACAACAGTACGGCGGCGCGCCGGCCATGGCCGGTTTCGGTGGTACGCCGATGCAGGGTCAGGGCATGCCGCAGGCTGGCGGCGTCATGGGCATGCTTGGCAACTTCCTCAACTCGGGCTTTGGCCGCTCGATGGAGATCGGCGCGGGCATGGGCCTCGGCGAGGACCTGATCAACCGAATCTTCTGACGCCCGGGCGGAGCCGCGGCCTGCCGCCGCGGCTCAGTCGCGATGCACCTGCAGGCCTGCCGCCGACTGGCTGACCGGCATCACCTCGATGCGGTTGATGTTGAGGTGGGCCGGCAGGTTGGCGATCCACCAGATGGTGTCGGCGATATCGCCGGCGGTGATCGGGTGGGCGCCAGCGTAGAGCTTGTCGGAAGCAGCCCGGTCGCCGCCGGTGCGGACCAGGGTGAACTCGGTCTCGGCCATGCCGGGCTCGATCGAGGTCACGCGCACGCCGGTGCCGTGCAGGTCCACGCGCAGGTTCTGCGAGAACTGGGTGACGAAGGCCTTGGTGCCGCCGTACACGTTTCCGCCGCGGTAGGGGTAGCTGCCTGCGATCGAACTGATGTTGACGATCGCGCCACGGCGCTCGATCAGCCTCGGCAGCAGCAGGTGCGTCATCGTCGCCAGCGCGGTGACGTTGGTGTCTATCATCTGCCTCCACTGCGCAAGGTCGGCCTGCTGTGCCGGTGCCGTGCCCAGCGCGAGGCCGGCGTTGTTGACCAGCAGGTCGATGCCGGCGAAGTCCGCGGGAAGGCCCGCCACCGCCTCGCGGAGCGCCGCCTCGTCGCGGATGTCGAAGGCGACGGCATGCACCTTGTCGGCACCGTGCGCGTCCACCAGTTCCTGCAGGCGCTCGGCGCGACGGCCGCTGGCGACCACGCGCCAGCCGCCAGCCACGAAGCGCTTCACGGTGGCGGCGCCGAAGCCGGCGGTGGCGCCGGTGATCCAGGCGGTCTTGCTGCTCATGCGTCGTTGCCTCGATGAATCGGGTTGATTACTTGCCTTCCTTCAGTGCGATCGAGCTGATGCCGGCGCGCTGCAGGCGCTGCTTGGTCGCTTCCAGCGCGCTTGCCGTGGGGAACGGCCCCAGTCGCACGCGGTGGAAGGTCTGGCCGTTGATGGTGACGGTTTGCACGTTGGCCACGAAGCCCTGCATGGCGAGCAGGGCTTTGCTGGCTTCGGCTTTCGCGGCATCGGGGAAGGCGCCTATCTGCAGCAGGTAGCCGCTGTTGGCGGCCGGCTTGGGTACTGCGGCGGCCGGCGCGGCCTCGACGTTTTGCGTGGCCACCGTCGTGTTGGAAGGCGCGGCTTGCTGCTGCGCGACCGGCGCGGCCGGGGGCGCGCTCGCCGGAGCGGCGGCGGCAGCCTGCTGCTCGGCCTTGGCCTGCGCGCTCAGCTCGGCATCGGGGATCCGCACCTCCTTTTCCGAAAGCACGGAGTAGAAGTCGAACTGTGGCTTCTTCGGCGTGCTCTCGGCCCCACCCGGCGCGACAGCGCCGGCGTCGCTGGGGGCGGCGGCGGTGGCCTGCGGATTGGCCTGCGGGCCGTTCTTGGACGACATCGGGAGCTGCGAGCGGTGCATCAGGTAGGCCAGCGCCAGCGCGCCGATCAGCAGGCCGACAAGTACCCCGGTCCACCACGGCATGCCGCCACCGTTGTTGCGTACCGCCTGCCGACCCTTGCCCTTGCCGTTGCTCTTGCGTGCTGCCATCACATGCTCTCCGGGGCGCCCAGGCCCAGCAGATCCAGGCCGTTGCGTAGTACCTGACGGGTCGCCACCACGAGGGCGAGGCGGGCGTCGCGCAGGTCCTTGTCGTCGACCAGGAACTGGTGCGAGTTGTAGTAGGTATGGAACGCGTTGGCCAACTCGCGCAGCCAGACCGCGAGCAGGTGCGGCTCGAGGTTCGAGGCCGCGGCTTCCACCACTTCGGGGTAGCGCGACAGCTCGGTGAGCAGCACCTGCTCGTGTTCGTTGTCCAGCCGTGCGAGTTCCGCCAACCCATTGTCCTGATCGAACGTGAACCCTTTCTCGCCGGCCTGCCGCAGCACCGAGCACACGCGGGCATGGGCGTACTGGATGTAGTAGACCGGGTTGTCGTTGGTCTGTGCGCGCGCTAGGTCAATGTCGAACACCAGCTGGGAGTCGCCCTTGCGCGCGATCAGGAAGTAGCGCGTGGCGTCGCGGCCCACCTCGTCGATCAGGTCGCGCAGGGTGACGTAGCTGCCGGCGCGCTTGGAGATCTTCACCTCCTCGCCGCCGCGCATCACGGTGACCATCTGGTAAAGCAGGTAGTCGGGGTAGCCCTTGGGGATGCCGGCATCCAGCGCCTGCAGGCCGGCCTTCACGCGGGCCAGCGAGCCGTGGTGGTCGGAACCCAGCACGGTGATCGCCTTGCCGTAGCCGCGCTGCCACTTGCTGAGGTGGTAGGCCACGTCCGGCACGAAGTAGGTATAGGTGCCGTCCGACTTGCGCATCACGCGGTCTTTGTCGTCGCCGAAGTCGGTGGTCTTCAGCCACAGTGCGCCGCCTTCCTCGTAGGTGTGGCCGTGGGCGATCAGCTCGCGTACGGTTTCCTCCACCTTGCCGTCGGTGTAGAGCGAGGATTCGAGGAAATACACGTCGAAATCCACGCCGAAGGCCTGCAGGTCGATATTCTGCTCGCGGCGCAGGCAGGCCACGGCGAAGGCGCGGATCGCGTCGAGGTTCTCCGGGTCCCTGGCGCCGGTGACGGTGTGGCCTTCCACGCTCACGCTTTCACCGGCCAGATAGGCCCTCGCCACGTCGGCGATGTAGTCACCGCGGTAGCCGTCCTCCGGCCAGCCGGCGTCGCCGGGGGCGACACCGCGCGCGCGCGCCTGCGTCGATACGGCGAGGTTGGCGATCTGCACGCCGGCGTCGTTGTAGTAGAACTCGCGCTTCACGTTCCAGCCGCTGGCTTCCAGCAGGCGCGCCACGCAGTCGCCCAGCGCCGCATTGCGGCCGTGGCCGACGTGCAGCGGGCCGGTGGGGTTGGCCGAGACGAATTCCACGCCCACCGTGCGACCCGCACCCATGCCGTTGCGGCCATAGCGCGGCCCCTGTTCGAGGATGCGGCGCACCTGCGACTGGCTGGCGCCAGCGGCGAGGAAGAAGTTGATGAAGCCGGGGCCGGCGATTTCCACCTTGGCCAGCAACTCGCTTTCCGGCAGGACGGCGACCAGCTTCTCGGCCAGCTCGCGTGGCTTGGCGTTTGCGGGTTTGGCCAGCAGCATGGCGGCGTTGCAGGCGAAGTCGCCGTGTTCGCGGCTGCGCGTGCGTTCGATCACGAAGCCGGGCACTGCGAGATCGGCGGGCAGGACGGCCTGGGTTTGCAGGGTTTGGATGGCCTCGAGGACCAGTTCGTGCAGCTGGGCTTTCACGGGCGCATGCGGTTCCGGGATGGAACCGGCAATCGTAGCAGAGCAGCGGGTCGGGGCGGCCTGCGGCGTCCAGGGTGACCGGTTTGCGTTGGGATGCTCCACGGGCTTGTGGATAAGTCTGTGGGGAAAGAAGCCTGCCATCCGGACGGATGAACTTGCTTTGGCGGACGCCGCCGCATTCTTTGCAAAAAATGTATTTTTTACAGAGGCTTGCAAGCCGTGCTTGAAGTCATGCCTGCGATGGAGCACGTAAATGCCGCCCCTGGCCATTTGTGCATAAGTAACCGGCGCTTGGCCGTCATGCTTGCAGTGCCGGCTCGTCATCGGCGTGTCATGCAGGATCGCCACACTACCCAGGTACCAGCGGAACTCCCCTCCCGCCCGGTACTCGGAAACGCCGCTTTGTCCACTCCCCGCAATCGGCATCCACGGCGCGGCTAACCCCCGCGCCGCTTTTTTTTGAGTCGCCTTTGGCGACTGCGGCGCTTCCGGCCGGCGCCGACGCGATGGCGGTGATCGCCAGAGAAGCTCCCCGCGCTCAGATCAGCCCACGCGCAGCCATCGAGACGGGCGTGCCGCTGCCGATCACCAGGTGGTCCAGCACGCGTATGCCCACCAGTTGCAGCGCGTCGCGCAGCTCGCGGGTGATCGCACGGTCGGCGGCGCTGGGTTCCGCCACACCGCTCGGGTGGTTGTGGGCCAGGATCACCGCACAGGCATTGTGGGCGAGGCAGGCGCGCACGACCTCGCGCGGGTGCACGCTGGCACCGTCCACCGTGCCGCGGAAAAGCTCTTCGAAGCCGAGCACGCGATGGCGGTTGTCGAGGTAGAGGCAGCCGAACACCTCGTAGGGGAGATGGCGCAGCCGGGCGCGGAGAAAATCGCCGCTGTCGCGCGGGTTGGCGAGTGCGGGTTGTTCGTTCAACTGCTCGGCGAGGCTGCGCCGCGCCAGCTCCAGGGCCGCCGCGATGCGTGCCCGCTTTGCCGGGCCGAGTCCGGCGGTGCGCACCGGCCGGTCGGGCCGCCCGAGCAGGGCGCCGAGGCTGCCGGCGCTGCTCAGCAATTCCCGGCCCAACGCGATCGCGTCCTTGCCGGGTATGCCGTTGCCAAGCAGCACGGCGAGCAGTTCCGCGTCGGACAGCGCGGCAACCCCGCGCGCCAGCAGCTTTTCGCGGGGGCGTTCGCCTTCGGGCCAGTGGCGGATGCTCATGCCTGCAGCGTGACCGCGTGGGTGCGATGCGGGCAGCAGTCGCGTGGCACGATTCCGGTAAGCTAACCGTCTGCCCGTACGTCAGGCCGTACCTACATGAGTCTTGCCCAACGCCGCATCCTGCTGGGAGTGTCCGGCGGCATTGCCGCCTACAAATCCTGCGAACTGGTTCGCCGCCTGCGCGACCAGGGTGCCGAGGTGCGCGTGGTGATGACCGCGGGGGCGCAACACTTCGTCGGTGCGGCCACTTTCCAGGCGCTCTCGGGTCAACCGGTACGCACCTCGCTGTGGGACGAAAACGCCGAAGCCGCCATGGGCCACATCGAGCTGGCACGCTGGGCCGAACGCATTCTCGTCGCGCCGGCCAGTGCGGACATCCTCGCCAGGCTGGCGCACGGCCACGCTGACGACCTGCTTACCACGCTGTGCCTGGCCAGCGCCGCGCCATTGGCGGTGGCGCCGGCGATGAACCAGCAGATGTGGGCGCACCCGGCGCTGCAGGCCAACATCGCCTTGTTGCGCCAGCGCGGTGTGCAGGTGCTGGGCCCGGCGGCAGGCGAGCAGGCCTGCGGCGACGTGGGCTCGGGCCGCATGTTGGAGCCGCACGAGTTGCGCGATGCGCTGGCGGCCACGTTCGGCGGCGGCGCGCTGGCCGGCATGGCGGTGGTGGTCAGCGCCGGTCCCACGTTCGAGGACATCGACCCGGTGCGCTTCATCGGCAACCGCAGCTCCGGCAAGATGGGTTTCGCGGTGGCGCAGGCCGCCGCCGAGGCGGGCGCGCGGGTGACCCTGGTGGCCGGCCCGGTAAGCCTGGCCACGCCATCCGGCGTGGCGCGCCGTATCGACGTGCGCAGCGCGGCGCAGATGCATGCCGCGGTGCTGGATGCCTGTACGCAGGCGCAGATCTATGTCGGCGCGGCGGCGGTGGGCGATTACCGACCGTCCGAAGTGGCCGAGCGCAAGCTAAAGAAGCAGGCCGGTGCGGATCTCGTGCTGCAACTGGCCGAGAACCCCGACATCCTGGCCAGCCTGTCGGCGCGGCCCGGCCATCCTTTTCTGGTCGGTTTCGCCGCCGAAACACACGACGTGGCGCGCTACGCCCAGGACAAGCTGCAGCGCAAGGGCCTGGACATGATCGCCGCCAATCGCGTCGGCGAAGGCCTTGGCTTTGAAACGGCCGACAACGCGCTCGACGTGTACTGGGCCGATGGCATGCTGGCGCTGGCCCGCGCCGGCAAGGTCGAGCTGGCGCGGCAACTGGTGGCCTGCGTGGCAGAACGCTATCGCGCGGTGCGCGGATGAGGGCGACGATGCTGGATGTAGCGCTGAAAATCCTCGATCCGCGATTGGGCGACACGATCCCGTTGCCCGAAGCGGCCACCGCCGGCAGCGCGGGCATGGACCTGCGCGCCGCGCTGGATGTGCCGCTCACGCTGGCGCCCGGCGACAGCGCGCTGGTGCCCAGCGGCATCGCCATCCATATCGGCGACCCGGGCTGGTGCGCATTGATCGTCCCGCGCTCGGGCCTGGGTCACAAGCAGGGCCTGGTGATGGGCAACCTGGTCGGCGTGATCGATGCCGACTACCAGGGGCCGCTGATGATTTCATGCTGGAACCGCGGCCGCGAGCCGGTCACCATCGGCGTGGGCGACCGCATCGCGCAGCTGCTGCTGGTACCGGTGGCGCAGGCGCGGCTGAATATCGTGGCCGACTTCGCGCCCAGCACGCGCGGCGCGGGTGGTTTCGGTTCGACGGGCATCAAATAACCCGGCGCGGCATGGTCGGGCCGGGTAGGGCGGATAGCAGCAGGGCTGGGGATGGCGATGAGTAAGACCAGGGAATCGTGGCGTGCACAGCTCGATCTTCGGCGCCTGTTGCCGTTGGCGCTGGGCACGTTGCTGAGCCTGCTCGGCGCGTTCTGCGCATGGCAAGCGTGGCTGATTGCCGACGAGGGCCATGCGGCTGCGCTCGTGCGACAGGCGCGCGACAGTGCAGTACAGCAACTCACACAGGTGGTGACCGCGCAGCGCGAGGCGGTACGGAAGGCTGTTGCTACGCTGGATCCGGCCCTGTTGCAGGGCGACCGCACCGCATGGCTGGCCGCGCTGCGTTCGAAGCTGCCGCAGGCGCGCCAGATCGACGTCTACAGTGCGAGCCTCAGCGAGGTGGTGCACGCGGACTTCCGCGCGTTCGGTTATGCCAAGGCGGCACAACTGATGGCTGCGCAGACCGCCGAGGGTCTGCCGCCGGTACAGAGCGTGGCGTCGGCGGCGAACGATCGCCGCCTGAGCGTGGTGCTGCCGCTGGGTTCCCCGCAGCAGGCCTGGCTGTGGGTGGAGCTGCCGTTCGCGCCGGTGCAGCAGGCCTTCGACGCGGTGTCGCCAGCGGGCGGGCGGCTGGACCTGCGCCAGGGCGACGCCAGCACCGACATGCGCATTCTTTCGCACGGCAGCGCAGGCGCCCAGGTGGAGCCGATCGCCAAGATGGTACCGGGCAGCAGCTTCAGCGTGGCCGCGGCCCTGCCGGTGGCCTTCATCGTGCTGCCGCGCTCGTGGCCGCTGGCAGCCCTGCTGGCGCTGGCCGGTCTCGGCGGCGGTTTCTACCTGTTGTGGTGGCGCCTGCGCCGGCGTGCGGGAGCGGCGGCCGAGCAGGACATCGACCTCGACGAGTTCAAGCAGGCTGCGGAGGCGGCACGCAAGGCGGCGCCGCCTGAGCCGGTGATGGCCAAGCTCGTCGCTGCTCCTGCACCAGCGCCCGTGGCCCGGGTAGCACCGGACGTGGCGGTCGATCCGACCATCTTCCGCGCCTACGACGTCCGCGGCGTGGTGGGCGCTTCGCTCAACGCGGACGTGGCGCGTCTGCTGGGCCAGTCCATCGGCACGCTGATGCGTGAGCAGGGGCTGCGCGAGATCGTGGTGGGCCGCGACGGCCGCCTGTCGGGCCCGGAGCTCGCCGGCGCGCTGGCCGACGGCCTGCGCGAAGCCGGCGTGGATGTGATCGACCTCGGCGCCGTGCCCACGCCGGTGGTGTATTTCGCCACCTACCATTGCAACACGGGTTGCGGCGTGTCGGTCACCGGCAGCCACAATCCACCGGACTACAACGGCTTCAAGATCGTGGTCGGCGGCCAGACGTTGTCCGAGGGGGCGATCCAGGACCTGTACCGGCGCATCGCCGACAACGCGCTGGAGCGCGACGGCGGCGGTCACCTGCGCCAGCTCGACGTGCTGCCGGACTACCTCGAGCGGATCGTCTCCGACGTGCAGGCCGAGCGCAGGCTCAAGGTGGTGGTGGACTGCGGCAACGGCATTCCCGGCGCGGTGGCGCCGCAGGTGCTGGCCGGTATCGGTTGCGAGGTGGTGCCGCTGTACTGCGAGGTGGACGGCACGTTCCCGAACCATCACCCCGATCCTTCCGATCCGCACAACCTCGAGGATCTGATCCATGCGGTGAAGCAGACCGGGGCCGATCTGGGCGTGGCCTTCGACGGCGACGGCGACCGCCTCGGCGTGGTGACCCGGGCGGGCGAGATCATCTTCCCCGACCGCCTGCTGATGCTGTTCGCGCGTGATGTGCTGTCGCGCCAGCCGGGCGCCACCATCATCTACGACGTCAAGTGCACCGGGCACCTGAAGGGCCAGATCCTCGAAGCCGGCGGCAGCCCGCTGATGTGGCGCACCGGCCACTCGCTGATCAAGGCCAAGATGCGCGAGACCGGCGCGGAGCTGGCCGGCGAGATGAGCGGGCATTTCTTCTTCAAGGAGCGCTGGTACGGCTTCGACGATGGCATCTACGCCGGCGCGCGCCTGCTGGAAATCCTCGCCGGCGACCTGGAAGAGCGCAGCCCCGAGGAAATCTTCGACACCCTGCCCAAGGGCGTTTCCACGCCCGAGCTGAAGATCGAGATGGCCGAGGGCGAGCACTACCGCTTCATGGAGAAGTTCATGGCGGACGTGAACTTCGACGATGCCACCATCGTCACCATCGACGGTGTGCGCGCCGACTGGCCGGACGGCTGGGGCCTGGTGCGCGCATCGAATACCACGCCGGTGCTGGTGCTGCGTTTCGACGCCGACAACCCGGCGGCGCTCAAGCGCATCCAGATGGCGTTCCGGCGGCGGCTGCTGGCCGTGGACTTCCGCCTGAAGATGCCGTTCTGATCGCGCCGGCGAGGCCGGCGTCAGTCCTGCTGGTTCTGCGCCGCCTGCAGCGCGCGGTAATGCGCCAGCTGCTGTGCCTGCTGCTGCGCAGCCTGGTCGCGTTGCGCCTGCTGGCGCTGCAGCAGCGCCTGCAGTCCACTCACCACGGCGCGCTGCTTGGCAATGCTGTCCTGCAGGAACTTCGGCACCGGCTGCTTGTTGTGCTGGGCTTCCGCGGCGCGGGCGAGCAGGTCGGTCAGCGCCTGCTCCTGGCTGCGCAGGTTGAGCTTGCTGGTGTGCAACTGCTGATCCATGTTCGCCAGCGCCTGCTGCAGCGAGGCCTTGTATGAGGCCTCGTCGGGATACGAGGCGAGGAGCTGCTCGTCGGCGCGCGCCTGGTCCTCGGCGGCACGCCGCGCGTCGGCCTGCTGCCTGGCCAGCTTCTGTGCGGCGGCGCGCTCCTCCGGGCTGAGCTGGCGCTGCACGCGCTGCACCACCATGCCCTGGTCGTTGACCACGACATAGCCGTACTTGAGTGCATCCCGGGTGAGGCTGTCGCTGAAGTGCGGCACGCCCTGGGCATCCACCCATTTGTAGCGCAGGCCGTTGTTGCCGGTGTTTTGCTGGGCGCAGACCGATGCGCTGGCGAGCAGCGCGGCGGCGATCAGGATGCGGTATGGCTTGCGCATGGACGTTCCCCCTCGCCGGGCAGTATAGACGTGGCTGTGGCGCTCAGCCGTGCGCTCCGTAACGTTCGCGGTACGCCAGCAGCCGGGCGTGTTCGGCGGCCAGGCCGGGGTGTTCGCCCGCGTAGGCCAGCACGTCGGCCAGACTGGTGATGGCGATGACCGGGATGCCGTGGTCGCGCGTCACTTCCTGCGCGGCGGAGAGTTCGCCCTGGCCACGCTCCTGCCGATCCAGCGCGATCAGCACGCCGGCCGGCGTGGCGCCGTGCGCTCGGATCAGCGCCAGCGATTCGCGCACCGCGGTGCCGGCGGTCATCACGTCGTCCACGATCAGCACGCGGCCCTGGAGCGGTGCGCCGACCAGCACGCCGCCTTCGCCATGGTCCTTGGCTTCCTTGCGGTTGTACGCCCAGGGCAGGTCGCGATCGTACTGCTCGGCCAGCGCGATGGCGGTGGCGGCGGCCAGCGCGATGCCCTTGTAGGCCGGGCCGAACAGCATGTCCACTTCAATGCCGGCGTTCACCACGGCGGCGGCATAGGCGCGGCCGAGCTGGCCCAGCGCAGCACCGGAATCGATGCGCCCCATGTTGAAGAAGTACGGGCTCTGCCGGCCGGACTTCAACGTGAATTCGCCGAAACGCAGCACTTCGCGCTGCAGGGTGAGTTCGATGAAATCGCGCTGGTAGTCGTGCATGGGATTCTCGTCAGGGCAGATGGCGCCACAGCAGGTGCTGCGGCCCGGAGCGGCCGCCATGGTACAGCGTGCCGCTGTCGGCGAAGCCCGCGCTGCGGTAAAGCGCCAGTGCGGCGGCGTTGTCGCAGTTCACCGTGAGCACGATGTGGCACGCCTGCGGATGGCGCAGCGCGAGATCGGCCAGCAGGGCGTCCAGCGCGAGCGTGCCGAGACCGCGGCCCTGCCACGCGGCATCCAGCTGGAACGAGCGCAGGCCCAGCGCTTCCGCGTCGCGATCGCGACCGGCGAGGCTGCGTGCGCTGCGGTCGATGCGGTAGTAACCGATGACCGCGTCATCCAGCAGTATTGCCATCGGCTGGCTGCCCTGGCATTGCTCGGCGTCCGGCAGGGTATGCGCGGGCGGGCTCACGAAACCGTCCTGCTCCGGGCGCGCACGCAGGCGCAGCACGGCTTCGCGCAGGTCGGGCGTGACGGGTCGGACGTGGACGATGGGCGATGCGGGCATGGTTGCTATGATGCCCGCATCGTCCCGGGAGTCGCGCATGCGCATCATCAGCCTGAACGCCAACGGTATCCGCTCCGCCGCGAGCAAGGGTGCGTTCGAGTGGTTGCGGCAGCAGCGTGCGGACGTGGTCTGCCTGCAGGAAACCAAGGCGCAGGAGGATCAACTCGTCGATCCGATGTTCCGTCCCGACGGCCACCACTGCTTCTACCGCGACGCCACCAGCAAGAAAGGCTATTCCGGGGTGGCGATCTACGCGAAGCGCGAACCCGACGAAGTGCGCACGGCGCTGGGCTGGGACGCATTCGACAACGAAGGCCGTTACGTCGAGGCGCGCTTCGGCAACCTGAGCGTGGTGTCGCTGTATGTGCCCTCGGGGTCCTCCGGCGAGGAACGCCAGCAGTTCAAGTTCAAGGCGATGGATTGGCTCGCGCCGATCCTCGACGGATGGCTGAAGAGCGGCCGCGACTATGTGCTGTGCGGCGACTGGAACATCGTGCGCAGCGCCAAGGACATCAAGAACTGGAAGTCCAACCAGAAGAATTCCGGCTGCCTGCCGGAGGAGCGCGCCTGGATGGACGGCCTGGTCGAGCGCGGCTGGGTGGATAGCTACCGTACGCTGCATCCCGAGGGCGAGGATTACACCTGGTGGTCGAACCGCGGCAATGCCCGCGCGAACGACGTGGGCTGGCGCATCGACTACCAGCTCGTCACGCCGGCGCTGGGCAAGCGCCTCAAGCGTTGCTCGATCTACCGCGACGAGCGCTTCTCCGACCACGCGCCGTACACCGTCGATTATGCCGACTGAAGCCGCGGCGCCGGCGCGCCGAGCGTCGATCTGGCACGCGTTCTCGCAGCCGGCGGCATGGACGATGTGCCTGCTAGGGTTTTCCTCCGGGCTGCCGTTCCTGCTGGTGTCCTACACCTTGTCGTTCTGGCTGAAGCAGAACGGCATCAAGCTGGAGGACATCACGATGATCGCCAGCGCCGGCATGACCTACGTGTTCAAGTTCCTGTGGGCGCCGCTGCTGGACCACGGCAAGCTGCCGTTGCTGACGCGCCTGGGCCAGCGCCGGGGCTGGCTGCTGCTCGCCCAGCTCGGCGTTGCCGCGGGCCTGCTGGCGATGGCCGCGTTGACGCCGCGGCAACTGCCGCTGTTTGTGGCGGCCACGCTGTTCGTCGCCTTCATGGGCGCCACGCAGGACATCGCCATCGATGCCTATCGCATCGAGATCGCGCCACCTTCGGCGCAGGGCGCACTGGTGGCGACGTATTCGCTGGGTTACCGGTTCGGCCTGCTGGTTTCCGGCGCGCTGGCGCTGATCCTCGCCGACCACATCCACTGGGCGCAGATCTACGTGCTGATGGCGATAGCGATGACGTTGCCGGTGCTGGTCACGCTGGTCATGCGCGAGCCCGAGGTGCTGCGCCTCGCGCCGGCTTCATGGCGGCAGGCGATGCGCGAGAGCGTGGTCGAGCCTTTTGCGGATTTCTTTCGGCGCTACCGGTTGCCAATTGCGCTGCTCACCCTGCTGTTCATCCTGCTGTTCAAGATTCCCGAGCAGGCCATCATCGGTGGCGTGATGGGACCGTTCTACCGCGACATGGGTTTTTCCAACACCGAAATCGGGGCGGTCACCAAGATCTACGGCATCTGGATCGGCATCGCCGGTGCCTTCGCCGGTGGCGTGGCGGTGGCGCGCTGGGGCGCGTGGCGATCGCTTGGCGGCTGCATCGTGCTCGGCGCGGTCAGCAACCTGCTTTACCTCCTGCTGGTCTCCCATCCCGGCCATCTGGCGATGCTGACGCTGGCGATCTCCGGGCAGAACTTCTTCGAGGGCATGCTCGGGCCGCCGACGGTGGCTTTCCTCTCCCTGCTGGTGAACCGTCAGCACACGGCCACGCAGTACGCCTTGCTGAGTTCGCTGGTGAACCTGTCCGGCAAGGTGCTCGGCTTCTTCGCCGGCAGCATCGTGGCTGCCTCGGGTTATGGCGGCTATTTCGTCATTACCGTGCTTTCGGTACTGCCGGCGATGCTGCTGTTCGCCGCCTTGTGGGGGCGCTTCGATCCGTTGGGAGCGCCTTCCGCCAACGCAAGCTGAAGACGCATTGCGACTTGCGCCACGGATTGCCGCGCCGACCGTTGCCGTAGGCTCTGCGGCGCACGACGATCCGCGGTACAGGGGGCGGACAACGAAGCGACGGTGCCATGCCTGATCTCGTGATACGCCAAGTCGATCATCTGCTGGCCGAGCGCATCCAGGCGTTCGCCAAGAATCGCCAGCTGACCGTCAACGAAGTGCTCCTGCATGCGCTGCGGCGTGGCCTCGGCGTGGCCGAGGATGGCCAGCGCACTGAAGCGGCGGTCGATGCGCACGAGCTGGCCATGCTGGCCGGCCCTTGGAATGCCACCGAGCAGGCGGCATTCCGTGAGGCCTTGCAGGCGCTTTCGGCCGCTCGCGGCGACGGGCTGCTGCCGGTCCTGCGCGAGGCCTGAGCGTCGGCCGTTTTCAGCGCGGCGCGGGGTGGATCGCGCCGAGCAGCCGCGGCCCCCGCGCGCCGGTGACGGCGGGCAGGTTGCCAGGCAGTCCGAGCAGGCGCTGTCGGGCCAGCCACGCAAACGCGCTGGCTTCGAGGAAATCGGGATCCACGCCGAAGGCGGAGGTGCTGGCCAGCGTGCATGGTGCCAGCAGGCTGGCGAGCCGGCGCATCAGCACGCCGTTGTGCACGCCGCCGCCGCAGGCCAGCACCTCCCTGGCGTTCGGCGCGTGACGTGCGATGGCCTCGGCCACGCTGCGCGCCGATAGCTCCAGCAGCGTGGCCTGCACGTCGGCCGGCTCCAGCGTGGCCACGCGCGGATGCGCGGCCAGCCAATCGAGATGGAAGTGTTCGCGGCCCGTGCTCTTGGGCGGCGACAGCGCAAAATAAGGATCGGCCAGCAGCGCGTCGAGCAATGTGTCGTCGACCCTGCCGCTGGCCGCGAACCTGCCATCGCGGTCGAATGCCTCGCCGCGATGGCGCAGGCACCAGGCGTCGAGCAGGCCGTTCGCCGGGCCCGTGTCGAAGCCGATCACGTCGCCGCCGGCCCCCAGCACGGTGATGTTCGCAATGCCGCCAAGGTTGAGCACCACGCGTGCATGCCCGGGGTGGGCCAGCAACATCGCATGTACGGCCGGCAGCAGTGGTGCACCCTGACCGCCGGCGGCCAGGTCGGCACGACGGAAGTCGGCCACCACGTCGATGCCGCAACGTTCGGCGATGGTGGCGGGATCGCCGAGTTGCAGCGTGAAGGCGTGTTCGCCGGTGGGGCGATGGCGCACCGTCTGACCGTGCGAGCCGATCGCACGCACGGCTGCGGCAGGCGTACCGCTCTGCCCGAGCAAACTGAGCGCGGCTTCGGCGAAGCGGTCGCCCAGCGCAATGTCCAGTCGACCGAAGGCGTCCAGGTCGATCGCGGCTTCGCCCTGCGCCACGGCAAGGATCTGTTCGCGCAAGGCGGCCGGCCACGGGTACGTCTGCGCAGCCAGCAGGTGTGGCTGGTCGCCCTCGAACGACACCAGCGCGGCGTCGATGCCGTCGGCGCTGGTACCGGAAATCAGGCCGAGATACAGCGTCGGGGCATCACTCACACAGACACGCCGCTCAGTTGTCGGTATGGTCGGCCGGCGTGTCGTTGCGTGCCAGCTTGATGCGTTGGTCAATCTGCTCGAGCCGCGCCAGCTCCGGCTTCACCACAGTGGCCTTGAACTTCGCCAACTGCGCCGCCGGCAGCGGTTGGGGCTTGGGCAGCGTCACGGTCTGCGGGTTGCGTGCCACGCCGTCGACGCGGAATTCGTAATGCAGGTGCGGCCCGGTAGCCCAGCCGGTCATGCCGACGTAGCCGATGACCTCGCCCTGCTTCACGTGTTCGCCGACGCGCTCGCCCTTGGCGAAGCGCGACATGTGGCCATAGGCCGTGCTGATGTCCTTGTTGTGCTGGATCACCACGAAGTTGCCGTAGCCGCGCTCCCAGCCACGGAACTTGATGACACCGTCGCCGGCGGCGTGGATCGGCGTGCCCATCGGCGCGGCGTAATCCACGCCTGAGTGCTCCTGGCGGCGGCCGGTGATCGGATCGAGCCGGTCC
This sequence comes from Pseudomonadota bacterium, assembly GCA_021805685.1. Lineage (GTDB taxonomy): Bacteria > Pseudomonadota > Gammaproteobacteria > Xanthomonadales > Rhodanobacteraceae > Rhodanobacter_A. The sequence goes on from JAJZET010000235.1 coordinate 135,854, forward strand.
ATGCTGAAAGGCGAGGAGATACGGGTGAAATCCACCGGAATGCGCAGGAAGGACTTCTGGATCGGTCGGCCGTCCTCGCTGAACCAGCCATAGTCGCCGTCGGCCTTCTTGAAGCGGTAGGCGGTGTAGCGCGTGCCCTGGTTCACGAACTCCGCGGCCACGATGTCGCCCTCGCCGCGCCGTACGCCGTCGCGGTAGGTTGCGTCGTAGATCACGGTGAAGCTGTCGCCTGGGCGCAGGTCCTGCACGAAGTCGATGTCGTACTTGAACAGGTTGGCGAGCTTGCCCACCATCGCCGCGTTCAAGCCGGCCGCTGCGCCGGCGGCATACAGGTTGCTGCGGATCACGCCGTGCGCCACCTCTTCACGCACGTCCATCACCCGCGCTTGCAGTGTCATCGTGGGCTGCGGACCATCGAGGCGCACGATGGCGCGGTCGGCCTGGTCCTTGTCGAAGCGGAAGCCGCGGAGACTGCCATCCTTGCCGATCAGGAAATCGAATTCCTGGCCCGGATGGATGCTGTGCAACGCCGACTTCGCGCTGCCGGCGGCATCCATCACCCTCTGCAGATCGGTGAGGCTCAGGCCGTGACTGCTGAAGATGTCGGACAGCGTCTGGCCTGGCTGCACCCGCACCACCTGCCAGTCGTCCACCTTGGGGGCGGCTTGTCGAATCGGACTCAGTTTGGGCAGCGGCAGCGGCAGCAGGGTATGGGGCTCGACCGTGGGCGCGGGCTTCATGGCGGTGGCCCAGGCAGGCATGATGAAACCGGAAAGCAGGGTCGCGATCAGCGCGGTGCCGGCCAGTACCCAGCGTTCGCGATGCCAGTGGATCGGCGAAGCGGATTCCGAACGATCAAACGACCAGTGCGCGCAGCGCTCGTAGAAACTGCAGTGCCGTCGCTGTGCCTTGCGGCAAATGGCCTGCTTGCGTGCGCGGAGCCCCCCCCGAATTTTTCCACTCATGCCTGCGCGAGCCTCGTCGTACAAAGTAACAATCCCGCGTAACATAGATGCCACATGACAAGTGCGTCAATCCCTTTTCCATCAAGGGTTTGCGTCGAGTTTTCGGTTAACGCACAATTAACGCCAATCCGTGATTGCCATCGCCCGAATGGCTGTCATGACAACCACACTTCCGAGGAATGCATGAACGAACCCGAGCAGGCGTTGGCCTTGATCGCACGAGGCGCCGACGAAATCATCAAGCCGGAAGATTTGCTGGAGCGCCTGAAGAGCGGTCGTCCATTGCGCGTCAAGGCGGGCTTTGACCCGACCGCCCCCGACCTGCACCTCGGCCACACCGTGCTGCTGAACAAGATGCGCCAGTTCCAGGACCTGGGGCACCAGGTGATTTTCCTGATCGGAGACTTCACCGGCATGATCGGCGACCCCACCGGCAAGAACGCCACGCGCAAGCCGCTCACCCGCGAGGATGTGCTGCGCAATGCCGAGACCTACGCCGCGCAGGTCTACAAGGTGCTCGACCGCGAACGCACCGAGGTTCGCTTCAATTCCGAGTGGTTCGGCAAGATGAGCGCGGCCGACATGATCAAGCTCGCCGCACAGCACACCGTGGCGCGCATGCTGGAGCGCGACGACTTCGCCAAGCGCTATGCCGCGCAGCAGCCGATCGCGATCCACGAGTTCATGTATCCCTTGACCCAAGGCTACGACTCGGTCGCGCTCCAGGCCGACGTGGAGCTGGGCGGTACCGACCAGAAGTTCAACCTGCTGATGGGGCGCGGCTTGCAGGAACACTT